>DASYRI010000156.1:0-12252 GCA_036004545.1 Gemmatimonadales bacterium
AGACAAGGATCACCAGCGACTGGAATCTCTCCCAGGAGGAAACCGAGCGCTGGGACGGCTGGGAGGGGAGGCCGCGGAAGTACGTCCGCGCCCGCGGCGTGGTCGGGGACGGTGGGGGACTGATCAAGGTGCGGATCGTGAATGGGGATGTCACGATTCGGAGAGGGCGACGGTGATCGAGAGGGCCAGGTCGAGTCGGGGGCAGCCGACCAGAATACCCCGTCCGTTTTGCGGTGGCGGGGGCCTCGCCCGTGTGTAGATTGATGGGCACCATCGTGATCAGGGAATCCCATGGACATCCTCGCGGCGCTCGACGCGACCCGGGACGAGACGCTCCGATTCTTCGAGCTTGGAAGCAGGGAGCTGGAGGCGACCTACGGACCGGGGAAGTGGTCCGTACGCTTCGTGCTCCACCACCTCGCCGACTCCGAGGCGGTGTTCAACGAGCGGATCCGCAAGGTGTTGAGCGAGGGCCGCCGGGTGCTCTGGGTCTACGACCAGGACGCCTATGCTCGTGGGCTCGACTACGCCACCATGCCGCTCAACCTGTCGCGGGAAATCTACGCGGCTACCCGCGCCGGTCTCCGGTACCTGGCGGCCGAGCATTACGAGCGGCACGGCCACCTGGAGTGGGTGCACAGCGAGACCGGGGTCCGGACGCTCAAGGAGGAGTTCGACAAGATCGCCTCGCACAACGAGCATCACCTCGCCCAGATCCGCACGGCCCTTGCCGGATTGCCCGCCCGGCTCGCTTCGTCCGCTAGGGGAGCTTGAACGGCGGCCGGGTGAGCGACGCAGCACACGAGAAGTCCAGCCCGCGCGCATCGCCGGCAAGGACGAACTAGCTCGCCAGCGCCGCCGCGCACGGGGTTCCGAACGGCACGTGCCCGCCGGTCGGGAACACCACGTGGCGCGCGGACGGCAGGTAGCGCTTCACCGCCTCGGCCCAGCGGGGCGGCGACATGGGCCGACTCCTGTCGGCTGTCAAGGGAAGAGGGTTGGCTCGGGTGAACCGGTCGGCCACGGCCTCGCCCATCCTCCGAGAGATCAAGTATCATCTGTCACCCGCCAACCGAAAACCCCATGTCTGTGCTGAATCTGCTCGAGGTCCCGGGGCGCACCATGCCGTCCCGGGTGGAGCCCCGGCCGGCGGGACCGGCGCCGGCTTGATCGGAAACCCGGCAGTCCTGCGCACTGCCGGTAAGGATGGGCCATATCCCTCTCTTTCAGCGGAGTCACCCATGGGACCCAGGCTACTCGTAGTCGCCGCTCTGATCGTCTGCTCGGCCTGCTCCAGGACCCGTTCCGCTCCCGATTCCGGTGCCAACGCCGGCTCCGCCGCGACCGCCACCCCCACCTCCGGCTCGGTTGCCGGCGGGACCTACTCCGCCGCCAACGGCGATTCCCTCTCGTTCGAGTTCAAGTCGGGCGGCAAGGTCGAGATGAACGGGGGCCCGCTGGGGAAGGCCACCGGCACCTATATGGTGGAGGGCGAGAAGCTCATCGTCACCCTGCCGGGGGCACTCCCCTCCACCTTCATCAAGGACGGCAACTGCATCGAGGACCAGGTCCGCATGTTCGGGAAGCTCTGCATCGGAGGCAAGGCCGGCGCCGAGTCGAACGTCTCCACCCGGAGCGCGCCCACGACGGCGGGCACCTGGGTCGCGACCAGCTCCGACGGCGAGTTCCGGCTCGACTTCAAGCCTGATAACAAGCTCACGCTGACGTTGAAGCCGCCAGGGGGCCAGCCGGCCGCCAAGGACGGGACCTTCATCGTGGACGGCGACGTCGTCCACGTCACCCTGGATCAGTCCGAGCCGATGGTGCTCAAGTTCGTGAACGCCGGGTACGAGACCACATCGTTCGGGCTGCCGATGCGATTCGTCCGGCAGTGAGCGGCCGGCGCAATCTCCAGCCGTGAACCGCACTCCACTGGAAGTGAGGAGGTAGCCTGTGTCCCGAAGCACCAGTGCGCTCTTGCTCGTGGCGGCCGCCGTCGTTCCGCCGAGCCGCGCCGTCCGGGCCCAGTCCCAGAACCCGCCCTACCAGAGCTCGATGCCATCGGTCGACCAGGTCAAGAAGGCGATGCGGGTGAGCGACCCGAAGGAAACGGCTGTGCGACAGATCGGCGCCTTCTGGCAGCTCCAGGAGATCTGTTCCATGCGGTTCTTACTCGGGCCATTCAGGCCCGGTTCGACCAGGTGGTCGGCGTCGAACGGGCCAGGGGGCCCGGGAAGTTCGCTCTCTCGTTCTCCAATGAGTCCGCCTCCCTCACCTGCGCCGATCTCGAACCCCAGACCATCGGGTACACGACCACGATGACCGCCGGCGGCCTGCGCATCGCATTCGACGACGGGGCGTTGCCATTCGCGTTCACCATGCGGCCGGATGGACGACTCGCCGGGCCCGCCGCGGCGGACATTTCGGGGCAGGTGATCACCGGATACCGGCAGGGCACCCGGACCTACGCCGATGGCCGGGCGGAGCCGATCTCCCGTCCGATTTACGAGCCGCGCACCCGACACTGCGCGATCGGCACGCTCGCCGTCTCCTCACCGACCACGCAGCTCGCCTCCGCGAGTGCGCTCCCGGCAGCGACGCTCGACTTCGTGCTCGGCGGCGGATCGGACAAGAAGATCTGGGCCAGGACACCGACCGGGCTGCGCCTGAGCGGGGAGTATGGTAGTCGCGTCGGGATGGACCTGGAGTTCCGGCCCGAGGGCGTCGTCGTGGGTTGTCGTGAGCCGTGATCCTGCGCCAGTACCTCGTGCGACTCCAGGGAGCCCAGGTCATGATCGAGGTGCAGCATGGCACGACCCCGTTCACGCTCACGTTCGGCTCCGATGGGAAGCTGACCGGATGGGGCACGGTGAAGGTGGATGGGCGGGCGATGACCGGGTCGAGCCCCAACGGCGACTTCACCTACGCGCCCCGCTCGGCGAGCTGCGCGCTCGGCGTGCTGGCGTCGATCGCGGCCGCTATGCCCCCCTGATGCCTGTTCTTCAGTGACCAGCGCCCGAGAGTGGCGGGGCCGCAGTTCAGGCGGTATTCTCTTCGTTGCTTCCTACAACCGAGAGCGACCCGGTGCCGCTGGACCAGTCCCCCCTCCCGGGGATCCTGGCCGGCCGTTACGCGATCGAGCGGGAGATCGGTCGCGGCGCGATGGCCACGGTGTACCTGGCGCGCGACCTGCGCCACGAGCGCCCGGTGGCGGTCAAGGTGCTCGGGCCGGAGCTTGCCCGGAGGCTGGGCTCCGAGCGCTTTCTGCGTGAGATCCGCATCGCCGCCACGCTGCAGCACCCGAACGTGCTCCCGCTCTACGACAGCGGTGAGGCCGAGGGATTCCTCTACTACGTCATGCCGTACATCGCGGGGAGCACGCTGCGTGCGAGGCTGCTCGCGGAGCGGCGGCTGCCGGTGGCCGAGGCGCTCGCCATCGCGCGGGAGACGGCGGATGCGCTGGCCCACGCGCATGACGCGGGGATCGTGCACCGGGACATCAAGCCCGAGAACATCCTGCTCGAGTCGGGACACGCGGTAGTGGCGGACTTCGGCATTGCGCGCGCGCTCGGCGCGGCGAGCGCGGGTGCCACCGACGGGCTGCCGCTGGGCACGCCGGGCTACATGTCACCCGAGCAACTCACGGGGCAGGAAAGCATCGACGGCCGGAGCGACATTTACGGGCTCGGCTGCGTGCTGTACGAGATGCTGAGCGGCGAGCTGCCTGACGCCTCCAGCCGAGCCGAAACCACCGGACGACGCACTCCGAAACGGTTGACGACGTTTCGCCTAACCCGGCCGGACGCGCCGCGCTGGCTGGAGGAGGTGATCGCGCGCACGCTGGCGGTGTCGCCCGCCGAGCGCTATCCCGATGCCCGCTCCTTCGCGGCCGCCTTGAGCGGGTGGGTGCCGCTGCGCGCGCGGCCGCGCCGGACCTGGGCTCTGCTCGCCGCCGTCGTCGCCCTGACGCTGGTGGCGGTGGGGTGGTGGCGGATCTCGCATCCCCGGCTCGATCGGGAGCTTTACGCCGTGCTCCCGTTCCGGCAGCGTCCAGGGGCCGGCGGCCCGAAAGCGATCAACGGCGATCTCTCCGAATCGCTGCTCTACGAGGCGATGTCCCGCTGGAGCGGGGTGCGACTGGTGAATTCCATGCGGGTGCGGGACGCCGTTCTGCGCCGCGGCGGCTCGGTGACCGAGCTGTCCCGGAGTCTCGAGATCGCCCGGGCGGCCGGGGCCGGACTCCTCGTGTGGGGTGAGATCTGGGAGCGCAGCGACACGACCTTCGTGCGAGCGGTGCTCTATGACGTAACCCGCAACGGCTCCGCGATCCGGGAGCGGGTGCTCACGGTGCCGCCGGGTCCCGGCGATGTCGGGCGCGAGTTCGTCCGGCTCGCCAACCAGCTGGTGCTGGGGTCGGTCGCCACGCGGCTGGGGGACGAAGGCCTCGGAACCCGGTCGATCTCGGCGGTACGCGAATACGCGATCGCCGACTCGGCGATCGGCGAATGGAATCTCGAGGCCGCCAAGGGGCATCTCCGCGCAGCCCTGGCCAGCGACCCGGCATTCGCCCGGGCCAACCTCCGCCTGGCGATGATCTCGGAATGGTCGGGAGAGCCGAGCTCGCGCTGGCAGGCGGCGCTGGCTGCTCTTCCCAGCAGCGGGCTGGCGCCGGCCGATCAGCAGCTCGCGCGGGCCCTCGCTGCGCTGGCCGCCGGTGATTACGGGCGAGCCTGTGCCGCTTACCACGCTCGGCTGTCCCGGGATACCACAGACTTCGTGGCCTGGCTGGGGCTGGGGCAGTGTCAGGCGCGCGACAGGCTGGTAATACCCGACAGCCTCAGCCCGTCCCGCTGGCGGTTCCGATCCAGCTACCACGCCGCAATCCTGGCCTACCGTCGAGCGCTCGAGCTCCTGCCCTCCGCCTACCTCCTCTTTCAGGAGAACAGCTTCGGCCGTCTGAAGCAGCTGATGTTTACCGAGGTCGACGCAATCCGCGAAGGATATTACGTCGGGCGCGACACCCTGTGGTTCGCGGCGTTTCCATCCTGGCAAGGGGACACTCTTGCGTTTGTCCCCTTTCCCCGGAAGGAGTTCCTCGAGGGGCGCCGGGAGGCCATGCCGCCGAGCTGGCCGGCTGCCGTGGCCCGGAACCGCGAGCAGCTGCGCGACCTGAGCGCGGTGTGGATCCGGGCTTTTCCAGACAGCGCAGCTCCCCGGATGCTCATGGCCGAGCAGCTCGAGCTAGGCGGAGACCTGAATCTCAGCCGACCGGCAAGCGATTCGGCGCTCTTGTTGCTCCACGAGGCGGCTCGCCTCACCCGGGACGGGATTCGCGGGGTGGAAATCGGCGTCGCCGAGGTGAGGCTGTTTCTCAAGCTGGGCCAGTTCAGCGAGGCGCGCCGTACCGGAGACTCGCTGCTCCTGGCCTGGCGCGAGCCCCCCGCCGAGATCGCCCTGCGGCTGGCCCCTGTAGCCGAACTGCTTGGTCGCCCCACCCTGGCGAGCGATCTCCTGGCACGCTGGTCCGAGCCGCTGGTCCTTCGCACCGCGGAGGGAAATCCAATCAAAGTGCCCACCGGAGTCTGGCAGCCGGCGTTCGCGCTCCTGGCGCAGGCCGCTGCCGGAGCGGGAGAGGACAGTCTGGACGCCATGGAGCGCCGGGTCGAGCGGCGGATCACCGCGCTGGTGCTCATGGCGCAGCAGCCCGCCACTCGAGAAGCCGTCTTCGATGATGCCGCGTCGTTCGCCTTCGTCGTGGCGGGCCTGCGGCGAGCGCAGCGGCCGACTTCCGGGGCTCGGCAGATCCTGGAGTTTCAGTGGCACATCGCCCATGGCGAGCTCGCGATGGTGCGGAGGAGGCTGGCCGGGCTCGACCAATTGCGGGAGTCGGCTCCACCCGGCGCGACAGCAATGCATACCGTCTTTCTCGAGGCCGCCCTGCAAGCGAGGATGGGGGACTCGGCTGCCGCGGCGCATCGCCTCGACATCGCCCTGAATGCGCTTCCCGCGTCCCGCCTCGACCTGCTCGAGGAAATCCACAAGGCTGCCGCCCTCGTCCGGGCCATGGCGTTGCGCGCCGAGCTCGCTACAGCCAGTGGGAAGCGGGACGTGGCGCTCAAGTGGGCCCTGGCGGTGAAGGAGCTCTGGGCCGAGGGGGAGCCCACGGTGAACGGAATCCTGGCGAGCATGGATGCCGTCATTCGCAGGGCGAACAAGTACTGACCGGCGGGACAGTTCAGTATCCTCATCACCCCAGCAGGGAGGCAATATGTCGACCAGCCGAAGTAGCCCCATTCCTCGTTCGGTAGTCGGAGGCGCACTCCTCATCTTGCTGGTCGCGGCGTGCAATGCCCCTCCTCCCCCCAGCGGAACCCCCGCTGCCCCTTTCGCGGGGGTTGACGGCACCGCACGCTCCGCACTGCTCGCCTACGCGCACGGACTCAGTTTCGATACCGCGCGGGGCGCCGGCGACGAGCAGCGACTCCCTGTGAGGGACAGCGGCCGGGTCATGCCCGGTCCCATGGTTCGGATCGAACCCGAACGGGGTGCTGCCTACCTCACTCGCACAGAACTGGCGCAGGGACGGATCATCTCCCGGTTTCGCGCGCAAGGGGCCTATGCCCTGCTGGGGATTCCCGACGGGACGAGCTATATGTGGGCGGACAGCACCGGCGGGCAGTTCCGGCAGGTGATCATCCCGGAGAACCCCAATGACACGCTGCGCCGCTTCCCGATGGGGATCGATTCGCATCCGCCAGAATACTACGGGCCTCACCCGGTTTACGGATCCCGCTGGATCATCATGGGCGTCTGGGGCGACAGCCTGGGATGCAACACACCATGCGTTTTCGGCTGCTGCCGGTGCCAAATGAAGAGCGCGCTGTTCGATCAGAGCGTCAAGTAACCCGGACGCAGTGCCGCTGGAACGACGCTGACGGCGCGCCGGCCACGCGGACGATCGGGTCACTCATGGCGTATATTCTGCCTCACCTTTGGCAACGGGATCCCGGCTCCCATGCGCCTCCATTCACTCCTGCTCCCGGCCATCCTGGCCAGCGGCTCCGCCCAGGCGCCACAGCCCGCCCTCCGCCCCCTCACCGCCGCCGACTACGCCCGGGCGGAGCGGTTCATGAGCTACAACACCGGGCCGCTCGTGACGGGTGGGTCGGTTCACCCGATCTGGCTTCCCGGCGATCGGTTCTCCTATCGCACCGCGGTCAGGGGCGGATTCGAATTCGTCATGGTCGATCCGGCTCGAAAGAGCCGGGAGCGGGCGTTCGACCAGGTGAAGCTGGCCGCGGCGCTTTCCCGGGCCGCCGACTCGACCTTCGACGCGCTCCACCTGCCCTTCACCCGGTTCGATCTCTCTCCCGACGGCAAGTCCATCACCTTCGAGGCGCGGGGGCGCCGCTGGATCTGCGACGTCCCGGGCACCGCATGCGCCGCCGCCGTGGATGCCGCGCCAAGGAATTCGGTCACCTCACCGGACAGCAAGCGGGCGGTCTTCATCCGCGACTGGAATCTCTGGGTGCGCGACCTCGCCACCGGCGAGGACACCCCGCTCACCACCGACGGGGTGAAAGACTTCGGCTACGCCACCGACAACGCCGGCTGGAGGAGCAGCGACCGGCCCATCGTGCTCTGGTCGCCCGACTCGCGGAAGCTGGCGACCTTCCGCCAGGATCAACGCAACGTGGGCGAGATGTACCTGGTGGACACCCGGGCCGGCCACCCGACCCTCAAGGCGTGGAAGTATCCGCTGCCCGGCGACAGCGTCGTCACCATGATCCAGCGGGTGATCATCGAGGTGGACGGCCCCCGGGTGGTGCACCTGCAGATGCCGCCCGACCAGCACCGCTCCACCGCGTGCGACGACGTGGCGTGCGAAGGCCCCGGCGAGTGGGCCGACGTGCAGTGGAATGCCGACGGCTCGCGGCTCGCCTTCGTCTCCACTTCGCGCGACCACAAGCACGAGTGGGTCCGCCTGGCCGACGCGGCCACGGGGAACGTGCGCGAGGCCGTGGAGGAGACGGTGCCCACGTTCTTCGAGTCGGGCTTCGACCACGTGAGCTGGCGGTGGCTCTCCGGCACCAACGAGCTGATCTGGTATTCCCAGCGCAGCGACTGGGGTCACCTCTATCTGTACGATGCCGCGACCGGCGCGCTCAAGAACCCGATCACCAGCGGGAGCTGGAAGGTGCTGCAGCTCGCCCGGGTGGACGAGAAGGCCCGCACCATCTGGTTTATCGCCGCAGGGCGGGAGCCGGTCAATCCGTACTTCCGGCAATTGTACAAGGTGAGATTCGACGGCACCGGCCTCAAACTGCTCTCGCCCGAGGAGGGCGACCACGAGATCGCCATGGCGCCGTCGGGGGCCATGTTCGTGGACACCTGGTCGCAACCCGACGTGGGGCCGGTGAGCGTGCTGCGCGATGCCGCCGGCAGGGAGCTGCTTCGGCTCGAGAAGACCGACATCTCCCGCCTGGTGGCGGCCGGCTGGAAGCCCCCGATGCCCTTCTCGGTCAAGGCGAGGGACGGCAGGACCGATCTCTACGGGCTGCTCTTCCGTCCCACCGGCTTCGACTCGACCCGCAAGTATCCCATCGTGAACCGGGTCTATCCCGGCCCCCAGATCGGAAGCGTGGGGAGTTGGGCCTTCTCCCCCGCGCGGGGCGATGCCCAGGCGCTCGCCGAGCTGGGCTTCGTGGTGGTGGAGATCGACGCGATGGGCACCGCTATGCGCTCGCTCTCGTTCCAGGCCGCCTACTTCGGCGACATGGGTGACAACGGCCTGCCCGACCAGGTGGCCGGCATGAAGCAGCTGGCGGAGCGCTATTCCTGGATCGATCTCGACAAGGCGGGGATTTACGGACACTCCGGCGGCGGCTTCGCGGCGGCCGGCGCGATGTTCCGCTATCCCGATTTTTTCAAGGTGGGGATTTCCGAAGCGGGGAACCACGACAACCGTCACTACGAAGACGACTGGGGGGAGAAGTGGCACGGGTTGCTGGTGAAAAACCCCGACGGTAGCACCAACTACGACAACCAGGCCAACCAGCTGGTGGCCGGGAACCTCAAGGGAAAACTGCTGCTGGCCCACGGAACCATGGACAACAACGTGCCCCCGGGCAACACCATGCTGGTGGTGGACGCGCTGATCAGGGCCAACAAGGACTTCGATCTGCTGATGCTGCCCAACCGGGGCCACGGCTTCGGGAACGAGCCGTACATGGTGCGCCGGCGCTGGGACTACTTCGTGAAATACCTGCTGGGCGCGGAGCCGCCCAAGGAGTACGAAATGCGCCCGTTGCCGCCGCCGGTGCCGTAAGCCGAGGTCGCTATCACCGACCGGTTATGGGCCGGAGAACCCGATCGGCACGCCTTGCAAGCATGGCGTCGTGGGCTGGCGGGAACCGGGCAAGGTTATGGAGCCTGGTCCGACCGGTTACGGATGCGGGATGCGGATCGAAGCCGTGAGATTCCTGCGCTATGTTTGAGCGACCCGATCAAGCTGACTTCGACGCGGCCGCCAGAGCGACGCCGGAGGATCCATGCACCGCATCCTGATTCCAGGACTCGTGAGCCTTGCCGTCTCGTCCCTCGCCGCCGGTCGCCTGCCGGCCCAGACGCCCGCGCGACTCCGCCCGGCCTGGGAATGGTCCGACGACACCGTCCAGCGCGTCGTCAGCGCCGTCCGTGCCGGCCGGAGCCTGCAGCCGAGCCAGTGGCCCGACGGCGCGCGGGTCGCGGTCCTGCTCTCCTTCGACGTCGACAACGAGACCGTGTCGCTCCGCACCGGGGACCCCACCATCGGGGCGCTTTCCCAAGGCGAGTACGGGGCGCGGGTCGCCCTCCCGCGCGTGGTGGAGCTGCTCGACCGGCACAGCATCCCCGCCTCGTTCTTCATCCCGGCGGTGAGCCTCATGCTGCACCCCGAGATGGCGACGATCATCGGCCGCTCGGGGCGCCACGAGTTCGGGGTCCACGGCTGGATCCACGAGACCAACACCCTGCTCCCGGCGGACGTCGAGCGCGACCTGGTCCGCCGGGCCCTGGACTACCTCACCCGGGTGACCGGGACCCGCCCGGTGGGGTACCGGGCCCCCTCCTGGAACTTCTCCGCTAGCACGCTCTCGATCGTCCGGGAGCTCGGCTTCACCTACGAAAGCTCGATGATGTCCGACGACCGCCCCTACGAGCTGCTGCAGGACGGCCGGCCCACCGGCCTGGTGGAGATCCCGGTGGAGTGGATCGCGGACGACGCGCCGCTCTTCAACGTGCAGGGCGCCAATTACGCCTCACCGAGAGAGGTCGCGCAAGTCTGGATGGACGAGTTCGACAAGGCGTGGGACGAGCGGACCATGTTCGTCCTGACCATGCATCCCCACATCAGCGGCCACCGCTCCCGAATCGTGGCGCTCGAGCTCCTGCTCGAGCACATCCGGGCCAGAGGGGCCGGGAAGGAGAAGGTCTGGTTCGCCACCCATCGCGCCGCGGCGGAGTACGTCAGGAAGGAGGCCGGACTGAAGTAGGTCGCCCGGGGCCTCCGACACGGGTATTATCTGGCACTCGATGAACGGTGACCCCATGTCTCGATCCATTCTCCTCGGCGCCCTCGCCGGCGCGGTCGTTGCCGGCGCCGGCGCCTCCCAGACCCCGCGCCGCCCCGCCACAGCCCGCACGGCGGCGCCGGCCTTCTCGGTCGTCGAAGCCGGCATCGGCGACCTCCGCACCGCCCTCGAACAGGGCCGAACCACGTCCCGGGCGATTGTTCAGCTCTCCCTGCAACGAATCGCCACTTACGAGGACCGGCTCAACGCCGTCATCGCCGTCAATCCGAACGCGCTCGCGATCGCCGACTCCCTCGACCGCCTCCGGGCCCGGGGCGTCATCCTCGGGTCCCTGCACGGGATCCCCGTCGCCCTGAAGGACAACATCCACGACGTCGAGATGCCGACCACCGGCGGCGCGCTGGCCTTTGCCGACCTGGTGCCGACCTACGACGCGACCCTCACCCGGAACCTCAAGGCCGCGGGCGCGATCATCCTGGCCAAGACCCAGCTCACCGAGCTCGCCAACTGGGTCGCGAGCGGCATGCCGGGCAACTACAACGCGCTCACGGGTTATGGGATGAATCCCTGGGACCCGCGCCGGGACCCCCGCGACAACACCTTCGACGGCCGCCCGGTGCTGGGCACCGGAGGATCCAGCTCCGGCGTGGGGACCAACGTCAGCTTCTGGGCGGCGAACGTGGGCACCGAAACCTCCGGCTCGATCCTGAGCCCGGCCAACCAGAACATGCTCGCCGCGATCAAGCCCACGGTGGGGCGGGTGAGCCGCTACGGCGTCATCCCGATCACGGCCGACCAGGACACCCCCGGCCCGATGGCCCGCTCGGTGAGCGATGCCGCCATCATGCTCGGCGCCCTCGAGGGCGCGCAGCCTGACAGCAACGATGCCGCGACCAAGCAATGCCCGCCGCCCCCGGCCCGCGACTACACCAGATTCCTCAACCCGAACGGGCTGACCGGCGCCCGCATCGGCATCCCCCGCGCTTTCTTCTACGACAGCACCCGGGCGGGTCGCACGGGGGCGGGCGGCAGCCCGCGCGGCGGCCTGGGCGACTCGCAGCGCAAGGTCATGGACAGCGCGATCGCGGTGCTCCGAGCGAAGGGTGCGGTGATCGTGGACCCCGCCGACATCCCGAGCGTGGTCGACTCCGTCCCCGCGAACAACTTCCTCAACTGGAGCGTCTGTGGTGGCCTCGACAACGGCAAGGGGCGCGACGCCGACTGTTCCATCGCCTTCAAGTACGGGATGAAGCGGGATTTCAACCTCTGGCTCAAGTCGCTGGGCGACAAGGCCCCCGTCAAGACGCTCACCGAGCTCCGGCAATGGAACATCGCCCACCAGCGAGCCGGCGCCATCAAGTACGGCCAGGCGAACCTCGATGTCTCGGACGAGATGGACCTCCAGACCGACCGCGGGCGCTACGAAGCCGACCGGCGGAAGGACATCCTCCTCTCCGCGACCAACGGCATCGACTCGGCGCTCAAGCTGCATCGCCTGGATGCCCTGCTGTTTCCCTCGGTGAGCAGCGCCAGCATCGGCGCCCGCCCGGGTTATCCCACCGTGACGGTGCCGTTCGGGTTCGTGCCGGTGACGGTGGGCACCGGCCCCAATGCCAACCCGTTCCCCGCGGGGTTCGAGCCCAGGCCCTCGCCCTACAACGTGAGCTTCACGGGGACAGCG
>DASYRI010000157.1:0-22037 GCA_036004545.1 Gemmatimonadales bacterium
TGGGGGTCTTGTAGGGGATCGTGACGGTGGTCACGGTCAGCGGGCGCTCTTGGCCGCCGTGGCGATAATAGCGCCGATCCCCCTGCTTCACGACCGTCTCGGCGTACTCGTCCACGGCGTCCACCCCGCTCGAAGTGTGCATCCACCCGGCGCGCTCGTTGAACCCCTGATAGACGAAAAACTGGCCCCAGGTCACGGCGCCGTACGCGTTCAGGCCCTCGTCGCTGGCGACCTGCACTTCGGCCCGGAAGAAGAAGGTCGTGTGGGGATTGATCAGCAGCAGGGCGCGGTGCGAGGCGGTGTTCCCCGGCGCGATGGCGAAGCCGTTCGAGCCGCCGGGCTCGGTGCCGGCCGTGTCGGGTGCGGCCGGGGCCTGGCTCCCTGCCCCCTTCCCGTAGAAGGCTGCGAGCCGGGCCAGGGAGATGGTCTCGATGTCCCCGCCGATGCTCCCTTCGCTGAAGCTGAGGGGCATCCACGGCTCGAAGCGCTTGATGACCCGGGGGGTCACCCCGGGGTGGGTCGAGAGGTAATAGTTCAGGCCGTCGGCCCAGGCATCCAGCAACGCCTTCAGCCACGGGGGACTGGTCTGGTACTTCGCCTTCATGCTGTCGGGATCGATGAACAGCTTCATGCGGAGGTCCCGGAAGACCGCGGAATCGCCTTCCGCCTCCGCCAGCCGCCCCATCGCGTTGAGGTAGTTGGTCTCGATGCGGTTGAAGTCGTCCTCGGCCTGGGCGTAGATCAGGCCGAAGACGGCATCGGCATCGGTCTTTCCGTGGATGTGCGGAATGCCCCAGTCGTCCCGGACGATGGTGACACTCCGGGCCTCCCGGGCCCAGCGCGCCGCGTCGCTGTCGGCCGCCTGGCTGGCGGCGCACGCCATGCAGGTGGCGAGGAACAGGAGAGGTGAGTGATTCATCGGGTCTTTCGGTGCTCGAGTTCGGGAGCTCGGTTCGTACCGTATGGCCCACAGATTACACAGATTACTCCGAGTTCGAGTGCCATCCTCTTCGATCTGTGTTGAGTCTGTGAAATCTGCGGGTCAAGAGTCCTTTAATCTGTGAAATCTGTGGTTCAACAGTACAAGGCGCTGGATGCCCGGCATCACGGAGCCGGGAGCGTCACCGGCGGCTGCCCGGCGGCCCTGCGTCTGGCGTTCAAGCCCGCGAGCCCGGTGGTCTTGAGCGCAGTCCAGCGCGGCAGCACCACGCTCAGCTGCTCGCGGGCGCGGGCGCAGGCGGCCACCTGATTGGCGGTGGGCGACACGTCGGCGCGCTGCATCGCCATGGCCGCCGCCAGCAGCGCGTTGCCCACGCTCTCCAACGTCGGCGGCCCCGCGGGTGCCCCGCCGCCGCCGAAGCCGCCCCCGAAGCCCCCGAACGCGCCGCGCGGCCGCGGTGCCGGCGCCAGGGAGTCCACCCGGGCCTTGAAGGCGGCGGCGTCGCCCCCTTCGAGCCGGTCGAGCGCGGCCACCAGCGCCCGAGCTTCGAGGTACGCGGCGCGAGCGGTCCTGGCGCCGTCGTACATCTCCCGCGAGAGCGCCGCGAGCCGGGCGAGCCCCACTGCGGGCGTCCTGACCCGCGGATCGAGACGCACCGCGAGCGGCTGGCTTACGCTCCTGCCCCCGACCGTGAGGCGCACCGTGTAGGCGCCGGGCGGGGCCCAGGGGGCGTTGACCTGCGGATAGGTGCGGTGCGGCACCGCCCCCGTCGCCGCGCCACCACCGCCCCCCGCATCGTCGGCGCTGATCGGCGCATAGCGCATGTCCCAGCTGAACCGGTGCATGCCGGCCGCGGCCGAGAGGCGCATCGCCGGCGCGGGCCAGTAGAGCGGCAGGTTGCAATAGGGCGCTGTGGGGTTCTGCTGGCACACCTTGTTGTAGCCGGCCGGATCGAGCGCCGGATCCGGGGTGATGACGCGATCTTCGCTCGAGTAGGAGCGGACCGGCTTGCCCGCGGCATTGAGAATCTCGAGCGTGACCGGGCCCGAGGCCGCGGCGGGAAGGTAATAATCGAGAAGGGCGCCCGGCGGCGGATTCTCTCCGGCCGGAAGCTCTGGCGGCCACGGCGTGGGATCGTTGGTGCCGAAGCGCACCCGGACCGCGACGGCAGGCTTGAAGAGATAGGGTCCCCCGGCGGCGAGCGCGGCGGCCGCCTGGCGGAGCGGCGTGATGTTGTCGAGGATCCAGAACCCCCGGCCGTGGGTCCCGGCCACCAGGTCCGAGCAGAGGCAGCTGCTGTCGTCCTTCACCTGGATGTCGCGCACCGAGACGGCGGGCATGTCGAGCCGCAGCGAATGCCAGTGGTCGCCGTCGTCGAAGGAGACCCAGACCTGGGTGTCGGTGGCGGCGTACAGGAGGCCCTTTTTCCGGGGATCCTCGCGGATGGAATTCGCCACGGCGCCGGGCGCGATCACGGAATTGATCTCGGTCCAGGTCTTCCCGCCATCGTGGGTGCGCCAGAAATGCGGGTTATCGTCGTCGATCCGCATGGTGTTGGCGGCCGCGTAGGCGGTGAGGGCGTCGAAGTGGCCCGCCTCCAGGTTGAAGATCCGGGTCCACGGCTTGATCGCCACCGGGGTGACGTTGGTCCACTTGAGCCCGCCGTTCGTGGTCACCTGGATGTTGCCATCGTCGGTGCCCGCCCAGATCACGTTGACGCTCCGCGGCGAGGCGGCCAGCGCGGTGATGGTGCCGAGCGGGGCGGGGGTCACGCCCGCGGCGTATTTCCCGGCGCTCGCGGGTACCTCCCAGGTCTGGCGCGCCAGGTCGGGGCTGATGCGGGTCCAGCTGTGGGCACGATCGAGCGACTTCCACACCGCATTGGACGCGTAGAAGAGGACGTCGGGGTTCGCGGGGGACCAGACGAGCGGCATGGTGCGCACGTTCCGGTTGTACGCCTCGCCCTTGGGGCCGCGCGCGCTCATGTCGGGACCCACCAGCGTGGTCTGGCCGGTCCGGCGATCGTAGAGGGACACGTTGTTGCGCATGCCGCCGTACACCAGGTCCGGATTCCTGGGATCCGGCGCCGCCATGCCGTACTCCTGGATGTTGGCCGGATGCCAGCGTGAAACGTGATCTGGCCGTCCATCGAGCGGCTCTCCACGCACGCGGAGCCCGAGTCCTGCTGGCCGCCGCAGACCCGGTAGGGAAACGCGTTGTCGGAGGTGACGTGGTACATCGCGGCGGTGGGCTGAGTGTACCAGTTGCTCCACGACTTCCCGCGGTTGGCGGAGATCACCGCGCCCTGGTCGGAGACCGCGAGGAGAATGTCGGCGTTGCCTGGGTTGATCCAGATCTTCTGGTAATCGTCGCCGCCGGGGGCGCCCCGCACCGCCGACCAGGTGACGCCGCCGTCCTCGGTGCGCCAGAGCACGACCGACGCGCTGTAGACCACGTTTTCGTCCTTCGGGTCCACGGCGAGCGTGGGGAGGTCGCCGCCTCCGATACGGGCGAGGGGCCGGGGGTCCGGGGCCCGCGCGGCAGCGCCGTCCTGCGGGTCAGGGCCGCGAGCCGCCAGGAACCAGTGCTCCCCGCCGTCGGTGGACTTGTAGATGCCGATAGCGCCGGGCCCGCCCCCACCGGCTCCCGGGCCTGGCGCCGGACCGCCCGCCGCTACCGCCGGGGCCCCCGGGGGCGCCGGGGCCACGATGGCGTAGAGCACCTTCGAGTTGCCCGGCGCGATGGCGAGGTTCGCCTGGAGCACCGGGGGGAGGCCCTCGGTGAGCTGCTTCCAGGTGTCGCCGCCGTCGGTGGACTTGTAGATCCCGCCGGTTCCTCCGCTCCCGCCGAACCCGGCGCCCTCGTTGAAGCTCTGCTGCTGCTCCCACAGCGCGGCGTAGATCGTCCGGAAGTCGCCCGGATCGATGCGGACCTCGTTGGCGCTGGTGTACTCGTCCTTGTACAGCACCTTCTCGAAGGTCCGGCCGCCGTCGGTCGAGCGGAACACGCCCCGTTCGGCATTGGGCCCGTAGGGGTGGCCGAGGACCGCGACGAAGAGCCGGTCGGGATCCGTGAGATCCACCTCGATGTTCGCGATCATCCGGCTGTCGGGCAAGCCAAGGCGGGTCCAGGTCTTCCCCGCGTCGGTGGACTTGTAGACGCCAAGGCCGGTGGCGAGGTCGGGCCGGATGATGCCGGCGCCGCTTCCGACGTAGATGACGTTCGGATCCGCCTGCGCCACGCCGATGGCGCCGATCGAGCCGGTGGGCTCGCGGTCGAAGAGCGGCTCCCAGGTGGAGCCGTAGTCGGTCGAGCGCCAGACCCCGCCGTTGTCGAACCCGATGTAAAAGACATTGGGTTGGCTCGTGACGCCGGCGAGCGCGCGGGCCCGGCCGGCGCGGGTGGGCCCGATCGAGCGCCAGTGCATCGCCCCGGAGAGGTCGGGCGGGGCCGACTGGGCGCCGGCGGCCGCCGCCCAGGCGACCGCCAGGCCAGGGAGCAGACCGGTTCGCGACCACGATCTTCGCATGCCCACTCCGCCTCGGTTTCGGGTCCCCGATACTACGAGATACGGATCAGGTTGGGAAGCCGCCGACCGCCGCGATCGCCGGCGCCCTGCCGGCAGGGGACTCGGGCGAGTGGTGGGCTGGCATACCGCTCTTCCTCTACGTTGCGCCGTGGCGCCGGAGCAGCTCGGCAACCTCGACCTGCCCGCGGCGGGTGGCCCAGGCGAGCGGCGTGGCCCAGGGTGGATCGTCGGCGAGATTGGGCCGGGCACCACGACTCACGAGAAACTCGACCATGGCCAGCCGGCCGGCCTTTGCCGCCCAGCCGAGCGGGGTGGACCGGAGCTCGTCGTCACGGGCGTGGAGGTCGGCGCCGCGGTCCAGGAACAGCGCGGCGTTGTCCAGATCGCCCTTTGCGGCAAAGTGGTGCAGCGGCGTGATGCCAAGCCAGTTGGCATGGCTCGGGTCCATGCCGTGCTCGAACAGCAGCTCGGTGATCCGTCGCGTCTTGCCGGCCAGTCCCACGCGCCCTGGCAGATCGGGCCGGTAGCGCAGCATCAGGCGAATGAATGCTTCGTGACCATTCCCCGCGGCGGAGCCGAGTGCACCGGGGTCGTCCGCCAGCGCGGGCTTGGCCGCGAACACCGCCGCCGCCGCCGGGAGATCGCCGTAGTGGGCCAGGAGCCCCACGTCCCGCGCCGAGCCGAAGGAGCAGAGCAGCTCGATCATCCGCTCGTCCTTGTTCAGCATCGCGATGCTGAGCGCGTCCGCCGAGCTCTCGACCGGCGGGCTCGGGAAGGCGCCGTGCTGCAGCAGGAGCCCGGCGACTTCGTGGTGTCCGTGGTACACCGCCGAGTAGAGCGCATGGCCGCGCGGTGCGATGCCTTCCTCGGGCAGGTTGGGATCGGCGCCGTGCGCCAGCAGGAGCTGGACGATGCCCATGTGGCCACCGGCCGCGGCGTTCCGGAGGGGAGTCCCGCCGCCGAGATAGTACCCGCCGTGCTCCCCGACGCGGTTGGCCAGCGCCGGATCTTCCTGGAGCAGCTCGTTCACCCGTTGCAGGTCTCCGGTATGTGCGGCGGTATTGATATCGCAGTAGGCGCCGCGGGCCCGCAGGTGCGCGAGCACCTCCGCGGGCGTGGTGGCGACGTCCCTGGGCACGTCCCGCCAGCCGCGATGATGGTAGTCGCCGTTGAAGAGGTGAATCGGGCGGGCGCCGTCCTGCCGCCGCGCGTTGATGTCGGCGCCCCGTCCCAGGAGCTCGTCAATCAGGTCGAGCTGCCGGGTCATCACGGCCCAGTGGATGGGTTGATTGCTGCGCCGGTCGCCGGCATGCAGGAGCTCGGGCTCCGCGTCGAGGAGGCTCCGCACTGTGGCCGGATCGCGCGCGCGAATCGCCGCCGCCACCGGCTCGCCCCGGGACGAGGCGTTATGCAGACTGGCGAGCCGGGCCTCGAGGAGCTTCTCCAGCTCGACGTAACCCCGGTCGCGGGCGATCTCGAGGAGGGAGTCGTTCACCGCCAGGCCGGTCGGATCGGGGTCGCTCTCCAGGAGGAACTCGACCACGGCGATCCGGTTCTCGCGCACCGCGAAGGTGAGCGGCTTCCGGTACTCGTAGTGGCAGCGGACCAGCGACGGATCTTTCTTCAGCAGCCGCTGGACGGTCTCCAGGTCTCCGTCCCGGCAGGCACAGAAGAGCGCCCAGACATCGGTCCCGGTGCCGGGGGACCAGAGGAGCGGCTCGTCTTTCCTGAGCTCGTCGGGTTGAAACATGGAGGGGTTTCGCTCAGCGATACCCGGCCGCCTGCAGCTCGAACAGCTCGGCGTAGTGGCCCCCGGCCCGGAGCAGCTCCTCGTGGGTCCCCAGCTCGGTGACCCGCCCGCCGGCGATCACCGCGATCCGGTCCGCGATGCGCACCGTCGAGAACCGGTGGGAGATCACGATGCCGATCCGGCCTTTCAGATTCTCCTTGAGCTCGGCGAAGATCCCCGCCTCTGCGGCGGGATCGAGCGAGGAGGTCGGCTCGTCGAGGATCCAGATGTCGGCGTCCCGGTACATGAGCCGGGCGAGCGCCAGGCGCTGCCACTCGCCGCCCGACAGGTCGTGCCCGCCCTCGAACAGCCTCCCCACCCTGGATGCCAGACCCTTCGGCATCTTGTTCACCAGCCACTCGCTCCGCGCATCGCGCAGCGCCGCGAGGACGCGCGCGTCGTCGCCCGCCCCCCCGTCCCCCGCCCCCGCCCCGTCGGGGCGCCCCATCACCACGTTCTCGCGGACGGACAGCTCGTAACTCGCGTAGTCCTGGAACAGGACCCCGATCCGCCGGCGCAGGGCTTCGGGGTCGAGCTCCCTGAGATCCACCCCCCCCACCCGCACCGACCCCTGATTCACGTCGTAGAAGCGCAGCAGGAGCTTGACGAGGGTGCTCTTCCCGGCCCCGTTTTCGCCCACCAGCGCGATCAGCTCGCCGCGGTCTACGCGCAGGGAGAGGCCCGCGACGGCGGGCTCCGTGCCGCCCGGGTACGAGAAGGTGACATCGTCGAACTCGATCTGGCCGATCGGGCCGGCCGACAGCGTACGCGGCGCGGCGGGCAGGGGCACCAGCGGCTCGATGGCCAGGAAGGAGAAATAGTCGTCCAGAAACGTGGTGTGCTGGTCCACCGCCACGAACGTGCTGGCGACCTGACCCAGCGTGGACGAGACCGAGGTGAACGCCCCGATGACCAGCACAACGCCGCCCGGATCGATCGTGCCGGCCACCCCCCGCATGGCGAGGAAGGCGTAGGCGAGGGCCAGCGTCGTCCCGGTCACGAACCCGCTCAGCATCGAGATCCGGGTGCCCGAGAGGTACATCCGCGCCCGCTCGGCGAGGAGCTCCTCGGACAGCTTGCGGTGCCGGCCGAGCAGGTAGTCCGCGAGCACGTAGGCCCGGAGCTCCTTGCTGGTGCGGGGCTGGACCAGCAGGTCGCCCAGGTACTCGCGCTCCCGCTCCTCCGGCGTCTCCTTGTAGAAGTATTCATACATCTTCGACGTGATCGTGCGTTCCAGCGCGAGCGAGAGCGCCGCCCCCGCAAGTGCCAGGACCACGAGCAGCCAATGCAGGCTGGCGAGCAGTCCGGCCATGAGCACGATCGTCACGATATTTCCCGAGAGCCCAAGGACCGACCAGGTGAGGTCGCCGGGCCGCCAGGAGACGTCCCGCTTGGCGCGGGCCAGGCGGTCGTGCCAGTCGGAGTTGTCGAAGTGGCCGAGGTCCACCTTCGCGGCCTGGGTGAGGAGGCGCCGCTCGGCTTCCAGCTGCACCCGGCGTACGAAGAGATTCCGCCCGTAACCGGCGTAGGCCCCGACGGCGCGCTGCACGCCCGCGGCGATCCACAGGCCGAGCACGATGGGGAGCATGTCCTTGAATTGGAGCGATCGCGCCCGGGCCTCCGCGATGTGGTTCGCCAGGCTCGCTCCCAGGTAGACCGCGATGGGCGGCATCGTGGCGCTCAGCACGCCCAGCAGCGTATAGCGCACCAGCGCGCTGGGCGAGGCGGCCCAGGCGAGCGCCAGCCCCTGGGCCAGGTTCTTCCTCACCCGGCGGGAGCGGCCCTTCACGGCCGCGTGGTCGGCCGGCATGCTCAGGGCGCTGCTCCGTGGCGGCGAAGCAGCTCGTCAACCTCCACGTAGCCGGATGGGTACACGACGCCCTTCGCCGAGGCGCCCGCTTCGAGCAGCGCCTTCACCGATTCCGGCGAGCGCCGATAGGCCCAATACGAATCCACGCACGCCTTCACCGCCAGCATCAGGGGCGTCCGTCCCTTCCCGTCGGGCAGGTCCACCGGTGCGCCGCGCGCAAGGAGCAGCCGTACCACCTCGAGCCAGGCCTTCCACGCCGCCACGTGCAGCGCGGTGCTGTTCTCCGCGATATCGAAATAGCCGTCGCCCCCGTAGCGCGCGGTGACCGGCACGCCGAGGTCGAGCAGGCGGCGGACTCCGTCCGCGTTGGCGGTCCCCGCGAACTCGGCGAGCAGCGTCCCGCCCTCCGCCACGAGCTCGCGCACCAGCCCCGGCTCGCGCTCCGCGACGGCCCGGACCTCTTCCCCGTCGTTCCGGGCGCATGCGGCGATCAGGCGCTCCACACCGGCCATCGCCATCGGGGCTCCGCGCCGCTCGAAGAGCGCGAGGGCGTCGCCCCGTCCCCGGCGCGCGGCGATCGCGATCGCCGACCGGCCGTCGCGGCCGTTCGGGAGCGCCGGGTCGGCACCGTGATCCAGCAGCAGCTCGACGCTCCCGAGATCGTTGTCGCGCCGCAGGGCCTGGTGGAGCGCGGTATACCGCCAGGGGGTCATGCGGTTGGGGTCGGCGCCGTGCCGCAGCAGGTACTCGAGGCCCTCCGCGTCGTGCCAGTCCGCCTTGCGCAAGAGCATTGTCGCCAGGCTGTCGGCGCTGAGCTTGCCGCTTTCGACCAGGACCGCGAGGGCGGCATTGTCATCCGTCTCCGGCGAGTGATACGGGACCTCCCCGTCGTTCGGATCGGCGCCCCGCTCGAGCAGCAGACGGGTCATCTCCGCGTGGTGCGCGACGCCGGCGGCGCCGTAGAGCGCGGTCTCGAACTCGCCCTTGTTCCAGAACCCGGTGTTCGGATCGGCGCCGGCGTCGAGCAGCGCCGTGGCGGCCCGCAGGAACGCCTCCGATCTGGCCCGGTCGAAGCGAAGATACTTCGAGAGACAGAGGTAGACGAGCGGATCCCCCCCGTACGGACCGCTCTTGAGGGTGGCGCTCGCCGGATCGCGCTCGAGGAACCGGCGCACCGCGGCATCGTCGCCGAGGACGGCGGCGGTGTGGAGGTCGCCGCTCGCGAGCTCGGGATGGGCCCGCAGAAGATCCTCGGCGCGGTCCAGCGTGCCGTGCCAGGTGGCCGCCTGGAGAAAATCGGCCCGCGGATCGGTGGTCGTGCTCACTTCGCGAACCGGGTCGCCTCCATCGTCCAGGCGTCGAGGAGCCAGGTCCTGCCGCCGTCGGTGCTGCGGTCGGCGCGCCAGAGGAATCGGTCGGGCCCGATGGCGAAATACCGGATGCGCATGATCGCCGGGCCGTAATGCTGGATCACGTAGCGATTCGAAGCGTCGGACCAGGTCAGGCCGAGGGCGAATTCGCCCCATTTCGAGTGGGTCCCCAGCATCCGCCAGAGCTTGCGCTCGGGGTCGAAGCTGCGATAGGTATACGTCCCCTCGCCCATCGCACTCGACGGATCGTCGCCCCGCCAACGGTCCTCGATGAGCGTGCCGCCAGGCTTCTTCTCGAACGACCAGTGGCCCGGAAACGGCTGGTCGAAGGCGCCGCTCGCCTGGCGGGACTGGAAGCGGAAATGCCAGAAGCCCAGCAGCGCGTCGTAATCGGTCGCCGCGCCCGCCCTGGTGGCGGAATCGGCGATGGCGAAGTTGGCGCCGAGGGTGTCGGGGAGCTGAATCGCCCGGCCCTGCGCGCTGGCCACCGAGGCGACGAACAGGGTCCCGGCCCCGAGCAGGCGGATCGTGTCGGTCATGAGGACCTCGCAGCTGGAAGGGGAAGCTCCGAAGATCTCGCGCCCGCGCCGGCCCGGCACGCCGCCGACGAATGGAATCCGCCGAAGGTCGTTCCCGGGCCGTGAACGGTGGCGCCGCGGCAGCGAGTGGTGAGCGGAGGACAAGGGCGCCCTCAGCGCCGGGGCGGGCGGAGCGAGGCGGCGAGCCGCTCGCGCCGCCTCCGGCTGACGGGGACCTCGGTGCCGTCCACCAGGATGGCGACCGAGTCTCCGCCGTCGGTGGCCCTGAGCTCCCGCACCCGGTCGAGCCGCACCAGCGCGGAGCGGTGGACTCGCGCGAATTCCGCAGGATCGAGACGCCGTTCCAGCGAGGCGAGCGATTCCCGCACCAGGTGCCGCCGCCCCGCGGCGTGGATGCCGGCGTAGTAGTCCCGCGCCTCGATCCAGTCGATCTCCTCCGGGTCGACCAGCAGCTGCCCGCCCCCGGTCGGGATGGCGATCCGCCGGGCCCCGGCGCCGGCCCGGCCCGCCACCGGCGGCGGTCCCGCCGCCTCGTGCGTGGCGGCGGCGGCGAGCAGGGCCGCGAGGCGCGCGGCGAGGTCCGCCGCCTCCGCGAGCCGGATCCGCTCGCGGACCCGCTCGATGGTCGCGTCGAACCGGCCCCGGGCGAGCGGTTTCACCAGGTAGTCGAGGGCGTGCGCCTCGAAGGCCCGCACCGCGTACTCGTCGTGCGCCGTGACGAAGACGACCCAGGGCAGGCGCCGTCCCTCGCGCGCGCGGAGCACGCCGAACCCGTCGAGCCCCGGCATCTGGACATCGAGGAAGACGAGATCGGGAGCGAGCGTCTCGAGCGCGCGCACCGCCTCGCGCCCGTCCCGGCATTCGCCGACAACGGCAATGTCGGGATAGGGCGCGAGCAGCTGGCGGATCCCGCGACGCGCCAACGGCTCATCGTCCACGATCAACGCCCGGATTTCAGCCACGGTCCGCCTCCGCGCCGGGGCCGAGCTCGCGATAGGGGAGCCGGATCACCGCCGCCGTGCCCCCGGCGGGCGTCGGCGCGAGCACCAGCTCCGCCCGGTCGGCGTAGAGGGTGGCGAGCCGCGCGCGGATGTTCGCCAGACCCACGCCGGTGCGCTCCTCGATGCCGGCCCCGGGGCCATCGTCCACGACGCTCAGGACCAGCCGGTCCTCTTCCCGGCGCGCTTCGATGCGGAGCAGGGTCGCCTCCACCCGCCGGGCGAGCCCGTGCCGCAGTGCGTTTTCGACCAGGGGCTGGAGGAGAAACTCGGGCACCGCCGCGCGCAAGAGGGCGGGATCCACGGCGAACACGGGCCGCAGGCGATCGGAAAACCGGATCGCCTCGATGGCGAGGTACTGGCGCACGAAGTCCAGCTCCTCGCCGAGCGGCACCTCGGGCGGACGGTCGGTCCGCACCACGCGGCGAAGGATCTCCCCCAGATGCTCGAGCATCCGCGTGGCGGTCGCCGTGTCGCGGTCCCGCACGATCACGGTGACCGCGTTGAGGCTGTTGAGGAGAAAGTGGGGCTGCATCTGCATGCGGAGGGCGCCGAGCCGGGCCTCCGCGAGCTGGGCGGAAAGCCGGGCCGCCTGGGTTTCGCGCTCGCGGGCCTCGAGGAAGAACCAGGCGGCGCGCTCCACGCCCAGCACCGCGAAGTACACCGCGACGCCGAAGGGGAGGCTGGTGACGAACCAGCTGGTGAGGGTCTCCGACCGCTGCCAGGCGGAAGCGGGCAGGATGGCCCGCGCGAGCAGGAGGCCCGCCCCCGCCCAGGCGAGGCACAGCAGGAGCGACGCCGCGACATGGACGGGAAAGTACCGCGCGGCGCGGTCCCGGGTGAGGGGATACCGGCTGGCGACCGCGAACACCACGGGGGTGAGCAGCGCGTAGAGGAACCAGTCGCCGCCCTCCCACAGCAGGGAGCGCCAGGTGGCGGGCTCGCGGCGGCCGAGCCGGCCCAGCACGTAGGCCTGAAAGGCCGCCAGCACCGCCGGCCCGAGCCACGCGGCCGACACGACCGGCCAGACCCGTGGGCGCCGCCGCCCTCCCCCGGGCGGAGCGGGCTCGGCGGGCATCGCGGCTACGGCAGCTTCGCCGACGGGCACAACCGGCTCACCACGCACTCCGCGCACCGGGGCCGCCGCGCGATGCAGACCCGCCGGCCGTGCCAGATCAGCAGATGCGAGAAGAGCGTCCAGTCTTCCCGCGGCAGCAGCGCCATCAGGTCCCGCTCGATCTTCTCCGGCGTCTTCTGCCGGGTGAGCTTGAGCAGCCCGGCGAGCCGGGCGACATGGGTGTCCACCGTGACGCCCTCGTTGATCCCGAAGGCGTTCCCGAGCACCACGTTCGCCGTCTTCCGCCCGACGCCCGGCAGCACCCGGAGCGCCTCCATCTCCCGCGGCACCTCACCGCCGTGGCGCTGGACCAGCACCTGCGCCATCCCGATCAGGCTCTTCGCCTTGTTGCGAAAAAAGCCGGTCGAGCGGATCAGCTCCTCCACCTCGCCGCGGCCGGCGCGGGCGAGCAGGGCGGCGGTGGGATAGCGGCAGAAGAACCCCGGGGTCACCAGGTTCACCCGGACGTCGGTGCACTGGGCCGAGAGGATGGTCGCGACCAGCAGCTCGTAGGGGGTGCGATAGTCCAGCTCGCAATGCGCGTCGGGATACTCAAGCTTGAGGAGGGCGAGGATCTCGAGGACCCGGCGGGCCAGCGCCTCCCTGGTTTCCCGGCCGGGCCGGCGCGGGGGGCGGGCGGCGGACCCGACGCTCCCCGGTCCGTCCTTGGGTCTTCCCGTCCTTGCGTCTTTCCGTCTTTGGGTCATTGCGTCTTTGCGTCGTTGTGTCATTGCGTCCTGCGTCCCCGCATTGCGTCATCGCGTCCGGCCCGCCCCGGCGAACCCCAGGAATCCCTCGGCGCTCCGGGTATTCAGCACGTCGGCTTTGGTCAATCCGCCCTTCCGGGCGATCCCGACCCCCCACGCCATGTTGCCCAGGCCGGCCCGGTTGTGCGCGTCGGCGCCGATCGAGATCGTCACGCCGAGCTCCCGCGCGCGGGGCAGCACCCGCCAGTCGAGATCGAGGCGGTGGGGGTCGGCGTTGATCTCGATGGCCTTGCCGTGCGCGGCGGCCTCGGTGAAGATCCGCTCCAGGTCGAGCGGGTACGGCTCGCGGGAGAGCAGGAGCCGCCCGGTCGGGTGGCCGAGGATGGTGAGCCGCGGGTGCTGCAACGCGCGGACGATGCGGGCGGTCATCTCCGCCTCCTCCATGGCGAAGCGGCTGTGCACCGAGCCGATGACGAAGTCGAAGCCCGCCAGCGTCGCCTCGTCGTAGTCGAGCCGCCCGTCGGCCAGGATGTCGGCCTCGATCCCCTTGAGCACCCGGATCCCGGCGACCCGGGCGTTGACCGCGTCGATCTCGGCCCATTGCTTCGCGACCCGCTCGGCCCCGAGGCCGCCGGCGTAGGCCGCGGCCTGGCTGT
This sequence comes from Gemmatimonadales bacterium, assembly GCA_036004545.1. Classification (GTDB taxonomy): domain Bacteria; phylum Gemmatimonadota; class Gemmatimonadetes; order Gemmatimonadales; family GWC2-71-9; genus JABFSM01. The sequence goes on from DASYRI010000157.1 coordinate 13,456, forward strand.
GGTCGGTCAGGCCCACGTACCCATAACCCGCGTCGCGGCAGGCGACGGCCAGCTCCTCGATGCCGAGCACGCCATCGGACCAGCTGGTGTGGCAGTGCAGGAAGCCGGCGAGATCGCCGGGCTCGAGCAGCGGGGGAAAGGGTCCCCGGGCGGCGCGCGCGATCTCGTCCCGGCCTTCCCGGAGCTCGGGCGGGATCTCGGCCAGGCCGAGCTCGCGATAGAGCGCCGCTTCGTCGGGCGTGGGGACGAACACGCTTCCGCGCCAGAGGGCCGCGCCGTCCAGGGCATGGCCGGTCGCCTTCGCGTGAGCCGCGAGGCGCTCGAGGTGGGACTCGCTGCCCGTCGCCTGCACCAGGACCGCGCCCAGGTTGACGGCGGGGGTCACGATGATCCGCGCCGCCATCCCTCCCGCGGAGCGGAGGGTGAGCCGCCGCTCGTCCTCCCCCGCGATCTCGGTGAGCCCGGGGAGCCGCGCGAGCGCGTCGAAGATGTCCGCCGCCGGCACGTCGGCCACCAGCACGAGGACCAGCTCGCTCACCACTTCGGAGCGGCGCCGCACCCCGCCGGCCACCAGCGCCCGGGTGATACCCGGCAGCCGCGCCAGCCCGGCGCGGAGGGTCTCGGCTTCCTCGGCCGCGTGGTGAGAGAGCCGGAACGCCCGGGCTCTGCGGAGAAACGCGATCCCCTTCACCACGTTGTCGGCCGTCTTCTCCCCGAACCCGGAGAGCTTCGCGAGGCGCCCGTCGCGGGCGGAGGTCTCCAGGTCGGCGAGGGTCTCGATGCCGAGCTGCTCGCGGATCGTCCGGATCCGGGAGACGCCGAGACCGGAGATGCCGAGCATCTCCACCAGCCCCGGCGGCACCTCCTCGCGAAGCTGCTCCAGCAGCTCGGAACGGCCGGCTTCGACCAGTTCCTTCACGATCGCCAGCGTGCCGGGACCGACCCCCTTGGCCGCGCCGAGCGTGCCGTCGGCGAGCGCGTCCGCCGGCTCCGCCGCCAGGCCGCTCACCGCCTTCGAGGCGGACCGGAACGCCCGGACCCGGAACGCATTCTCCCCCTTGAGCTCGAGGTACGAGGCGATCTGCTCGAGGACCTGGGCAACGGCGGTGCGGTCCATGCTCATGGCGGGGAGGCCGGCGGGCCGGACGGCGCCGGCACCGCCCCGGGGACGAGCCCGCTCTCGACCCGCCAGGCGAGCTCGAGCAGCTCCTCCACGCCGGCGACCGAGTGGAGCCCCGCCGCGGCGCCGCCTTCGAGGAGCGGCGCGAACCGGGGCGAGCCATCCTCCCGTCCGAGCGGACCCGGGCGGGGACCCGCGGCCTCCACGGCGGTGAGACCGGCGCGCGCGGGGTTGAGCCCGAACACGGCGAGGACGCTGAGCCGATCGTCGTGCCGGGAGCGGAACCACCCGTCGAGGGGTTCGGGCGGAGCGCCGGCGACCGGAGTGCCCCAGATCCGGAGCGGGGGGAGCTGGACGTAGGAGGACGGAGAGACGGAAGGACAGGCGGACGGGCGGAGGGGCGGACCGTCCGGGGTGGCTTCGCTGTCCGCCTGTCCGCCTGTCCGCCCCTCCGCCAGAATCTGCTCGAGCTCCTCCTGGCTTACCGCGCCCACCTGCGCGCCGTCCATCCAGTAGAGATACGCGTGATGGACGAAAGCGGCCAGCGCCTCCACCGCGGCCCCGAGTCCTTCGTCGGGCCGGAGCTCGAGGAGCAGCTCGACCACCTCCCGCACCAGCAGGAAGCCGTCGCGGTCCCGGGGGTCCCGGCCTTCCGCAGCGAGGGCAGCCCGCAGCGGCGGGAACCGCTCCCCGGCGATGGCGCCGAATACCGCGTCGAACGGGGACGGGCGCGCGACGGGCATCAGCCCTTCCTGGGAAGAAAGTCGTCCAGGAGGGAGGTGAACGCCGCGGGGACTTCGACGTAGGGAACATGCCCGCACTCGGGGATCCGGTGGAGCGGCGCGCGGAGGAGACGGGCCAGCTCCTCCGCGGCCTCCATCGGGATCGGATCGTCCTCGCCGTGGAGCACGACGGCGGGGAGCTCAAGGCCCGCGAGCCGCGGCCGGAGATCGAACTCGCCCAGGCTCTCCCACACCTCCTGCTGGGTGCGGCCGGTGATCCGGAAGGGGGTGAGCTCGCCGGCCCGCCGCCAGTCGTGGAAGTAGCCGGCGACGGAGAGCTCGAACATCCGCCGCCGGTATTCCTCCACGCTCCGCTCCCGGAGGCCCCCCTCCTGCGCCGCCCGCCGGGCCGCCTGCACCCCGGGCGCCGCGTTCCTCGCGGCGAGGCGGCGCTCGAACTCGGCGCGGGCCGCCTTCCACACCGGCGCCGGCGACACCAGCGCGAGCCGTTCCACCCGATCCGGGTGCTCGAGCGCGAAGAGGAGGGCGAGGAGCGCGCCCCAGGAGTAACCCGCGATGGCGAGCCGTGACAGGCCCCAGACTCCCCGCAGCGCCTCGAGATCCGCCACCTGCTCGCGCCAGCCCACCGGCGTGTTCCGCGGGACCGGGGAGCGGCCGCCCCCGCGCTGATCGTAGTACACCAGGGTCCGGCCCGGGGCCAGCCGGTCGAAGCCGGGAAGGAGATAGTCGTGATGCGCGCCCGGCCCGCCGTGCAGCACCACCGTGGGCGGCCCCGCGCCGATGCGGCGCTCGAAGAGGGTGACCCCGCGGACGCGCCGCTCCGCGGTGCGCTGGTCCACTCCGGAGGCCGTCACCGGTTGGTCCCGTTGACCGCTAACCGCTGACCGCCGGCCGTCACAATCGTCGACCGTTGACCGTCACAGAAGCACCGCCAGCGCGTCGGCCACCTTCTTCACCTCGGCCTGCTCCTCCTTTGTGAACGGATCCGGCAGGTCGCTGTCCACGTCGATCTGCCCCAGGATGAGCCCGCCCCGGCGAATCAGCACGACCAGCTCCGACCGGGTGAACAGATTGCAGGCCAGATAGTTGTCCGCCGCGCTCACGTCGCCCACGTTCTGGTCCCGCCCGGTCGCCACGGCGGTACCGCAGACCCCGGTTCCCACCGGAATGCGGGTGTGCGCCGTCTCGCGTCCGCTGGACCCTTCCAGCACCAGCTCCGGCCCGTGCAGCATGTAGAGGTACACCGAGGTGTAGGGCGGACCCGCGGCCCGGATCCGCTCCGCGGCGAGCGAGAGCAGCGCTTCGCGCGAGAGGTTGCGGGTGAAGGCGCCCCGGAGCGCCGCGACGATCCGGTCGCCAGGAAGAATCGGCATGCTCGGCTCCTCCACGCGGGGCTCGTTGCCCGAGCCCCAAAGTAACTCTATCTTGAGGCTGTTCCGCCCCCTGGATCGGTGGTTCCCAATGGCCAGCCCGTATCCCACCACTGCGCTGCTCGGCTCGCTCCTCTACATCATGAGGCACGAGCCCGACGCCCGGCAGCATCGAGACGCCCTGCTCGCGGCCCTCCGGAGGCAGATGGCCGGCGGCCTGATCCTCGAGGCGGGGACGGAATCGCTCCAGGTCGACGGCATCGACGTGCCGCTCGACGCCCCCGGGGCCACCCTGCTCTCCGAGCAGATGCGCATCCACGGCGTGCGCCAGGCGCGGTTGCCTCCCGACGTGGCCGAGGCCGATCTCCTGCGCCTGAGCGCCGTGCTCGCGGCGTTCCCGGGCACCTACAACTCGTTCGGCGAGCTCGTCACCGCGCTCGGCCCGGCATCGGAGAACATCGCGGTGAGCGCGGGGACCGACGTGCTCGACGTCTTCCGGCCGATGCCGTGGCGCCCGCGGGCGCGGTTCGATCCCGAGGCCGCCGAGGAGGGCGGTTTCGAGACCACCGAGCTCGAGCGGGAGGAGGGGACCGTCTTCGATCAGCTCCAGGCCATGGCCGCGAATCCTCCGGCCGTCGAGAACCCGGCTCAGCCGGTCGGCGGCTCGCTCTCCTCGGCGACGCCGGGCGAGGGCGGGGCGGCGCTCGACGATCTGGTCCGGGAGGCCCGCGACGCGATCCAGCGGGAGGACTTCGAGGGGCTGCTCGAGGCGGCGCTCCAGCTGGTCGAAGCCGAGGCCGCCGCGCCCACGGCGTTCGTCGCGAGCACCTACCGGATCGCGATCAAGCGCCTGCTGGGACGGAAGCAGCTGGCGATGATCGCCCGGCTGGCCCACGGGCCCCGAAAGCAGGAGGTGATCTCCCTGCTGCGCCGCTTCGGCTCCGACGCGACCGAGATCCTCATGGATCTCCTGGTGGACGCGATGAGCATGGGCGAGCGGCGCGGCTACTACTCCGCCATCACCCAGATGAACGAGGGGACCGCGGCGATCATCGCGCACCTGGGCCACTACAAGTGGTACGTGGTGCGGAACGCCGCCGAGCTCTGCGGCGAGCTGGAGCTGGCCGACGCGGTGCCCGCGCTCTCCGAGCATACGGCGCACGCCGACGAGCGGGTGCGGAAGTCGGTCGCCCTGGCGCTCGCCAAGATCGCGACGCCCAGCGCCGTCGCGCCGCTCCGGCAGCTCCTGAGCGATCAGTCCACGGCGGTGCGGCTCCAGGCGGTGGGAGCGCTGAGCGGCCGCCGGGCGCACCACATGGTCGGGATCGTGGGCGAGTTCCTCAGGAAGGAGACCAACAGCGAGGTCCAGACCGAGGGGCTGCTCGCGCTCGGGCGGATGGGCAGCCCCGACGCGGTGGCGGTGCTCAAGGAGTGGGCCTCGCCCGGGGGGAAGCTGCTCGGGCGCCGGCCAATGGCCACCCGGCTCACCGCGGTGCGCGCGCTCGGGCTCTGCGGGCCCGACGCGGCGGAGGTCCTGAGCGCGCTGCAGAAAGACGACTCCGCCGAAGTGCGCGGCGCCGCCAGCGCCGCCCTGGCCACGATTCAGCCCTGACCGCGGGGCTCAGCGCGGGACGAAATCCGCCGCCGGCGTCACCGCCCGGGCAAACGCCGCGAGGAGCCGCGCCGCGCGATCGAGGTCCTCCAGCGCCACCAGCTCGTTGGGGCTGTGCATGTAGCGGATCGGCACCGACACCAGGCCGGTCGCCACCCCGCGGTGGGCGGTGAAAATCGAGTCGGCGTCGGTGCCGGTGTCGCGCGCCGCCGCCTGGACCGTGTAGGGGATCCCCTCCGCCTCGGCCGCCTCGATCAGGAGCTCGAACACCCGGAGGTTCACCGCCGAGCCGCGGGAGAGCACCGGTCCGCCGCCCAGCGTCACGTCGCCATGCTGCTTCTTCTCCACCTTGGGCGTGTCGGTGGCGTGGGTGACGTCCACCACGATCGCGGCGAGCGGCGCCAGGCCGGTGGCAGAGGTCCGGGCGCCGCCGCCGGTGAACGAGATTTCCTCCTGGGCGGTGGCCACCGCGGTCACCGGCACCGAGGGGCGCCGGGCCGCGAGCATCCGGAGCGCTTCCAGCACCACGAACGCGCCAATCCGGTTGTCGAGACTCCGGCTCACCAGCCGCCGGTTCGGAAGCTCGAGTATCCCCCCCGCGAGCACGCCCGCGTCGCCCACCCGGATTCGGCCGGCGGCCTCGGCCTTCGACGCGGCGCCGATGTCAATCCACAGCTCGTGCGTCTTGGAGACCTTTTCGCGGTCTTCCTTCTCCAGCAGGTGAACCGCGGGCCGGCCGATGACGCCGGGCACCGGGCCCGCGCGGCCCAGCAGGGTCACCCGCTGGCCCACCAGCACCTGGGGGTCCCATCCGCCGATCGGCTCGAACCAGAGGAAGCCCTGGTCGTCGATGTGCACGACCATCAGACCGATTTCGTCAATGTGACCGGCGAACATCACCGGGGGCGCGCCCGCGGCACCGGCGCCGAGCGTGGCGAGGGAGTTGCCGCTCACGTCGGCTCGCACCTCATCGGCGAACGCTTCGGCCTCCGCGCGCCAGCGCCGGGACGGCGCGGCCTCGAAGCCCGAGGGCCCCGGCGCTTCGAGCAGGGCGGACAGGAAGGTCAGCGAGGCATCGGTCAGCATCGGGACTCCTGGAACCTGCCGGGTCTGGATCGAGGACGCCTGAAGATGGCGCGGCGCGGCCACCTCGCCAACCCCTCACCTCTGAACTAATTTCAGGGCCTCGGCCCGCGGGGGCCGGTTCGACCGGGAGGTCGCATGCGTGGCGAGATCGTGAGTCTGCTGATGCTGGCCGGCGGTGCCGGCCTGGCGGCCGGATGCGGCGGCGGGGGCACCGCTCCGCCCCCGCCTCCGCCCCCGGGGTCCACGGTGACCATGGCCAAGGCAAGCACGAGCGGCGATGGCCAAGCCGGCCCGTCGGGGACCACGCTGCCCAATCCGCTCCGGGTGGTCATCACCCAGTCCGGCCTCCCGGTGGCGGCGCGTGGAGTTTTCTGGACGATCACCCCCGCCGGCGGAGCGGTGAACCCCGCGAGCGGCCCGACCGGGAGCGACGGCATCGCCCAGACCTTCGTCACCCTGCCCGGCTTCGCCACGACCAGCACCATCACCGCCACCTCCCAAGGCGTGACGGGCTCCCCGGTGAGCTTCACCGCCTTCTCGACCGGGGCGAGCCTCCAGGTGACGGTGGCGGTGGTGAATGACGCATTTCAGCCGAGCGACTTCCAGCTCAAGCAGGGGGGTACCGTGTCGTTCGTCTGGGGCACGGGCTCGGTGCTCCACACCGTCACTCCGGTGGCGCCGAACACGATCCCGGTGAGCCCGGGCGATCCGGCCACTCAGAGTGCGCCGTTCAACTTCAACGCCGTCTTCCCCGCTACCGGCACCTTCGCCTTCTTTTGCCGAACGCACGGTAGCGCAACCAGTGGCATGCACGGCGAGATCACGGTGGTCCCGTGAACCACGCCACCCCGGTCGCGGCGGCGGCGCTCCTCCTCGTCTTCGCCCGCGCCGCCGCGGCGCAGGGGGACTGCTTCCCCCCGGACACGTCCAACGAGGCGCGCACCATGGCGATCTTCGACGTGCCGCTGGCATTCAGCGCCGCCACCGCGCCGGCCGAGCGGCACCGGGGGGCGATCTCCATCGGGCTCGAGGTGACCTACCTCCCCAAGGTGAGCGACAGTCTCGGAATCCCGAAGATCTGTCGCCCGGGAAAGCTGCGGCCCGAGCACACCGACTTCCTCTTCGCCATGCCGCGCCCGCGGATCGCCCTGGGGCTGTCGGGGGGATTCGCGATCGAGGCGAGCTGGATTCCCCCGGTGCGGATCTCCGACGTCAAGGCCAACATCGTGGGATTCGCCGTGTCGCGCACCACGCCCCTGGGCGGACGCGGGGCGCTGCTCGACATCCGGGTGCACGGGTCGTACGGGGTGCTCAAGGCGCCGATCACCTGCGACGAGGAAGCCCTCCAGGACGCCGGGAGCGAATGCTTCATGGGCACCCGCTCCTACGACGCCTTCAAGCCGAACGTCTGGGGCGCGGAGGCGGCGGTCGGTTGGCCGCTCGGCGCCACCCTCCGGCCCTATCTCGGCGCGGGATACAACCACCTGGCGCCGCGGTTCCAGGTGAACTTCACCAACCAGTTCGGCGAGACCGACCGGCGCAAGGTGACCGTGGATCTGGATCGCGGGGTGCTCTTCGGGGGCGTCACTTGGCAGGCGCGGCGGCTGCTCGATCTGAGCGCGGAGATCTATTCGGCGCCGGCCGATGCGGTGACGGGTCGGGTGACGGGGAGGGTGCGGCTCAGGTAGGGACGCAGTTCCTCATTGTGCCGCCACCGTCCAGTCCCCCCGCCTGCTTCCCGGTACGATGCGCCACGCGGGCGCCAGCTCGAGCACCCAACCTGGACCGGTGAGCCGCCGGCCGGCGGTATCGGCCGGTGCCGGGACCACGATGCGGTGCCAGTCGCTCGAGATCAGGCCGCCCGACGCGTCGCACTCCAGCACGCCCCACTCGTCGGAGAGCCGGAGCTTCCCGTACACCGTCCCCAGGGTATCGAACGCCTCCACCAGCGCGGGATCGAAGCCGAGCTTCATCGCCGAGAGCGGCAGCTCGAGGACCGGCCCGGCGACGAATCGCGCGCGAAGCTCGGCCAGATGGGCCACCGTCCGGGTTTCCCGCGCGATCTCTTCGCGGCGCAGCGCCGCGTAGCCGTACCCCGCCCCGCGCGACACCGCCTGGGTGACCGCCGGGGCCCTGGGATGGAGCGCCAGATTGAGCAGCCGGGGGAGGTCGTCGCTCCGGCGGAGCGTGGCCCGCCAATAAGGCGCCAGCAGGTCGAGGAAGAAGCCGTACGCCGGTCCCGTCCGGTAGGCGAAGTCCCGCTCGAAATGGGCGGCGGTGTCGAGCACCGCGAGCCGTTCCGCCACCAGGGTGCGAAGCGCCGCCGAATCCGGCGCGGCGAGCACGACGCCGGTGTACTCGGCCAGGCCTTCGTGCAGCTCCAACTGCCTCTCAGTGGAGTCGGCGCCGGGAAACCGGCTCAGCCGGCGGCGCCGAAAGAGAACCGCGTCGCGAAGCGCGCGGGTGCGAGCTGCGCCACTGGTTTCCAGCGCCCGCTGAAGGGCCCGGCCCTCGAGCCGGAGCCAGAGGCGACCGTCGCGGGTGGCGAGGTGCGGGTTGGCCGGGTTGGTGGCCGGCAGACCGAGGCTGTCCTGGATCCGGTGCCACAACTCGTGGACGAAGAGCACCGCCCGTCTCACCGAGTCCTCGGC
>DASYRI010000158.1:0-2148 GCA_036004545.1 Gemmatimonadales bacterium
GGCCTATATTTGAACCTGCGTCAACGGTCAACAGTCAACGGGAGCTGCACCGCCCCATTGGGTCTTTGCGTCCTTGCGTCCTCCACCGTTGACGGTTGACTGTTCACGCTTCACCCGGCTCTTATGCCTGATCCCGCGCCGACAACCTGGCCCTCCCTCGCGCTCCGGCTGGCCGGCCGCGCGGCGGTGAATCCGCGGCTGGCCCTCGATCTGCTCCGCACCGCGTGGGCCTTCCGGCGGCGGGCGTGGTGGCGCAGGGCGCCGTGGCTGCCGCTTCCCGATCGCGAGTACCTCCGCTGGCGGATGTACACCGCCTACGGCGACGAGGACGCGGTGCCGCCGCTCCGCGACGTGATCGGCTTCGCGCGCTGGCGCCGGGAGACGATGCGCCTGTGAGCTCCGCCCCCCGGGTGGTGATCGTGGGCGGCGGCTTCGCCGGGCTCTACCTCGCGCGGGGCCTCGCCGGCGTCGCGGTGCGCCTGACGGTGGTGGACCGCACCAATCACCACCTCTTTCAGCCGATGCTCTATCAGGTGGCCACCGCGGCGCTCTCCGCGCCCGACATCTCCTCCCCGATCCGCTCGGTGCTCCGCCGCCAGCGCAACACCGAGACCCTGCTCGGCGAGGCCGTGGAGGTGCAGCTCGCGGAGCGCGCGATCGTCCTGGCCGACGGCACCCGGCTGGGCTACGACTGCCTGGTGCTCGCTCCCGGGGCGCGCCACTCGTATTTCCGGCACCCGGAGTGGGAGGCGCTCGCGCCGGGGCTCAAGAACGTCGAGGACGCGGGCGAGATCCGCCGGCGGATCCTGCTCGCCTTCGAGCGCGCCGAGCGGGAGGAGGACCCCGTGGCGCGGCCCGGCCACCTCACCTTCGTCGTGGTGGGCGGCGGGCCGACCGGCGTGGAGCTGGCCGGGGCGATCGCGGAGGTCGCCCGGTTCGCGCTGCGCCGCGATTTCCGCCGCATTGATCCGCGCGACGCGACCATCCTGCTCCTCGAAGCGGGCCCCCGCCTCCTGCCCAGCTATCCGCCCGGGCTTTCCGCCCGGGCCAGAGATTCGCTCCGCCGGCTCGGCGTTACCGTGCGCACCGAGACCCTGGTGAGCGACATTCGCCCCGGCATGGTCCACGCCGCGGGAGGTTGGATCCCCGCGGAGACGGTGATCTGGGCGGCGGGCAACGAGGCGAGCCCGCTGCTCCGCACGCTGGGCACGCCGCTCGACCGCCAGGGCAGGGTCGTGGTGGAGCCCGATTGCTCGATCCCGGGCCACCGGGAGGTCTTCGTGCTGGGCGACGCGGCTGCGTACACCCACCAGCGGGGCTTCGACCTCCTCCCCGGCATCTGCCCCGTCGCCATCCAGCAGGGGCGCTACGTCGCCCGCGCGATCGAAGCGGATCTCACCGGCCGGCCGCGCCCGCCGTTCCACTACCACAACAAGGGCCAGCTCGCGGTCATCGGCCGCGGGCGCGCGGTGGCCGACCTGGTGCGGGTCAAGGCGTCGGGGTTCTTCGCGTGGCTGCTCTGGGTCTTCGTGCACATCTTCTTCCTGATCGGCTTCCGCAACCGGGTGATCGTGATGTTCGAGTGGGCGTGGTCCTATTTCACCTTCCAGCGCGGCGCGCGGGTTATCACCGGCCTCTGGCGGCCCCGGGTGGCGCCGGTGGAGGCGACGGTGGAGAACGGGACGACGGAGCAGGCGCGGTGACGGACACGAACCGCGTCAGCGCTCAACAGTCAGCGGTCAACGGGAAAGGCCTGTCCGGCAACGGGAACCGCCGCGCCGACCGAGCTGCCCCCGCCGGGGGGCCGGACCTCGCCGGCCTCGCGCGGGAGCTGGGCTTCGTCGCCTGCGGGGTCGCGACCCACGAGCCCAGCCGCCCCGGCGAGGCGCAGGACGCGTGGCTCGACGCGGGTTACGGCGGCGCCATGCGCTACCTCCACCGCCAGGCGGGGAAGCGCAAGGCGCCGGCGGAGATCGTGGCCGGCGCGAAGGCGGCGGTCGTCGTCCTCGAGAATTACTTGCCGGCGAACGAGGAGCCAGCGAGGAGCGAGGAGCGAGGAGGGGGGATCCGGGTCCGCATCGCGAAGTACGCCCGCGGCGCCGACTACCATCGCGCGCTCCGGCGCCGGCTCGGCCCCATCGCCGAGTG
>DASYRI010000159.1:0-5308 GCA_036004545.1 Gemmatimonadales bacterium
GGTCACGCCCGGCAGCCGGACAAGAGCCCTGGGCTGGGACACCCCGGATCACGGCGGCCCCCACCCATCGGCTTACGGCAGGCTCGCCGGGCCGGCGACGTACGGTCACACCGGCTGGACGGGGACGATGATCTGGTTCGATTCGAAGCGTGATCTCTTCCTGATCTTCCTCACCAACCGGAGCCTCGAGCCACGGTCGCGCCGATCCATCCGTGACCTCGGAGCCCTGCGCGCCCGGCTCTCCGACGAAGTGGACTTGGCCGCGGCGCGTTGACCCGATCGCACGACAAGGGCATTGTTCCTTCGTGGGGCCCTGCCCGGAGGCGAGTATGCCCACCACCGTGACATCCGAGTTCGTTAAGAAGGCCCTGCGGGCGGTGAAGGACCCGGAGCTCGGGCTCAACATCATTGATATCGGGCTGGTCTACGACACCGCCGTGAGCGACGAGGGGGACGTGAAGGTCACCATGACCCTCACCTCGCCCGGATGTCCCTCCGGCGCGGAGATCATGCAGGACGCCCGGCTCGTCCTCGAGGACCTCGAGGGCGTGCGCAACGTCGAGATCGAGCTGGTCTGGGAGCCCTACTGGACGCCGGAGCGCATGGATCCGCGGGTCCGGGCGTTCCTGGGCTGAGCTACTGCCCCACCAGCTCCTTCAGCAGCGCCTTCACCCGGTCATCTTCCAGGCGACCCAGCCGCGAAATCACCGACCGCCGCACCTGCGGGTCGGTCTCCATGCGGGCGATTTGAATGAGTCGGTCCAGGGCGGTGCGGTCGCCGTTGCGGAAGAGCGCGCTGATTGCGGCTTCCTTGCTTCGCCGGTCGGGCGCCTGTTCGTAGAGTCTGCCGAGCTGCGCGGTGCTGGCGCCGGCGCGCTGCGCGGCCTCGATCGCGCTTCCCCGAAGCTCCGGCGTCGCGCCGCTGTCTCCCGCGACGTTCAGGAGCCACTTGAGAGTCGCTCCACCGCCCTGTTCGCCGAGCGTGGAGAGGACTGCCTCTTTCGCGGCGGAGGAGCCGAGCGTCGCGTAGCGGGTGCGCAGCAGCTCGAGGTCGGCCGCCGTGGCGTACTCCCGGCCCAGGCCGCGGATCACCGTCACCCGGAGCGGCTCCGGCAGGCTCGGGTCCTTGAGCGCCGACCGGAGATAATCGCGGGCCCGGGGGTCGCCGGAGCTTGCGAGCCCCTGGATCGCGGCCTTCCGGAGCCAGGGATCGGCGCCGCCCGCCATGCGAGTGAGCGCCCCGAGATCGGCTCGCTCCGAGCGCCCCAGCACCGATACGGCCTGCTGGCGGATCGGCAGCGTCTCTTCGGTGTCGCTTGCCAGCGTCACCAGCGCCTCGGAGACCTTTCGGGCATCCTCGGCGGCGACCCGGTCGAGCTCCCGGCCGAGCCAGCCCATGGCGCCCTGCCGGACCGACCGGGAGATCTCACGATTCCGCGCCAGCCCGAGGAGCCCGGGCCAGACCGTCGCGCTGTCGGCAAGGACCGCGGGCAGAATCGCCTCGCGCCCGGGCCGCCCATCGGCCCGCGCCGCCAGGTCGAGCAGGTATTCCGCCGCGGCCGCGGAAGGGACGGGGCCCAGGTCGGTCACGCCGTCGGGGAGCGACGCGGGAGCGATCTCCACGTCCACCCCGACGACGGCTCCCCCCGCCCGGGTGACCCGCACCACGACCGGTCCCCGCTGGCACACGGTGCGGTCCCGGGCGTCGAGGCCGTTCACCAGCCCGACGTTGAAAAACGTCGAGCGCCCCACCTGAATCGCCGTTCCCGAGCCGCAGACGTCGGCCCGGGCGGCGTAGCGGAATTGCACCCGGCCGTCGCCGCTGCCCTCCACCCGGGCCCGGAGCCCGCCGGCCCCCCCACCCTGCGCTCCGAGCGGCATCGCGGCGAGCACCGCGGCCACCCCCGCGCCGATAGCGCCCAGCGCCCGGGTGCTCACGGCTTCTCCAGCAGGTCGAGCAGGAGCTTGGTGGCCCGCGGGTCCTTCTTGCGGGTCAGGGCGACGATCGCAGCGCGGCGCACGTGGGGATCGGTCCCGGAGCGCGCGATCTCGATCAATTTGTCGGTCGCCGCGGGCTCTTCCCGGCTTCCCAGCTGGCTGATGATCGCCTCACGAAGATCGCGCTCCGAGAGCGCGTCGAAGAGCTTGCCGAGGTCTTCCACCGAAAAGGTGGAGGTGCGGAGCCGGGAGAGGGCTTCGCGCCGGAGCGAGGTGTCCTCCTCCTTGTTCTTCGCGATGCCCATCAGCCACTGGTCGTTGGGCCCGCCGCCGATTCGGGCCACCGAGGAGATAATCGCCGCCTTCACTGCCCGCGAATCCGTCTTGTCGTAGAGGCCCCGGAGCCAGACTCCATCCTCCTCGTCTCCTTCCCCCCGCGCGGGGCCGGCGGTGATCTTGGTCGGGCCGGAGAAGAATTCAAAGCGACTCCTCGAATTGCCGGCCAGCGACAAGATCGCCGCGGCGCGCTTCTGTTCCGGGAGGTCCTTGCGCTCGATAATCGCGCGGAGCGCCCGCCGGGCCTCGGGCCCGCCCTTGGCGCGGAGCGCCGAGAGCACCGCGTCGCGGGTACGGTCGTCGGTGCTCTCGTTGAACAGCTGCTCCAGCGTCCGCACGGTCGTGGTTCCGGGAGCCCGGCCCAGAAGAATGATCGCGTCGCTCCGGACTCCGGCGTCGGGATCGGTCTTCGCCACCTCGAGCAGGTCGGCGGCGGCATCGTCGCTGCCGTCCCGGGCCAGGATGTACACCGCGCGCCGGCGGAGCGTGGTGGAGCATTCGTCGCGCCGGGCCAGGACCTTCTTGAGCGTCGGCCGGGCCTCGGGGGGATTGATCTGCGCCAGCGCGTTGAGGGCCTCGGCGCGTACCTCGGCCTCCTCCCGATCGCAGTCGGCGCCGCCCGCCCTGGTCTCGGCGCGGAGCATGTTAGCCGCCTGCGGGTCTCCCCGGGCGGCGAGGGCCGCGTAGATCCGGGCGCGGAGGGTCCGCACGTCGGCATCGCCGGCCGCTTCCGGATATCGGTCCTTCTGCGCGCTGAGCGCCGCGAGGGCGGTGCGCAGCTCATCGGTGGATCCGGCGCGGTAGAGGGCGAACGCCTGCCAGTAGAGCGCCGCCGGCGCCACCCGCGAGCGAGGGTACTTCTGATCCAGGCTCCGGAACAGGCCCGAGGCGCGGGCGTACTCGCCCCGATTGAGCGCCTCCCGGGCCGCCCGGAAGAGCGAGTCTTCGGGTGTCCCCTGATCCGGGCGCAGGCGAGCCAGCCCTCCCTTCCGAGAGTCGCCTTCGTCGTTCCAGGCCGGCCAGGGTGCCGACTCGATCGCGAGGGCGCTGAGCGCCGAGGCCTGCTCCGCCAGCAGCTCCGAGTCGAGCCGCCACTCCCACTCCAGGGGAGCCAGCCGGGTATTGGCGAGCTCGAGCGCCTCGAGCCCCACCCGGGCGAAGTCCGGCCCGGCGAGCTCGAACCGCGGGAAATCCTGGGGCCCGACCCGCCACTCGAGGTCCGGCCCGGCGAGCTCGAATCGCGGGAAACCCTCGGGCCCGAGCGGCCACTCGAGGTCCGGGAAACGGATCGGGGGCCGGAGGCTCGGCGCGGGTCTCGGCGCCTGAGCGGCGGGCGGTCGTGGGGGCGGGGAGGGCGCGGGCCGGGGCGCGACCGGAGGAGTCTGCGCGGCAGCCGTTGCAGCGGCCGCGCCGAGGAGCAGGAGGAGGGTGGATCGCATGGGGAGCGCTCCGCCGATCACGGCTCGGAGGTGGGATTCTCCGCGAGCAGCACACGGAGGCGCGGGAGAACTTCCCGCTGGTCGAGCGCCTGATCAATGAGGTACACGTCGGGGGCAGCGGGCTTCGCCGGGAGCCGCACGATTTGCGCGAGCACCAGCTCCAGGTCGTCGAGCAGCTGCCGGAGGTGCTGGTCGCTCACCCGCGGCCCGTTCATGAGAAGGCGGGTGGTGGCAAGGAGGTCCCGGGCCTGCTCCTTGGAGTACTCCACCGGCTGGCCCCGGCGAGATTCCTCCGCCAGGGTGACCAGGAGCGCGGTGACCCGCTCCAGATAGTCGGTGGCCACGCCCACGAACGGCGCCGTCGCTTCCGCATCCTGATCCGGCCTCGCCGATTCGCCGGTCGCGTCCGCCTGCTGCTCCGGCCGAGTCGGCTCGCCCTTCCCCGCGAGGTGCAGGAGGGGCGGCGCCACTTGCCCGATCCCGAATCCGACCACCAGCATGGCGGCGAGCGGGAGGAGGGTCCGCACCCAGCGTCTCGGCCAGGCGGGCGCGAACGCCTCCTCCTCGATTTCCGCCCACATCCGATCCAGCGGCGGCTCGGGCGCCACCCGCCAGGTGTGGCGCAGCTCGCCCAGTCGGCGCTCCAGTTCCTTGTCGTCCATCAGGTCAACTCCTTCGTCACTCGGTCGCGACCCCGGCCAGCGCCTCGCGGAGCCGCGAGCGCGCTTCGGCGAGCCGTGCCTTGCTCGTGCCTTGGGGAATTCCCTGCATCTCCGCGATCTCGCGGTGGGTGAACCCCTCGATGTCGTGCAGAACCACCGTCATCCGAAGCCGCTCCGGCAACCGTGTAAGCTCCACCCGCAGCCGATCGCGGAGGTGGGGATCCCCGTCCGGACCCGATGCCGCCACGCTGGCCGCCTCGGTCAGCTCCGCCTCGCGCGCCCGGAGCCGCTTGATCCGCCGCATGCCGGTGAGGGTCGAGGACACCGCCACCGCGTGCACCCAGGTCGAAAAGGCCGCCTCACCCCGGAACTGTCCCAGCCGCTGGAACACCCGGACGAAGGTGTCCTGGGTGTACTCCTGCGCGAGCTCGTCGCTCCCGACCAGGCGATAGATCAGCCGGAAGACCCGGGGCGCGTGGCGGTCGTAGAGCTCCCGCGCCGCCGTCCGGTCGCCGCCCAGTGCGCCGGCGATCAGTTCGGTTTCGTCCACCGCACCTTCCCCGGCCGGCCGCATGGGCGTGAGGTTCGCCTTCACTCCGTCTGACGACGGGAACCGGAATCTGGTTGGTTGGGATGGGACAGCGCGGATTCGAACCGTATTTCGCTCGGTATTCGTTATTAGTAGCTATAACTACTTCATCTGGACCGCTCTCAGGATCTCCCCTCCGAACTCCCCGACCTGCCACTGCCGGATGCCGGGAACCTGCTGAAGGTCGGCCAGCGTCGTCGGGGCGGTGCGGGCAATCCCCTCCAGCAGCCAGTTGGGGCAGATGAGTCCCGGCGGCAGTTGGAGCCGGGTGACCAGGCTCGCCCGCAGCACCTTGAGCCGCTCCAGGCGGGCCTCGAAGATCGGGTCGGGGCGGTGGCGAGGGG
>DASYRI010000160.1:0-14552 GCA_036004545.1 Gemmatimonadales bacterium
CGGCTCCGGCAGGTCATCCCAGTAGCGGTTGAGTACCGATCCGTCGGGGAGCCGCACGACCCGGCGATCCGCCTGCCCCGGTGCGAGGCGCTCCGCGCCGTCCATCCAGAACCGGTGCTCCGCCTCCAACGCGCGCAGATAGCGGAGCGCCCGAGTCGTGTCCGCCGCCCGGGCATAGAGCCCCACCATGGCCGCGAAGTAGGGCGGCTGGCTCCGGCCGAGATAGTAGGTGCGATTGCCGTTGGGGATGTGCCCGATCCTTCCGACCAGCCAGGCGAAGTTGTCGAGCATGCTCTGGACCAGCGCGGTCCGGCCGCTCTCGACCAGGCCGAGCATGGTGAAGTACGAGTCCCAGTAGTACACCTCGCGGAAGCGGCCGCCCGGAACGACATACGGATGGGGAAGCCGGATGAGCGACCCGTGTCCCCGCGGCTGGTCGCTGGGCGCACGGGTGAGGACGGGCCAGAGCGCCCCGATGTGCGCCTCCATGGTCCCCGCGCTGTCGGCGCGGAAGCCCTCAGCCGCAGGCCTGGGCAGCTCGAACTGCGCCTCCACGAACGCCCGCAGGCTGAACCCGGTGGAACCCCGCGTTGCAGCGTAGCGGGCTACGATCCCAGCCGGATCGCGGAGCGGCCGGGCATCGGCAAAGGTCTTGGAGTCGGCGAAGATTCCGGACAGCTGTACGTCCCGGAACAGGGGACCGAGGTCGCGGGCGGGCTCGTACCACCCGGCGAATTCGTATCGGGTTGAGGCAATCGGCGCCGGGGGGGAGGCGGGCCGGCCGGCAGCGGTCCCGGGCCGGCAACCGGCCGCCATGGTGAGCGCGGTGGCGAGCCCGAGCAGGGATGCCGGAAGCCACGACCAGAGCCGCCTCGTCGGCCGGAGCGGAGCGAGCGGCCTCGCCGGCCGGAGCGGAGCGAGCGGCCTCGTCAGCCGGAGCGGAGCGAGCAGCCTCGCCGGCCGGAGCAGAGCGAGCGGACTCGCCGGCCGGAGCAGTGCGGGCCGCCCCATCGCCCGGCGCTCAGACGACATCGGCGCCGCGGAGGTTGCTCATGGCAAGGCACGGGTGAGGAGGTATTGCACGGCGAGATCGGTGAGACTCCAGAGCTGCACGTCCGAGCTGGTCCCATAGCGCGCCGGAAGCAGGCGGCCATTCTCGATCCGATAGCTCCACAGCTCGGCGTGCCGGAGCCCGGAGCGGTCCACGGCGGCGATGGTTCGGCGGAGCGCGTCCCGGAGCGGTGCCACGTCCTCACCGGGAGCGGCGGCGAGGATCTGGGTGGCCACTCCCGCCAGGAGAATGTTCACGTCGCGCCCCCAGACCACGGCCGGGGATTGATAGGCGTCCCGCCGGAAGGCGTCCCACACCTCGGGCGCGGCGTAGGCGTCGTTCGCCACCAGCGGTCCCAGCTCGTCCACGAACAACCCCCACGGGTAGGCCAGCAGCATTGGGCCGAGGAGATCACCCGCGCGCCCGGCCCCGACCGGCGTGAGGAGCAGCATGGCGGGATCGGTGTTGACGATCGGGATCGGCCGCCCCTCCCCGTCGAGCGAGAGGGCCGGGAATCGGAGCGTGTCGGGCACCGGACCGGCCCGTTTGCCGACGCCCTCCCAAAAGCCACTCTGGTCCGGGGGGTTGGGGGAGCCGGGGGTGCCGGGGGTGCCGGGGGTGCCGGGGGGGCTGGGCGGCGGGGCGGCGGGGGCGGCGGGAGCGGGGGCAGCAGGGGCGGCAGGAGCCGACGCCCAGCGGAGCCGCGCCGCGACCCGCCGGGCCGCCTCCTCCCGCGGAAGCGCCACCCGGAAGTGCCGCTCCGCTCCCCGCCAGGTGACGACGGCCCGCGCCAGCGCGGGTGGATTCCGGACCCAGGCGGCGAGGGGCGGCCCGCGGATGGCCGGGGCCAGTGAGTCCAACGCCTTGGCCGTAAACCCGAGCCGAGTCAGCGCCTCGAGAATGGTCCCGACCCCCTCGAGCGCCCGGGGAACCCAGATCGCGTTCACGTCCATGGCGAACCGGCCGGCACCGTACCCTGCCCCGCTGTCCCGCCAGCTCGATGAGATCCAGTGGCCATCGGGCGCCCGAGGGAAGCTCACCAGGTTGGTCACCACCGGGTCCCTGGCGTACGCCTCGGCTTTCCGGGCGACGAACCCCAGGTTCGCGACCAGCTTGGTGAGCCGGTGCTCCGCGAGCAGGAACCGGCGCTTGCGCTCCGCCGGCAGCCGCGGGTCGGCCAGGTATCCCGCCGCGACGACCGGGAGCTGGAAGTCGTCGTCTACCATAGAGTAGTTCTCCCGGACGGCCTGGAGGCTCGCCAACTCGGTCCGGGCCCGGGCGAACGACCCGCGGTCCACCAACCTGACATACTCGGCGGCGTGCTCGCGGATCGCCTGCCCGCCCAGCGCCTCCTCGTGGCTCACGTTCCCGTCGGGCGCGAGCTTGCGGAGGGCACTCGCGATGACATGCTCCTGCATCGCCGGCTGCCACACCGGCCGCATCAGGAGGGCGGTCATCAGCATGTCGCGCCCGAAGTAGGTGGCGAAATTGGGCAGCCCGGCCATGAGCTTCTCGCGGTAGCTCAACAGCTCGGCACCGCGCACCTCCCGCTCGAGCCGCCTCTGCCGGTCGGGATGGGCGGTATCGGCGGCGACGGCGGCGGAGAAGCTCCGGAACTCGTCGTTGAACATCTCCAGTCGGGAGAGCGGGGTGAGCGCCGGCGCGTCGGTGCTCACCCTCACGGTGAAGCGCACCGGCCGCCCCAGGCCTCCCCCGGAGCGGAGGGTGACGGTGCTCCCCTCGAGCGCCGCAACCGCCTCGCTGAAGTCGCCCTCTATGGCGAGCACCAGGTGGTTCCGCCCGTCGAAGCTCGGCTGCTCGACCCGCACCACCCAAGCCTGGCCCCTCCGGCCCATCGTCACCACCGGCTCGAGCCGGGCGCGCAGCTCCTCCACGCTCCGGGCCCCGAGCAGCGCCAGATGGGGGGCGCGCTCGGCCGGCGGCAGCCGCTCCAGCCGGCCGATCAGCTCGAGCAGCTCATGCTGGGGAAATGCCGCCACGCCCAAGGGGAGCGAATCGCGGGCGGCGTAGCCGAAATCCCGCTCCACCCGCATCGAGCCCAGAAGGAACAGGCCCAGCCTCACCGGCGACCCGGTGTCCAGCCGGTAAGCCACCCAGCGGACCGAACCGGACTCGCCCACGACCGCTTCCCTGGCGCCCCAGGAGAGGGTGGCCGGCCGCCCCGCCGAATCGCGGGCGGTGAACCCGGCGCTCTCGTTGGCGGCGTCGGCCCACAGGTTCACGACCCGGCCCGTCCGGCGATCGAAATAGACTTGGAAGGCGTTGCGGCGGGCGTCCCGATACACCCGGGTCTCGTACCCCTGATAGGCGGCGGGGTCGTCCAGCCCCGCCTCGGGAAAGGCGAGATATGGAGGCACGGTGTCGGACCCGAGGGCGAACCCCGCCGCTAACAGGACCGGAGTCAGGCCCATCGCGCCCCGCCGAGGCAAGTATCGGGCTTGCAACCCATCCCGCTCTCCCAGTCCCGGACCGGGCGGATTGTGCCCCATTCCCGCCCGGTTGACAAGCCGGAGCCGGATGCCTCTTGACAAGTCGGTGTCGGAGAGCGATTTCAGATCGGGATTCCCCCTTTAGCGGAATTGACCGTAAACCTGGCCGGCAAGAAGGTCCCGTATGACGGGCCTCTCCAGGGCACACGTCACCATCACGGCTCCGCCGGATCGGTCCGGCGAACCGCGTGCGATCCGGCTCCCCCGCTCCCGGTCCGCGAAGAGCGGGGGCGGCATTTCGTCCCCCACCGCATAGAGTAGAGGGCCCCCGCATGGCATCGCACCGTCGCCTTCTTCCCGCGCTCCTCGGTGGCCTGCTGTTGGCGGTCCCCGCCCACCTCCCCGCCCAGGAATCCACGGGCACGATCACCGGCAAGGTGATTGACGGCACCAGCGATCAGCCGGTCACGGGCGTCGAGATCGGAGTCGCCGGCACCCCGCTCCGAACCGTCACTCGCCCCGACGGCACGTTCCAGCTCCGAAACGTCCCGGTGGGTCCGCACCGGATCCGAACGGCGCGGATCGGGTACAGCCCGCAATTCAAGGAGGTCACCATCGTCGCCGGGGGTTCGCTGACGGTGGATTTCACCCTGCTCCCGGCCGCCGCGATCCTGCAGGAGGTGGTGGTGACCGGCTACGGGACTCAGCGCCGCGAGGCGATCACCGGCTCGGTCTCGACCATTGATGGCGACGCCGCCAACGTCGGGGTGGTGTCCAACGTCACCCAGATGATCCAGGGGCGGGCGGCCGGGGTCGAGATCATCACGAACAACGGGGAGCCCGGTGCCGGCGCCCAGATCCGGATCCGGGGCGGCACCTCCATCAGCGCCAGCAACGAGCCGCTTTACGTGATTGACGGGATCCCGATCAACAACGTGGCGACCGAGGCGAACGGCATCGGCATCGGCGGCTCGCCGCCCTTGCCCCGGAACCCGCTCAACCTCCTCAACCCCGCGGACATCGCCTCGATCACCATCCTCAAGGACGCCTCGGCGACGGCGATCTACGGCAGCCGGGCCGCCAACGGCGTCATCCTGGTCGAGACCAAGAAGGGCTCCCCGGGGGTGTCCTCCATCCAGTACGACGGCTACGTATCCACGGCCACGCCGCTCCGGCACCTCGAGGTGCTGAACGGGGATCAGTACCGCGCCTTCGTGCAGCAGCAGGTGACCGCGGGGAACCTGACGCCGGACCGGCTGACGTCCCAGGGCACCGCGAACACCAATTGGGAGGACGCGGTGACCCGCCGGGCGGTCATGCACAACCACAACCTCTCGTTCTCTGGTGGGACCGAGGCCACCCGGTATCGCGCCTCGTTCAACTACGCGAACCAGGAAGGGGTGGTGCTGGCCAACGGGCTGGAGCGGGTGCAGGCGCGGCTGACCGGGACCCACCACGCCTTCAACGACAAGCTGCGCCTGACGTTCAACGCGACGACCTCGCGGGTCAACAATCACTATCTTCCTTACGAGAACACGGGCGGCTTCGAGGGAGGCGTCTTCCAGAACGTGGCCGTGTTCAATCCGACCCACCCGATCAAGGTGGTGGATCCGACCACCGGGATATCGTCGTTCTACGAGCTCGGCACCGGCCGGCAGTCGGTCCGGAACCCGGTCGCGCTGGCCCAGCAGGTCTCCGACTTCGGCAAGACGACGCGCAATCTCGGCAACGTGCAGGGCGAGCTGGACCTGGCGCCGGGTCTGACCGGGCAGGTGAACGTGGGCGCCGACCACTCCGAGGGCATCCGCTCGATCTACCTCCCCCGGTCGAGTCCGGTGGGCGCGGAATGGAACGGGCGCGCGCTGCAGGCCAACCGGGACAATACCTCGCTGACGCTGCAGGGCCTGCTGACCTTCCGGCGCCAGGTGGCCCGGGACCACGGGCTCGACGTGGTGGGCGGATACGAGACCAGCAAGTACGTCACCACGGGGGTCAGCGCCGAATCCAGGAACTTCCTCACCGACGCCTTCACCTTCAACAATCTGAGCGGCGGCAGCGTGCTGGTGCCCCCGACCTCGTTCCGGGACGAGAGCCGCTTCGTCTCCTTCTTCGGCCGGACCAACTACAACTACAAGGACCGCTACTTCCTGACCGGTGTGCTGCGGTACGACGGCTCCTCCCGGTTCGGCGCGGGGCACAAGTGGGCGCTCTTCCCGGCCGTCTCCGCCTCCTGGAACGTCATCGGCGAAGGGTTCATGAGGGGCGGCCCCTTCACCGACCTGCGCCTCCGGGCCGGATGGGGCCTGCAGGGCAATCCCGGCGTCCCGCCCTACGCGTCCCTGGTCCTTCTGGGGACCACCGACGGCGCCCGCTACGTCTTCGGCGAGACCACGGTGACCGGTGTCGTCCCGACCCGCAACGGCAACCCGGACCTCAAGTGGGAGCAGACCTCGCAATTCAACGTGGCCGCCGAGTTCGGCCTCATCCAGAACCGGCTGTCCGGCAGCGTGGAGTACTACGTCAAGAACACCAAGGACCTGCTGCTGACGACGGCGGTGCCCCAGCCCGCGCTGGTTGCCGACCGGCTGGAGAACATCGGCAAGGTCCGCAACCGGGGCTTCGAGTCCTCGCTCGACTGGCTGGCGATTTCTCACCGGAACCTCATCGCTCGGGCAGG
This sequence comes from Gemmatimonadales bacterium, assembly GCA_036004545.1. Lineage (GTDB taxonomy): Bacteria > Gemmatimonadota > Gemmatimonadetes > Gemmatimonadales > GWC2-71-9 > JABFSM01. The sequence goes on from DASYRI010000160.1 coordinate 6,179, forward strand.
GGTAGTGTTCTCGATGGAACGGAACCGGGTCGTGGATCTCGGCGGCCGGCCATTCATCACCACGGGGAACGTGAGCGGCCAGGGCCAGTCCGGCCAGGTGTCCGAGCGCATCATCCCGGGGCAGCCGCTCGGCACCTTCTTCGGCCCCGAGTTCGTCGGGGTCGGAACCTCCGGAGCCGACTTGGGCAAGCAGCTGTTCAATCACTACCAGAACGGCAAGGTCGTGGGAACGACGACCTCGCCCGGCGCCGACGATTTCGTGATTCTCGGCAACGCCAATCCGGACTTCACCCTGGGCTTCCACGGCCAGGTGAACTGGAAGGGGGCGGACCTGAGCTTCCTGATCCGGAGCGAAGTGGGGCAGGAGGTATTCAACAACACCGCCCTGGTCTACTCGACCAAAGGCAACGTTCTCCAGGACAAGAATTTCCTGGCCTCCGCCCTGACCGATCCGACCGGGATACGGGAGCCGGCCATCTACTCGTCCCGCTGGGTCGAGGACGGCTCGTTCGTGCGGCTGCAGAACGTGACCATCGGGTACACCTTGCCCGTGGCCTTCATGAAGGGCGGGGGCCGGAGCGCCCGGGTGTACCTGTCCGGCGACAACCTGATCCTCCGGACCGGCTATTCGGGCCTCGACCCGGAGGTCCACGCGGAATCCGGGCTGGCCTCGCGGGGGATTGATTATCTCAGCTATCCGCGCCCCCGCACCGTAACGGTAGGCGTCAATCTCGCGTTCTGAGGTATGCTGTCCATGAGGAGACTCCCTGTGACCAAATCAATTCGAGCGGCAGGACGCTTCGGGCTCCTGCTCCTCTCGCCGGTGCTCGCGTCGCTGGCGTGCACCAGCCTGACTGAAACGCCCACCAGCTCGATCACTCCGGAGAATTTCTACCGGAACGAGACCGAGGTGCTGGGCGGGCTGGCCGGGGTGTACTCCCAGCTCAGGAACACCCTCTGGGAGTATTACAACCTGAGCGAGATCAGCACCGACGAGATGATCGTGCCGACCCGGGGCCAGGACTGGTACGACAACGGCCGGTGGCTGGAGATCCATCGCCAGCTCTGGGCGGCCAACAGCCCGGCCGGGCTCGAGGACGTCAACGGGGCGTGGGTCGTCGCCTTCACCGGCATCGCCCGGGCCAACGTGCTGCTGGCGGCGCTGCAGAACGTGACCCTGACGGACAAGCCGGTCATCGAAGCCGAGCTCCGGACCCTGCGCGGCTTCTTCTACTACATGCTGATGGACTTTTTCGGCGGGGTGCCGATCGTCGAGACCGCGGAGATCAAGCCGCGCCCGCGGAACACCCGCGCCGAGGTGTTCAGCTTCATCGAGACCGAGCTCAAGGCCGCCCGCGACGTGCTGCCGGCGACCTGGGACGCGGCCAACAAGGGCCGGTTCACCAAGGGCTCCGCCAACGCGATCCTGGCGAACATGTATCTGAACGCCGAGGTGTTCACCGGAACGGTCACCGCCAGCGGCTTGACGAAAGGCGCGGCCCGCTGGGCGGACGCCGTGACCACCGCTGACCTGATCCTCAACTCCGGAGTGTACAGCCTGGCGACCGACTGGCGCTCGACCTTCCGGGCGAGCAACCACACTTCGCCTGAGAACATCCTGGTGGTCCACCACCTGAACCAGCCCGGCCTGGGCCTCAACTTCGTGATGCGGGCGCTGCACTACAACCAGTTCAACCCCTCGCCCTGGAATGGTTTCTCCACCCTGGCGGACGCCTACAACGCCTTCGATGCGGCCGACAAGCGCCGGGAGATCTTCCTGATAGGGCCGCAGGTGAACCAGGAGACCGGCCTGCCGGTCAACGACCGCACCGGAAACCCCCTGGTCTTCACGGCGACGATCAATGATGCGACCCAGGCCACCGAGGGCGAAGGCGCCCGGATCCTGAAGTGGCCGCCCGATCCCGCCCACGCCAGCGAGAACAACGGCAACGACTTCGCCTATTTCCGGCTGGGCGAGATCTACCTGATCAAGGCCGAGGCGCAGTTCCGGCTGGGGAACACCGCCGGCGCGCTCCTCGCGCTGAACACCTTGAGGGCCCGGGTCTTCACTCCGGCCCAGCCGCTCGCGACCGTCACGGCGGACGTGATCCTCAAGGAGCGGCTCTTCGAGCTCACCGGGGAGGCCAAGCGCCGGCAGGACCTGATCCGGTTCGATAAGTACTTGCTGCCGTTTGCGTTCAAGCTCCAGCGGGAGCCGTATCGCATTCTGATGCCGATTCCGCAGACCCAGATCGGCGCCAACCCGCTGCTCGAGCAGAACCCCGGCTACTAGGGGAGAAGGGATCGCGGTTTCACCGATGGCGCCGCGACCGATGGGCGTGGCGCGGGGCCTGCTGCTCTGTGGCACCTGCCTGCTCTGTGCCTGCTCCGGAGCGGGGGGCTCCGCGCGGGTGGTGCCCGGGGATGACGCGCCGCCGGCGGCTGGCCGCCTCTTCACCAGGCTTCCCGGGAGCTCCACCGGGGTTCGCTTCGAGAACCGGCTCGCCGATACCCGCGAGCTCAACGTCTTCACCTATCGCAACTACTACAACGGCGGCGGGGTGGCGCTGGGCGATCTCGACGGGGACGGGCTCCCCGAGATCGTCCTCGGCTCGAACCTGGGTGGCGTCAGCCTCTACCTGAACCAGGGGAAATTCCGCTTCCGTGACGTCACCCGGGAGGCGGGCCTCACCAGCGAGGGGCGCTGGACCACCGGCCTGACCCTCGCCGACGTGAACGGCGACGGGCGGCTCGACCTCTACGTCTGTCGAGCCGGGAAGCTGCCGGGAAATCGCCGGGCCAACGCGCTCTACATCAACCAGGGCCCGAATAAGGACGGGGTGCCCACCTTCGTCGACCAGGCGCCGGCGTGGGGCATCGCGGACACCGCCTACTCGACCCAGGCGGTGTTCTTCGACTACGACAAGGACGGCGACCTCGACCTCTACCTGGTCAACAATTCGCCCCGGCCGGTGTCGAGCTTCGGGCTCCGGAACACGCGGCGCGAGCGCGACCCGCTGGGCGGCGACAAGCTCTACCGGAACGACGGCGGCCACTTCACCGACGTGAGCGCGGCGGCCGGGATCTACGGGAGCGAGATCGGCTTCGGCCTGGGCGCCGTGGCGAGCGACGTGAACCGGGACGGCTGGCCCGATCTCTACGTCTCCAACGACTTCTTCGAACGGGACTACCTCTACCTCAACAACGGCGACGGCAGCTTCACCGAGTCGCTCGATCGCGAGATGCCCACGGTCAGCTACTTCTCGATGGGGCTCGACATCGCCGACCTCAACAACGACGGCTGGCCGGAGATCTACACCACCGACATGCTGCCGGAGGACGAGCACCGCCTCAAGACGACCTCCTCCTTCGAGGGCTGGGACGTCTACCAGGCCAAGGTGCGGGAGGGGTATCACCACCAGCTCATGCGCAACATGCTCCAGCTCAACAACGGGGACGGCACCTTCAGCGACATCGGCCAGATGGCCGGCGTGGCCCGCACCGACTGGACCTGGAGCGCCCTCATCGCCGATCTGGACCTCGACGGCCGCAAGGACATCTACGTCACCAACGGCCTGGCCCGGGACGTCACCTCGCAGGACTACATCGCCTTCCTCGCCAACCAGGAGACCATGCGGCAGGCCGCGAGCGGGAAGCGGGTGGACTTTCTCGGCCTGGTCCGGGCCATGGGCTCGACGCCGATCTCCAACTACGCCTTCCGGAACGACGGCGACCTCTCCTTCTCGAACCAGGCCGCCGGGTGGGGACTGGACACGCCGAGCTTCTCCAACGGCGCGGCCTACGGGGATCTGGACGGCGATGGGGCGCCGGACCTGGTGGTGAACAACGTCAACCAGGAGGCGTTCGTCTATCGGAACAACGCCCGGACCCTGCTCGGCAACCGGTATCTCGAGGTGCGGCTGGAGGGGGAGGGCGCCAACCGGTTCGCCATCGGCGCCAGGGTGACGGTCGAGACGGCCGGCCAGAAGCTGTTCCAGGAGCTCGAGCCCAGCCGCGGCTTCCAGTCCAGCGTGGACTACGTCCTGAATTTCGGGCTCGGCCGGCGCGACAGCGTCGAGGCGGTGACGGTCGAGTGGCCGGACGGGCGGGTGAGCGCGTTGGCGCACCTCGCCGCCAATCAGCGGGTGACCGTGCGGCAGTCGGCGGCGGCGGCCAGGCCCCGCGCCGCCAATCCTCGGCCGGCGCCGCCCCTCTTCAGCGATGTCACCGGCAGCGTCGCCCTCCCCTTCCGTCACCAGGAGAACGAGTTCAACGATTTCGACCGGGAGCGTCTGATTCCCAAGCTGCTCTCGACCGAGGGGCCCTTCCTGGCCGTGGCCGACGTGAACGGCGACGGGCTCGACGACCTGTTCATCGGCGGCGCCAAGGAGCAGCCGGGCGCGCTGCTGATCCAGCGGCAGGACGGCAGCTTCGTGCGCAGTAACGAGACTCTCTTCGAGGAAGACCGGATGTCGGAGGATCTGGGCGCCGTCTTCTTCGACGCCGACGGCGACGGCCACCCCGATCTCTATGTCGTGAGCGGAGGGAGCGAGTTCACCGACCTGGCGCCCGCACTACAGGACCGGCTGTACCTGAACGACGGCCACGGGCGGTTCCACAAGGCGTCCGGCAGCCTCCCGCCCGAGTACATCAGCGGCTCGAGGGTCGTGGCGGCGGACTACGACGGGGACGGGGACATCGATCTCTTCGTCGGCGGGCGGGTGGTGCCGTGGCGCTACGGACTGGATCCTGAGAGCGTGCTGCTCCAGAACGACGGCCACGGCCGGTTCAGCGACGTCACCGAGCGGCTGGCGCCCGAGCTGGCGCGCGCGGGGATGGTGACCGACGCGCTCTGGCAGGACGTGGACGGCGACGGCCGCCCGGACCTGGTCGTCACCGGCGAGTGGATGCCGATCGCGATCTTCCACAACGCGGGCGGCGGAAAGCTGGTCCGGACGAACCCGCCCGGCCTGGAGAAGAGCAACGGGTGGTGGAACCGGATCGTGGCGGGCGACTTCAACGGCGACGGACGGGTGGATTTCATCGCCGGCAACCTGGGGCTCAACAGCCGCCTCCGCGCGACCCCTGACCAGCCGGTGACCATGGTGGTGAAGGACTTCGACGGGAACGGCTTCGTCGAGCCGATCATCTCGTGCTACAACCAGGGCGTGAGCTACCCCATCGCGATGCGCGACCCGCTCATCAAGACGCTCCCCTACCTCAAGGCCCGCTACCTCAACTACAAGGACTACGCCGGGAAGACCGTGGCGGACCTCTTCACCCCCGAGGAGCTGGCCGGCGCGGTCCGGAAGACGGCCTACACCTTCGCGACGACGCTGGTGCGGAACAACGGCGACGGCTCGTTCACCCTGGTGCCGCTGCCGCGGGAGGCCCAGCTCGCCCCGGTCTACGGAATCCTGGCGCAGGATTTCGATGGGGACGGGAAGCCCGACCTGCTGCTCGCCGGCAACTTCGACGGGGTGCAGCCCGAGATCGGCCGGATGAGCGCGAGCTACGGCCTCTTCCTCCGGGGCGACGGCCGCGGACGGTTCACGCCGGTCCGCACGGCGGAAAGCGGATTCCTGGTGCCCGGCCAGGCGCGCGACATCCGGATGGTCAGGACGAGGGTGGGGGGGGGCGACCTGGTCGTGGTGGCCCGGAACAACGATCGCCCGCTGGTCTTCCGCCCGTCCGGCCCCCCGGCGCACCGGGCGCTGGCCGCGGGCAGACGCTAACCGGGCGTTCGGCCGGCAAATGCGGATTCGGCGCGTGGTACCGGCCTTCGGCCGCCCGCGGATTCGACCCGCAGTGGCGGCCCTCGTGCTCGCCGGAGCGGCGCTCCCGGCGGGGTGCGGCAGCGCCCGCTCCGACTATCGCGCCCGGGCCGCCGATCCGGAGCTCCTCCACGTGGCCCTGCACGACCTCACCGGCGTCATCGTGTACGACATCCTGAGCCCGCCGCAGGCCAGCCGGGTCTACGCCTACGCGAGTGTCGCGGCGTACGAGGCGCTCCGGCCCGGCTACCCGGGCTATAGCACCCTGGCGGGCCGGCTGAACGGCCTCACCCCGGTGCCGGCTCCGGATTCCGGGGCGGAGTACTCCCTGCCGCTCGCCGGCTTGCACGCCTTCATGACGGTGGGCCGGGCCCTCACGTTCTCGCGGCCGCGGATGGACTCGCTCCGGTCGGCGCTCGACGAGCGGTTCCGGCGCCTGGGCATCCCGCGACCGGTGTTCGCCCGCTCCGTGGCCTACGGCGATACCGTGGCGGCCCACATCCTCGCCTGGGCGGCGCAGGACCACTATCGGGAGACCCGGGGCTATCCCAAGTACACCGTCACCCAGGCGGCCGGCCGGTGGGTCCCCACGCCCCCCGCGTACATGGACGCGGTCGAGCCCCATTGGGCCAGGCTGCGCCCGTTCGTGCTGGATTCGGCGAGCCAGTTCCGGCCCGCGCCGGCGCTCCGGTTCGACATGACGCCGGGAAGCCCGTTCTACCTGGAGGTGAAGGAGGTCCTGGAAACCGGAAAGGGGCTGAGCGAGGAGCAGCGGGCGATCGCGTCGTTCTGGGACTGCAACCCCTACGTCATGCACGTGCAGGGGCACACCATGTTCGCCACCAAGAAGGTCACGCCGGGCGGGCATTGGATGGGCATCATCTCGATCGCGGCCCGGAGGTCCGGCGCCGATCTCATGCGCTCGGCCGAGGCCTACGCGCGCACCGCCGTCGCCCTGGCCGACGGCTTCATCAGCAGCTGGGACGAGAAGTACCGCAGCAACCTGATCCGGCCCGAGACGGTCATCAACACCTACCTCGACGAGAGCTGGCAGCCGCTGCTCCAGACCCCGCCGTTCCCGGAGTACACCAGCGGCCACAGCGTCATCTCGACCGCGGCCGCCCAGGTGCTGACCGACCAGTTCGGCGCCGGCTTCGCCTTCACCGACAGCACCGAGGTCGAGTTCGGCCTGCCACCCCGGTCGTTCGGCTCATTCGAGCAGGCGGCGGCGGAAGCGGCCATCAGCCGCCTGTACGGCGGGATCCACTATCGCCGGGCGATCGAGGAAGGGATCGCGGAAGGACGGAAGGTGGGCCAGCTCGTGGTCCAGCGGGTGCGGATGGGGGCGGAGGGCTCCCGTCCCTAACTCGGCTTTTTCGTCTTGATGAGGATGACCCCGTTGGCGCCCCGCATGCCGTACATGGCGGTCTCGGCGGGGTCCTTCAGCACCTTGATCGTTTCGATGTCCTCGAGCGCGATGCCGGTGAGGCTCCCGTTGGGCCCCGGCTGGATGGGGATTCCGTTCAGGACATACAGCGGCTCGTTGCTGGCGTTGATGGACGTTCCGCCCCGGATCCGCACCGAGACCCCGCCGTCCGGCGACCGGCTGACGATGACGCCGGGGAACCGGCCCATGAGGGCCTGCTCGATCGGCTCCCCGGGCGTGCGGCGGAGGTCTTCGGCCGTGACGGTTTTGCCGCCGGATTCCCGGGCGGGTGTGACCTCCCCGGTGGTCTGCTGGCTCCCGTGGGCGCAGCCGGCAAGGAGTGAGGCGAGCAGAGCGGCGGATGGCAGGACGCGCCGGGAAGCAGTGGTCATTGGAGTCTTCTCCGTTACAGTGCGCAGGCTACGACCTCAATATACGTCGCCGGCCGGGTTCTCCTATCCGGACTGTGAATCGTCATGAACCGCCTGATTTCCGTCACGCTCGTCACCGTGTTCGGCATAGCGCCCGGCTGCGCCCTCGCGCAGGAGGCGCTCCGTGTCGCTTCACCCGACGGCCGGAACGCGGTGACGGTGGAGATCCGGGAGGGCGGGGGCGGGGCAGCGGGCGGCGGCGGGCTCTTCTACCGCGTGGAGCGCGACGGGCGCCCGATTCTGCTTCCCTCACGCCTCGGCTTCGAGTTTCGCGGCGCGCCGCCCCTGCGGGATGGCCTCAGGGTCACCGGCACGGCCCGGCAGACGGTGGACGAGACCTGGACCCAGCCGTGGGGCGAGGTGGCGCGGGTGCGGGATAACCACAACGAGCTGGCGGTCTCCGTGGAGGAGCCGGCGGCCCCGAACCGGCGGTTCACCGTGCGGGTGCGCGCCTTCAACGACGGCGTGGGCTTCCGCTACGAGCTGCCGGAGCAGCCCGGCCTCGGCGAATTCGAGATCAGCGACGAGCTTACCGAGTTCGCCCTGGCGGACAACGCGCGCGCCTGGTGGATCCCGTCCAACTGGCCCCGGAAGGACCGCTCCGAGGAGCTGTACTCGTCCGGGCCGGTGAGCACGCTGGACAGCTTGCAGACGCCGCTCACCATGGAAGCGCGGGACGGCCGCACCTTCATGGTCATCCACGAAGCGAATCTGGTGGATTACGCGAGGATGTTCCTGCGGGG
>DASYRI010000161.1:0-5467 GCA_036004545.1 Gemmatimonadales bacterium
CCTGCACCCCGCCCACCCGGCCCCGGGACCAGATATCGAACTGGAACTGGTGGGTCATCTCGTGCTGGAGGACGTGCTGGTTCTCCTCGTACGAGCCGGTGAGGGGGAAGATGTTCCGGTGCCGGAGGAAATCCGTGAAGCCGCCGGTGCTCTCGTCGATTTCCTCCCCGGATGTATTGGTTTGCTGGAAATCGGAGTGCGAGGCGTAGGGGATGATCGGCTTGCGCTCGTTGAACTGGTGATTCAGCGCGCGGGAGAGTTTGGCATAGGACACCTCCGCCATCCGCGCGACGTCCAGCGCCGCCTCCCGCTCGGCCGGGTAGTAGTAGACGTCGAAGTGCTCGGTCTGGATGATCTTGAAATCGAACCGGCCGTACTGGACCTTGTTGCGCCCGAAATACTGGGCGGGGAGGGCGGCCGGGAGCACGGCAACGAGGCAGGCCGCCAGGCCGATGCGACGCATCATGGGAACTTCCTTTCGGCCGCCGGGTTCCGTCTGGGGGCGTCGTGCCACAGCCGCTCCAGCTGATAGAACTCGCGGGCCTCGGGGTGAAACAGGTGGACGACCACGTCCACGAAGTCCAGCAGGACCCACCTTCCGCCTTGCAGCCCCTCCACATGATGGGCCCGGACCCCCGCGGCGTCCAGTCGGGCCAGCACCGCCTGGGCGATGCCCCGCACGTGCGCGTCGGAGGTGCCCGACGCGATCACGAACCAGTCCGTGGCGTCGTTCAGCCCGCGGAGGTCGAGCGCCAGCATCTCCCGCGCCCTGAGATCGTCCGCGGCTCGCAGCACCAGGTCCACCATCGCCGAGGGCCTGGGCGACCTGGCCTCCGCGCCGTGGCGCCGGGTCACCCGGAGTCGCGCTCCCGGTTGCCCCGGGTGGGGGTTCCGTCCTCCACCTGCCAGCAGAGCGCCCAGGCCCCGGGGCCGACATGGACCGCCAGGACCCCGGTGACGAGCGAGACGAAGCAGTCCCGCGGGCGGTAGGCGGCGACGAGCGCCGCGCGGACCCGCTCCGCCACCTCCGGCGCGTCGGCGTGCACCACGCCGAACCGCACCGCCTTCGGTAAAGGCGAGAGGCGCCGCTCCACCAGCGAGAGCATCCGGGCCACCAGCGCCTCGCGCCCCCGGACCCGGTCCACCGGGACGATCCGGCCGGTGGTGTCGAGCTCCAGGATCGGCTTCACGTCGAGCATGCCGGCGAGCCACGCCCGGCCCCGGGACACCCGCCCCGAACGGATCAGGTTGTCGTAGGTCTCCACGGTCAGGAGGATTCCCGACTGACTCCGGACCCGCTCGAGCTCTCTGGCGATCTCCGCTGCCCGCCATCCCGACTCCGCCAGCTCCGCCGCCCGGAGGGCGAGGAGCCCCAGGCAAAGCGACGTCGCCTTGCTGTCCACCAGGTGAATGCCCTCGAGGGCCGCCGCCTTCACCGCCGCCTGAGCCGCCTGAAACGTACCGGAGAGCGCCGAGCCGAGCAGCACCGCCACCACCTCGTCCGCCTCCTCGCGGGACGAGCGGAAGACTCGCACGAAGTCTCCGGGCGTCGGCTGGGATGTGGTGGGCGGCTCCGGGGCGATTCGCAGGCGGCGGTAGAACTCCTCCGGCTTGATCCCGACGCGGTCCTGAAACACCGCGTCGCCGAACACGATCTGGAGCGGGACCAGGGCGATACGGTGTCGGTCCAGCACCGCATCGGGCAGGTCGGCGGACGTATCGGTGACGACGGCGACGGCGCGGCGGGGCGCGTGCTGAAGGGCCCGGTGCTGCGCCCGCATGTCGTCGGCCTTGGTGGAGGTCAAGGCCCCCCATCGGCCCGCATAGGTAAAGACGGCCTCCGGGCTGTCGGTGTGCACATGCACTTTCAGGATATCGCCCACCAGCGCGACCACCACCGAGCCGCCGAATTGGTGCATCGCGGCGCGGACTTCGTTCGCGGGCGGCAGCGGGGTGCCCCGGGCCACGAATTCGGTGCAGAACTGATAGTCCCGCTCGGCGGCGACGGTCTCCAGCGCGGCGGGGAAGGCGTAGGCGGTGGGCGCGCCGGCCGGGACGGGGAGGATCGGGTCGCCCTGGAGTAAGCGCACCACGCCTTCGATCATCCGCACGAAGCCCTTGCCCCCGGCGTCCACCACGCCGGCCTCCTTGAGCACCGAGAGCAGCTCGGGGGTGTGGGCCAGCGACCGCTCGCCCTCCTGGAGCATGCGGTGCATGAGCTCGGCGATGTCGGGCGAATCGGCGGCGGCGAGCTCGGCGGCGGCCGCGGCCTCCCGGGCGACGGTGAGGATGGTTCCCTCGCGCGGCTCGTCGAGGGCGGTGTCGAGGGTCTCCGAGCCGCGCCGGAGCGCCGCCGCGATGACCGGCGCCATGGCCGTGCGCCGGGCCCCCACACCTTCGGCGAAGCCCAGAAGGAAGTGGGCCAGCATCATGCCCGAGTTGCCCCGCGCGCCCAGGACGGCCGCGCGGGCCATCGTCTGCGCGGTCACCGAAAGGTTCGTGTCGCCGAGGGCACGGCAGGCATCGGCGACGGCGCGCAGGGTGAGGCTGAAGTTGGTGCCGGTGTCGCCGTCGGGCACCGGAAAGACGTTCAGGCGGTTGATCTCCTCGCGCCCCGCCGCGACCCAGTCGGCGGCCGCGTAGATCGAGCGCGCCAGGCGGGAGCCGTCCACATAGGCGATCCCGATCGCCGTCGGCACACTATGCCGGGACGACGGTCACGCGAACGGCGGCGTGAACCTCCGGGTGCAGCCGCACCTGCACCAGGTGCTCGCCCAGCTGCTTGATCGGGTGCTCCAGCTCGAGCTTCCGCTTGTCTACCGGATGGCCTGCGGCCGCCAGGGCATCGGCGATGTCCTGCGAAGTGATCGAGCCGAACAGCCGGTCGCCCTCCCCGGCCTTGGCCGTGATCGTCACGGCGGCTCCGCCCAGCTGCGCGGCCGCCGCCTCGGCCTCGGTGCGGTCGTGGGAGGCGCGCACTTCCCGCGCCCGCGACTCCGCGGCGATCCGCTTCTTGTTGCCCTCGCTGGCCTCGTAGGCGAGCCCCCGGGGAAGCAGGTAATTCCGGGCGTAGCCCGGCTTCACGCGCACCAGCGCCCCGGCTTTGCCCAGTGACTTGATGTCTTCGCGCAGGATCACTTCGATCATCTCATGCTCCTCCGGGTACTGGGGGGCGCAGCCGCCCCCGGATGTCGAGCCAGGTATCGGCGAGGCCCAGCGTGACGCACGCCCCCAGGGCCACGGGGGCCAGCAGGAGGGCGAGGGACGCGGAAAAGAGCTTGAGCGCCGCCGGCGCGGCGGCGAGCACCGTCGCCACGATCGCCAGGCCGCGCGCGGCATAGAGCCCGGCCCACACGGCAAGGAGGTTCAGCGCGGCGGTCCGCCCGTCCGGCGGCAACGGCGCCAGCAGGAAGCCGAGGCTGAAGATAGCACCCCAGATGAGGTGATCGTTGAACCGGAAGTCGCGGAATGGGGAGGGCGCCGCGCCCAGCGGGACCGCCGCGATCCGGTGGTGCCACCAGGCCGCGAGGAGGGTTCCCGCGAGTCCCTGGAGCGTGAGCAGCGCGGGCATGAGCCGCGCCACCCCTGGCGCGGCCTCCTCACAGGAGCGGGCAAAACTCTCCGGCGCGGGCCCGCTGGTGGCGCTCCGGCCGGCGAGCTCGGCCAGGGACCGGCAGCTCGCCTGCAGCATGTCGGTGAAGGCCCGCTCCACTTCCCCCCAGCCGATGCCGAGCCGGCCGGCCCACAGGACCAGCGCCAGCGCGGTGAGGGCGACGGCGGCGAGCGCGCGGGGGAAGACCGCCGAGCGGGAGCGCGCGTACAGCAGCACGAAGAAGCCGGTCAGCACCAGCCCGCTCGCCTGAAGCACCTGGGCGCCGAGGTCGCGGCCGGCGCTCAGGGCCACCGCGACGGCGCTCCCCGAGACGACGAGCCAGAGCAGCTCGCGTGGGGTCCGGGGGCGGGCGAACAGGGTGAGGAGCGCGAAGGGCCCGAGCAGGTACAGCGGCGGGGCCAGCAGAAGGGCGCCCCCCAGCAGCACCGCCGCGGCGAAACTCACGCGGCGCCGCGGAACCGGCGCCGCCGGGGCCGCCATCAGCCCCGGAAGCCCTTGATGTAGGGCAGGAGCGCCAGGTAGCGGGCCCGCTTGATGGCCACCGCCAGCTGGCGCTGGTGCCGCGCGGAGACGCCCGAGAGGCGGCGGGGAAGGATCTTCCCCCGCTCGGTGAGGAACCGGGAGAGGAGCTTCTCGTCCTTGTAGTCCACCACCCGGATGCGGAGCTCGGCGATCGGATCGCCCTTCTTCTGGCGGCTCACTCGTCCTCCTCGTACTCGGCCTTCACCGGGGCGGCCTGCGCCGGTGTCGGCGGCTCCTCGTTCATCACGACCAGGTGCCGCATGACGCCCTCGTCGAGCTTGATCGCGCGCTCGAACTCGGGAAGCGCCGCGGGCTCCGCGTCGAAATTGGCCACGACGTAGTAGCCGGTGTCGCGCTTGCGGATGGGGTAGGTAAGCGTGCGCTTCCCCCAGTGGTCGAGCTTCGGCGGCTCCCCGCCGGGCAGCGCCACCAGGCCGCTGAAGTGCTGGAGCTTCTGATTGATGGTCTCTTCGTCCAGAGCGGGATCGAAGATATAGACCACCTCGTACGGACGGGCCATGACACCTTCCTTTGGTCTCGGGCGCCCCGGTCCTGGTGTGGGAGCCGGGGAGGAGGTTTGTGGAGGGCGGAATATAGCGCCGTTGACGCCTTTCGCGCAGTTACCTTTCCGGCATGAAACTGGAGTCCGTTCAGGTCGGCCAGCCCCGCACGTACGGCACCCCCGGCGCGGAGGATCCGCTCGAGCGACCCTGGACCAGCGCGATCCGCAAGGAGCCGGTGGACGGCCCGGTGTGGGCCGGACGGGAAGGTCTCTCGGGCGATCACCAGTACGATCGCACGGGCCACGGCGGCCCGGAGCGGGCCCTGCTGATGTATTCCGCGGACCATTACCCGCTCTGGCGCGGGGAATGGGGCCGGAAGGACGTCGGTCCGGGCGGATTCGGCGAGAACCTGACCGTGAGCGGACTCTCCGAGGACACCGCATGCGTGGGCGACGTGTTCCGGATCGGGGCGGTCCGGATCGAGGTGTCGTCACCCCGGGGCCCGTGCAGCAACCTGGCCCGCCGCCACGGCATCCCGGATCTGGTCCGGACGGTGATGGAGAATCACCGCTCCGGGTGGTACCTGCGGGTGCTGCACGAGGGCTGGCTCGAGGCCGGCGCGGAGGTCGTGCTGGCGGACCGGCCGTTCCCGCAGTGGACCATCCGCCGGGTGGCCGACATCAAACGGCACCGCGCCGACCGCCGGGAAGAGGCGGAACTGCTGGCCGCCTGCCCGGCGCTGCAGACCGACTGGCGGCGGAAACTAGGGAGTAGCGAAGCAGGAGGTAGCGAGTAGCGAGGAGCGAGGAGGGGTAGTCCCTTCTCGCTC
>DASYRI010000162.1:0-15628 GCA_036004545.1 Gemmatimonadales bacterium
GGGGAGCGTCCCGGCCTGGCGATACAGGACCGTCCCGAAGTTGCAGCCTCCGGCGCCGGGGCGCCAGCGCACACCGGGAGCAACCCTTTCGGCGGTCACGACGTCATCCAGGGAGTGGCGCCTCCGCGGCCCGGGTCAAGCGCGGTCCGCCGGCGAGCCCGCCATTCCCCCACCAGGCTGGCTGATCATGACGATTCCCATCACTGCTCCGGGCACCGCGCGTGCCCAACGCCGCGACGTCATCTGGCAAGACCTCCGTTACGCCCTCCGCGGCATCCGGAACCGGCCGGGTTTCGCCGCCGCCGTGATCCTGACGCTCGCGCTGGGCATCGGTGCCAACGCCGCCATGTTCTCGGTGGTGGACCGGCTGCTCTTCCGGCCGCCGCCGATGCTGCGCGATCCTGCCCTGGTCCACCGGATCTACCTGGTCCGCCACAGCCGCCAGGGGGAGTTTTCGGGAAGTGGCGTGCAGGTGGCCCGCTATCTCGACCTCACCAACTGGACGACCTCGTTCGCGCGCACGGCCATCTTCAGCGAGGTCAGCCGGGCGATCGGAGTCGGCGCCGACTCACGGGAGATGCAGGTTGGGGTTGTGAGCGCGGGCTTCTTCGGCTTCTTCGACGCGGCGCCGGCCGCCGGGCGCTATTTCACCACCGCCGAGGATGCCCCGCCGTCCGGCACCCCGGTGGCGGTGCTGGGCTACGGCTTCTGGCAGACCCACTATGGTGGCCGGAGGGAGGTGATCGGCCAGACCCTCCAGATCGGGGCGACGCTCTACACCATCATCGGGGTGGCACCCCGAGGGTTCGCCGGCCTGTGGCCCGGCCAGCCCCCGGCGGTGTTCATCCCGGTCGCGGTGTCCGCCGCGGAGCAGAGCACGGGGATCCGGCTGCGGAGCGAGACCTGGTGGGACACCTATCACTGGACCTGGGCCTCTATGATCGCCGCGCGGAAGCCCGGCGTGAGTCTGGAAGCCGCGAACGCCGATCTCACCGCCGCGTACCTCAGGAGCTACGCCAAGCAGGCCGACCGGGATCACGGCATGACGCCGGCCGCGATCGCGCGGCCGCACGCCATCGCCGCGTCGGTGCTCTCGGATCGGGGGCCCAACGTATCGAGCGTGGCGAAGGTGGCCACCTGGATTTCCGGCGTGGCGCTCGTGGTCTGGCTCATCGCCTGCGCCAACGTCGCCAATCTGCTGCTCACCCGCGCCCTGCGCCGGCGCCGGGAGATCGCGGTCCGACTCGCTCTGGGGGTGAGCCGGGCGCGGCTCGGGTCGCAGCTCCTCGTCGAAAGCGTGGTGCTGGCGGTACTGGGAGGAGTCGCCGGAGTGCTGGTGGCCCAATGGGGCGGGGCGATCCTCCGGCGCGAGCTCCTGCCCGGGACCGCCGGCGCGGCGGTGGTGAACGACCCGCGTACCCTGCTCTTCGGCGCGATCGCGGCGCTGGTCGCCGGGCTGCTCACCGGTCTGGCGCCGCTCCTCCAGGCGCGGCACGCCGACCTCACCAGCGACCTCAAGGCCGGGGTGCGGGAGGGGTTGCCCCACCGCTCCCGCACCAGCGTCGCCCTTCTGATCCTTCAGGGCGCGCTCTCGGTGGTGCTGCTGGTGGGCGCCGGGCTCTTCGTCCGCTCGCTGCGCAACGTGCGCGAGGTGCCCCTGGGCTACGACGCCGACGCCGTGGTGTCGGTCGAGCTTCAGATGCGCGGCGTCGTGCTCGACAGCGCGGGCCGGGTCACCCTTCGCAACCGGCTGCTGGACGAGGCGAAAACCGTCCCCGGGGTGTCCCATGCGGCCCTCCGGATCACGATGCCGTTCTGGAGCAGCTGGAGCACGGACCTGCACGTGGCCGGCATTGATTCGGTGCAACGGCTGGGGGAGTTCTATCTCAACGCCGTCTCGCCCGATTACTTCGCGACCATGGGGACCCGGGTCCTCCGCGGCCGGGGCATCACCAATGAGGACGTGGCCGGCGCTCCGCGCGCAATGGTGGTGAGCCAGGCGATGGCGAAGACGCTCTGGCCCGGCCGGGACGCCCTCGGCCAGTGCGTGCGGGTGGGCGGCGACACGGTGCCGTGCACCACGGTGGTGGGGATCGCCGAGAACATCAGGTCCCAGACGCTGAGCGCGGAAGATGGCCTCTTCTATTATCTCCCCGCCGCCCAGGTCAATCCCGACCGCGGTGGCCTGTTCGTGCGGGTGGAGGGAGACGCGGCCCGGGCCAAGGAGACTCTGCGGCGGCGGCTGCAGCCGCTCATGCCGGGCGCGTCGTACGTCACCGTGACGCCGCTGGCGGAGATCCTGGGCTCCCAGACCCAGTCGTGGCGCCTGGGTGCGACGTCATTCACCGTGTTCGGCGGGCTCGCCCTGGTGCTGGCCGCGATCGGGCTCTACAGCGTGATCGCCTACAACGTCGCCCAGCGCACCCACGAGCTCGGCGTACGGGTGGCCCTGGGCGCCGAGATGCACGACCTGGTGCGACTCGTCCTGGCCGAGGGGATGAAGCTGGCGGTCATCGGCGTGGTGCTGGGCGGGGCGATTGCGCTCCTGGTCGGCCGGTGGGTCAAGCCGCTGCTATTTGATGTCTCACCCCGCGATCCCGCCGTGTTCGCCGGGGTGGGCGCCGTGCTGCTCGGTGTGGCCGTGCTGGCGAGCCTCATCCCGGCGCGGCGGGCGGGCCGGGTGGATCCGATCGAAGCGCTCCGGGCGGAGTAGCCGCCGCCGCCTCCCGGGCGCCGCGATTCAGCGGGGCCCGGCCGGCAGATGTTCGGTCAGATAGCGGGTCAGCAGGGAATACACGTGAAGGGTGGTGCCCGCGCCCTCGCAGATGCAATGGCTCCGGTTGGGATAGTCCATGAAGTCGAACCGCTTCCCGAGCTGGACCAGCCGGTTGACCAGCCGCTCGGTGCCCTGGAAGTGCACATTGTCGTCCCCGGAGCCGTGCACGATCAGGAGCCGCCCCCGGAGCCCCTCCGCGGCGGCGATCGGCGACACCCGCTGATAGCCCTCGGCGTTGGTGGTGGGGAGCCCCATGTAGCGCTCCTGGTAGATCGTGTCGTAGAGGCGCTGGTCCGGCACCGGCGCCACGGCCATGCCGACCTGGTAGACCTCGGGATAGCGGAACATCGCCTGGAGCGTGCTCGAGCCGCCGCCGCTCCAGCCCCAGATCGCCACGCGGGTCGAGTCGAGCCACGGCCGGCTGCGGGTTAGCTGATGCACCGCCTCGGCCTGCTCCCGGCTGCCGATGATCCCGACGGCGCCGTAGACCACCTTCCGCCACGCGCGCCCCCGCGGCGCCGGCGTGCCGCGGCTGTCCACGCTCGCCACCACGTAGCCGAGCTGCGCCAGCATCCGGTGCCAGAGACCGCGTGAGCCGGGCCACGCATCCATCGCCGTCTGGCCGGCGGGCTCGCCGTAGACGTACATCAGGAGCGGGTACGTCCTGGTCGAATCGAAGCCGGGCGGACGGATCATCCAGCCATCGAGCGTGACGCCGTCTCCCACCGGGACCCGGAAGAACTCGGTGGGCCCGGGGATGAGCCGCGCCACCGCGGCGCGCTGGGCGGTGTCGTCCACGAAGGTGCGGGCTGCCTGGTGCGCCGGGAGCCGCACCAGCTCCACGACCGGCGGGCGGTCGAAGCGCGAGTAGGTGTGAATCGCCCAGCGGGCGTCGGGGGAGAGCTGGTAGCCGTGGGCGCCCGGGGCGGCGGCCGGAGAGAGCCGCTCCGGAGCCCCCCGTCCATCGAGCCGGGTGCGATAGAGGTAGCGCTGGGTGGCGTTCTCCGGCGAGGCGATGTAGTAGAGCCACCCGCCGGGCTCGTCCACCCCGGCCACTGACACGACGTCGAACGCGCCGGGTGTGACGAGGGTCGTCCGGTCGCCGGTGCGCGACACCCGATACACGTGGCGCCACCCGTCGCGCTCGCTCACCCAGAGAAACTCGGCGCCGCCCTTGAGCCAGGTGAGATCGTCCACCACATCCACCCAGGCGCTGTCGCGCTCGGTGAGCACGGTGCGCACCGCGCCCGAGCCGGCGTCCGCGAGCATCACCCGGTCGGTATTCTGGAGCCGGTTCATCCGCTGGAGCACGAGGTCGCTCGGCCCGGCCCATTCAATCCGGGGCAGATAGTTCTCCCGCAGATCGTCCCCCAGCGCGATCCAGGTGACGGGCCCGCCGGCCACGCCCACCACGCCGGCCCGCACCGCCGAATTGCTGGTTCCCGCCTTGGGATACTGGATCGGGGTGACGATGGGATAGAGCGAATCGGTGTCGTTGATGAGCCGGAACGTGCCCACTCCGGTCATGTCGAACTGCCAGAACGCGATCCGGGCGCCGTCCGGCGACCAGCGGAAGCCGTCGCGCAGATCGAATTCCTCCTCGTACACCCAGTCCGACATCCCGTTCACGTGCAGCGAGTCGGCGCCGGTGGTGAGCCGGGTGATCGCCCCGTCGGCCAGCCGCTCCGCGTAGAGATCGCCCTGGCGCACGTAGGCCACCCGATCGCCCAGCGGCGAGAATTTGGCGTACATCAGGGAGGATTCCGGCGCCTCGCTCCCACCCAGCTTCCGCAGTGTCCCCGACTTGAGGTCCAGGACCCAGTAGTCGCCCCGGGTGTTCTGGCGCCAGACCTTTTTCGAGTTCGTGAACACGAGCAGCCTGGTGCCGTCGCCGGACCAGCCGTAGTCGTCCAGGTCGAGCGGCCGGCCGGCGCCTTCCGGAATGAGCTGCCGGGCGGAGACCATCACTCGCCGGTGCCCGGTGGCCGGCTCGTAGCGGACCAGGTCGCGCGCCCCCGGCACCGCCTCCGACTGCTCCAGCGAGGTGTACGCCGCCCCGTTCTCGATCCAGCGGATCGGGCCGAAGCGCTGCCGCGCGGAGAACTCGTTGGACCCGAAGATGCGGTGGAGGAGCACCGAGGCGTCCGGCGCCTGGGCCCGGAGCGGCGGCGGGTGCGCCGGGAGCGCGCCGCCGACGGTGGCTACTGAGAGCAGGACGAGTCGAATGGAGAACGGTCTCGTGGTGGTCGGCATGGTGGAAGGTCGCCGTGGAGGACGTGAAGGGTCAGAGGCCGAGAAGGCGCGCCGCGTTGCCGCCGAGGATGAGCGCCCGGTCGGCTTCGGGGAGGTCGAGTCCCCGGAGCACCTCGAGCATCCGGGGGATGCTGCCGATCTGGTGCGGGTAGTCGCTCCCCGCGAGAATCTGCCCGGCGCCGGCGAACTCCACGGCGAGGCGGATCGCCTTCGGATCGAAATTCACCGTGTCGTAGTAGAAGGTCTTGAGGTACGCGCTGGGCGGCTTCGGGATGTTGACCCGGCACTCCGCGAACGCCTCGTACCCCCGATCGAGCCGCTCGGCGAGGTAGGGAATCGCGCCGCCCAGGTGGCCCAGCACCCAGCGGATTCCCGGGAAGCGCTCCGGCACGCCGGCATAGACGAGATGCGCGGCGGCGAGGGTCGTGTCGAAGAGAAAGCCCACCATCGGCATGAGCCAGTATTCCTGCATCGCCTCGACCCCGAGCGGGAAGGTCGGGTGGATGTAGAAGATCGCGCCCGCGTCGCTGGCCCGCTCGTAGAGGTCGAAGAAGCGCCGATCGGCGAGCGGGGTGCCGTTGACGTTGCCGAAGAGCAGGCACCCCTTGAAGCCTAGGGCGGTCACCCGCTCGAACTCGGCGAGCGATGCCTTCGCGTCGTTCAAGGGGAGCGTGGCGAGCGCCGTGAATCGCCCGCCCCGCGTGGCCATGATCTCGGCGTAGGCGTCGTTCACGAGCCGGGCGAGCCGGGCCGACCGGGCCGGCGTCTCGAGCAGCGTGCCCGGCGTGGTGAGCGAGATCAGCTGCCGGTCCACGCCTTCCTCATCCAGCACCGCCTCGCGGTAGGCGATGTCGCGGTGCCCCCGCACGGCGATGTTGGCGTCGCCCGGGGAGTGGAGCACCGGGTTCCCGCCGGCGTCGTCCCGGATCCGGAGCGCGCTCTTCCCCTCGCGGAGCGCGGCGATGAAGGCCGGCGGGTAATAGTGGTTGTGGACGTCAATGACGGTCATGGCGCGGCCTTCGGTCCCAACCCCCTGCGGGCTCCGAGGTAATAGACCGGGAGACCCAGCAGCACGAGGCCGAGCCCGCTCAGCGTGTCGCGGGGATTGGCGAGCACCAGGTGGAGCACCACCGCGAAGGCCATGGCGGCGAAGAGCAGCGGCAGGACCGGGGACCCCGGCATGGCGTACGCGCGTTGCAGGTCTCGCCGGCGTCGGATCCCGATCAGCCCGATGGCCATGAGCCCGAAGAAGATCCACTCGGTGTAGGTCACCCGGGTGAAGAGGGCGCGAAACGTCCCGGTGGCGACCAGGAACGAGGACCAGAGCGCCTGCAGCGCGATCGCCCGGTGGGGGGTTCCGAATCGCGGGTGGATCCCGCCGAGCCAGCGGAAGAGGAGGCCGTCGCGGGCCATGGCGAGGTAGACGCGCGGCCCGGTGAGCACGATGCCGGCCAGGGCGCCGAAGGTGGAGAACATCACGATCGCCGCAACGGCGCCGCCGGCCCCCGGACCGAGGAGGGCCTCGGCGAGATCGGCGGCCACCCGGGTGGAGCTCGCCACGGCGTCGAGCGGCAGCACGTAGAGGTACACCGCGTTCATCGCGAGGTACGCCACGGTCACGATCACCGTCCCGAACCCGAGGGCCCGGGGGATGGTCGTCGTCGGCGCGACGGTCTCCTCGGCGCTGTAGGTGACCATATGCCACCCGCCGAAGGCGAAGAGTCCGGCCACCAGGCCGCCGAGGAAGTCGCCGGCGGTGATAGGCGGCGGGTCGGTGGCGCCGACGAAATGCGCCTCCACCTTCTCACCGAGCCCGAAGCCCAGCCCCACGATCAGCGCCACGGCCAGGAGCTTGCCCGCGGTGAACGCCGCCTGGAGCCGGCTCCCCTGCCGGACACCAAGGTAGTTGACCACGGAGAGCAACACGATGACGCCCATCGCGACGAGCTTCCCGGCGGCGGCCCCGAGCGGAATCAGGTACCCCGCGTACCGGGCGAAGATCACCGCGATCGCGGCGATGATCCCGGAGTGCATGCTCCAGAACATCGCCCAGCCCCAGAGGAAGCCGAGCGGCGCGCCGAACATCTCGGTGAGGTAGACGTACACGCCGCCGCTCCGGGGAAAGGTGGAGGCCAGCTCGGCGCACACGAGGGCGCCGATGAGGGTGAGCGCTCCAGCCACCAGCCACACCGCGAGGATGCCCGGCACCGAGGGGACCCGCGTGGTGACCTCCGAGGGTTGCACGAAGATGGAGGCGCCGATGATCGTGCCGACGACCAGCGCGGTGGCATGGGGGAGGCGAATCGCGCGCCGGAGGGCCGGCGGTGGGGTAGGGGGGGCGCCGGTCACTCGCCGGCCCGCCTGCCGGGGGCGGGCGCCGCCCGGCTCACCGCGCTCCGGGGCGGCGGCGCGCGACGATCAGCACCTGGATCTCGTCCAGCCGCGGATTGACGAAGTCGAGCCGGACCCGCCCGTCGCCGGTAAGCGACACGGTGGCGGGCACCGCGCTATGGGTGAGGGACCAGCCCGCGGGGAGCACCACCGCGTTCCCCGGGCGGCCGAAGCTCCGGTCCCAGATCAGCTCGTCGCCCTCCAGGCGGTAGCGCGCGGAATCGGTGTAGGTCTCCGAGATCCGGAGCCGGATGGACTGGCCCTGCCTGACGGCCGGGAAGGGGACCACCACCACCTCGGTCTCCGGCTTGACCGGCTCCCCGATGTCGAGGCCGGCGTTCGTGATCGCATCGCCCTTCAAGGTCCTGGTCGGGAGCGGCTCGCCGGTGTCCAGCACCATCGCCGTGGTATTGGAGACGGTGCTCCCCGCGCGCACGACGTTGAGGTACTTGTTCACCCCCTCCTTCGTCTCGGTGTAGTCGTGGTAGAGATCGAAGGCATGGGTCTCCGGCTGCCGGAGGAAGTAAACGATCTCGCGGGTCTGGACGGCGCGCTCGGCGAGCCGGGCGGTGAGCCCGGCGGAGCCGCGGGCGGGGGGCTGCTGCGCGGCGACGCCGCCGGACGCGAACGCGAGCGCCATCCCGAGCGACGCGGAGAGGCGGCCGCGCCGCCTCCGCCCGGTCGCCCCGATGCCGCCGCTCACCGGGAGAGCCTCCGCCCCCGCACCACGAGCGACGCGGCGTCGGGGCCGGCATTGATGAAGCTGATCAGCACCCGGCCGTCGGCCCCGGTGAGCACCTGGGAGGGCACGTTGCAGCCGATCAGCTCATAACCCGCGGGCAGGACCACCGCGTTGCGCTTGATGCCCAGCGAGCGCGAAAACACGATGTCGCCGTTCTCCTCGTAGTAGCTCCTGGGGTCGAGATAGGTCTTGTCGATCAACAGGCGCACCGCGCCGTCCTTCGGGACCGGGCGGGGAAGCTCGACCTTGATGAAGCGGTCGGCGGTATCGGCCCGGGCCAGGCCCAGCGTCCGCGCGGCGGCGCCGTCCACCACCTCGAAGCGGAGCGGCGCGCCGCCCGCGCGATCGTAGACCGCCTCGTCGCTCGCGACGCTGCCTCTCCGGATCGGGTTCAGGTAATACCGGGCGCCCGGCGTCGTGGCCCAGACCTCGTAGAGAATGCGGAACTTGCCGCTGCCCGGGGCGAGCAGCTCGTAGCGGGTGTATTCGCCGGCGGAGGTCTGGGCCGGGGAGGACGCGGGCACGGCGGGCGCTGCCTGGGCGACGAGCCGCGCCGCCGGATGGAGGGCGAGCAGCCCGATCAGCCATCCCGCGCCGGCCGCCGATCGCCGCGGCACCCGCCGATCGGACCGGGCGGCTCGGCTCACTTGAAGATGTCCACCGCGATGTCCACCACGATTCCCGACCGGTCCACCAGCACGATGTTGCCGCCCACGATATAGCGCGAGTAGCCGGGATAGACCGGCAACCGGACCAGCACGGGCTGGGGGAGATACCGCTTCCTGAGACCGGGCGGCAGCGGCTTGCCGAGGGCGAGGTTCTTCGCGATGCCGGGCGGGAGCGGCCTCACCTCGAGCCGATGGGCCGCGAAGTACTCGCGGAGGATCCGGCGCTCGGCCTCGTCAATCTTGCGGAGCTCCTTCTCCTCCTTCTTCAGCTCTTTCTCCTGTCGCTTCTCCTCTTTCTTCTCCCGCTTCACGTCCGGCCTGCCGGGTCCCTGCGCCTGGGCCGAACTGCCGAGGAGGAGGAGGAGCAGAAGGAGAGCAAACGGGACACGCGTTGGCCGGGGCATGGGCGACTCCTGGTGGCCGGAATGGGTGCGGCGGCCGCCGCAATCGTGGGGCCGACCCGGGAATCTGGCAGGCCCCACCGGGCACCGCCAGCGTTCGGCGGCGGGGGAGGCGCGAGGCGGGAGCCCCTGATCCCTGACCCCTGATCCCTTTCCCCTATATTCCGCCATGTTCCCGTACAAGGACGAGAATCCCACCCTCTCCGTGCCGGTCGTGACGGTCGCGATCATCGCGGTCAACGTGGCGGTGTGGGTCCTGGTGCAGGGGATGGGGACCGACCCGACGCTGCAGGCGTCGGTCTGCGACTTCGGTCTCATGCCCGGGCGGCTCTTCGGCGTGATCCCGGCCGGCGCGCGCGTCCCGTTGAGCCCCGAGGTGGCGTGTATCGTGGGATCGTCTCCGCCCTGGCTCACGGTGCTCAGCTCGATGTTCCTCCACGGCGGGTGGCTCCACCTGATCGGGAACATGTGGTTCCTCTGGGTCTTCGGGAACAACGTGGAGGATTCAACCGGAAAACTCCGGTTCCTGGTCTTCTATCTGCTCTGCGGGGTCATCGCGGCAGCCACCCAGAGTGTGGCCAATCCGGAGAGCGCCATCCCGATGGTCGGCGCGTCCGGCGCGATCAGCGGCGTGATGGGCGCCTACATCGTGCTCTACCCGCGGGTGCGGGTGCACATGCTCATCTTCCTCGGCTTTTTCATCACGACCATCACCGTGCCGGCGTACCTGATGCTCGGCTACTGGTTCCTGCTGCAGCTGCTCGGCGGTCTTCCGAGTGTGGCGCGCGAGTCGGGCGGAGTGGCGTTCCTGGCTCACGCGGGCGGGTTCGTGGCCGGTATGGTCCTGGTGCTGCTCTTCCGCAACCGGTCGCTGATCGCGGAGCGAATCGCGCACAACCTGCCGGCGTAGCCGCGGTGGGCGGCTGCTCCGGCGCGGGAGCTCACCGCCTTCCGCGGAGCGTGGCGCGCCGGGCCAGCGCGCCAGCGGCCAGTACGCCGTACGCCGCGGCTCCCGCCAGCAGCTCGCTCCCCGGCGCCGGGATGCTGGTGAGCGCTCCGGCGGCGCGGAGGCAGACCAGGGCCGCGATGCCGAAAGCGATCGCGCGGCCGGGACCCGCCGCCCCGGCGAGCCAGCCGGTGAGGCCGAACCACCACGCCAGCCAGAGCACCGTCCAGCGGACCCAGCGGGGGTCCACAGTCTGCACCAGGGGATGCACGAAGACCCAGCCGAGCCCGATGGAGATGGGCAGCGAGCGGCGCTCCACCCGCGCGGGATCGGCGGCCGGCCCGCTCTCGAGCTCGACCCGGTCGGGGCGCCAGATCCAGCGGAAGCGCCAGGGCTCCCGGAGCGGCAACGCCATGGCGCCGGGGAACTCCCACTGGGGCGCGCGGAGCCGCCACCCTTGGGCGCGGAGGCGGGTCTCGAAAACCAGCGCCTCGTGCCGGAGGTTCGCGGAAAGCTGGATGCGGTGGTGCGGGTCGACGACGCGGATGACCGACACCGGAAGCACCGGCACCCGTGAAGAGGTGCGGGTCAGTTCCAGCACGAGGTCGAGCGAGTCGCGCCGGATCGAGGGGGCCATTTCTGCGTCGGGAATCGGGAGCCGGTCGAGCGTCGCGCGCTCCAGAGTGCCGCCGAACGGCTCGTGCCCGGGCCAGAGGTGCAGCGGCTCTCCGATCCAGGGCTGGTCCGCGGTGAGTGAGAGGCGGAGCCCGAGGCCGGAGGCGATCCAGACCACCCCGCTGAGCGCCAGGGCCACCCAGGCCGCGCGCTTCGCGAACGGCTCCGTGGGGTTGGCGAGGGCGAGCAAGGCCGGTGCGGCGAGCCAGCCGATTGCGCCGCCCAGGGAATTGGCGAGGACGTCGCTGAGCGACGCGTCCCGCCCGACGAGCAGCGTCGCCTGGGTGACCTCGATGCCGATCGTCAGCAACACCATCGGCGGGAGCGCTGTGCGGAGTGGCCAGCCGAGGAGACGGGCGGCAACGCCCAACGGGAGAAAGAGGAGGAGATTGAGCAGCACGTCGGTGGCGCCGCCGTCGCCGCACACCAGGCAGTACCACGGCGTGAGCGTGATCCGTTCCGCGTCCCAGGGGATGGAGCGGAGCGTGACCCGGGCCACCACCAGGAGCCAACCGGCCGCCGCGAGCCACAGGAGCCACCGGGGGACGGAGAGGGGACCGCGGAGGGTGTTCAGCGCAGCAGCCGGAAGCCGGCGAGCTCGAAGTGGCGGTCGAAGGCGAAGGCGTGGGTGAGCTTCTGCTGGCGCATCACCTCGAAGCTCACGGCGTCCACCAGGGAGAAGGGCTGGTCGGGGAAGCGGGCCAGCCAGTTGGTCGCGACGTCGCGGATCAGGGCTTCGTCCACAGGGGCCCACTCGTGGTCCGAATCCTCCAGCAAGGTCACGAGGACCTCTCGTGCATACGCCGGCCCCCGGCGCCGGAGCAGATGGGCGTGAAACTCGCCGAGCACGAGCGTGGTCCCGAGGTAGCGGCCGCCGGAGGACTTGTGCCGTTCGGCGATCCTGACGGCTTGTGCGTGATGCCGGTCCTCCGGCCGATTCAACCCCAGCAGCCCGCTGGTGTCAGCGAGGACGCGCACGCCTGGTCCGGCGCTTCCGCTTCGTCAGCCGCTTCTCGTACCCCCCGCCATAGAGATAGTAGTCATGCCGCTCGGCCACGTCCGGCGGAAACCCGTCCGGGGTCGCGGTCGCGATCAGGAGGTCGATTGCGGAGCCGGGCTTCTTCTCGCCGAGCGCCCCGCCGGCGAACTTCCGCAACCCGCGCCGGAAGATCTCGGTCCGGGCGAGGCCGGTCTTCTCGGCGACCTCCTCGAGCAGGGCGCGATCCCGCGCATCCAGGTACACCATGACCTGCTGGCGGACCCGCGTCGGCTTTTTCGGCGGCATGGGGTCCTCTCTCCGCTCGAGCTCGGCGTACTAGTACGTCATACTAGTACGAATCGGCGGCCCCGTCAATGCGGCCCGCGGGCGCTGGCCGGGATCCCGGCCGACCGCCGCGCCCGCTCCCTGGCCCGCGCTCCCGCCACACCCTAACTTCCCTTCCATGGCCACCCCTGCGCGAGCCGCCCGGCACGGGACGGCAGCGACGTTCCGGCCCAGCGCACCCGCCCACCCCTCGGCGGAGCTGCCCAGGAACCCGGGCATGCCGCTCGACCTGGGCTGGGTGCGCGACGTCCGGATCAACCGGAGTGCGGTGGAGCGTCGAGCCGCGACGATCCCCACGCGCCGCTCGGTCAAGACGGCGTGGCAGGCGGGGTGGCTGCTCCGGGCCATCACGCTGATGGACCTCACCACGCTCCAGGGCGACGACACGCCCGGACGGGTGCAGCGGCTCTGCGGCAAGGCGCGCCGCCCCGTCCGGCAGGATCTCCAGGACGAGCTCGGCGTCGGGGATCTCGATCTCCACGTCGCGGCGGTCTGCGTCTATCACGGGTTCGTCGAGACCGCGGTGCGGGCGCTCGAAGGGAGCGGGATCCCGGTCGCCGCGGTCTCCGCCGGTTTCCCGGCGGGGCTCAACCCGCTCCCGCTTCGGATCGCCGAGATCGAGGCGTCGGTGGCCGGGGGGGCGCGGGAGATCGACATCGTCATAACCCGCGCGCACGCGCTCACCGGCAACTGGGCCGCGCTCTACGACGAGGTGAAGGCATTCCGCGCGGCGGTCGGCTCCGCCCACCTCAAGGCGATCCTCGCCACCGGCGAGCTGGGCACGCTCAGGGAAGTGGCGCGGGCGAGCCTGGTGGCGATGATGGCCGGCGCCGACTTCATCAAGACCTCGACCGGCAAGGAGAGCGTCAACGCCACGCTGCCGTTCGGGATCGTCATGGCGCGGCAGATCCGCGAGTACCGCGAGCGCACCGGCCACCAGGTCGGCCTCAAGCCCGCCGGCGGCATCCGCAGGGCCAGGCAGGCGCTCGACTGGCTCGCGATGATCAAGGAGGAGCTGGGCGACCGGTGGCTCCGGCCCGACCTCTTCCGGTTCGGCGCGTCCAGCCTGCTCACCGATATCGAGCGGCAGCTGGAGCACCACGCGACGGGGCGGTATTCCGCCGCCCACCGGCATCCGATGCCATGACCTCCATCCGCGAGGCCTTCGACACGATGGCCTGGGGCCCCGCGCCGGAATCCCCCGCGACGGCCGAGGCATGGCTCGGCCGGCACAACGCCTCCTTCGGGCATCTGATCGGCGGCGCCTGGGTGCAGCCATCGGAGGGAGCGCGGTTCGCGACGATCAATCCGGCCACCGGCGCGGAGCTGGCGCGGGTGGCGCAGGGCTCCCGGGCGGACGTGGACGCCGCCGTCGCCTCGGCGCGGGCGGCGCAGCCGGGCTGGTGGGCGCTGGGAGGCCATGGCCGGGCGCGCTGGCTCTACGCCCTGGCGCGGGAGGTGCAGCGGAACAGCCGGCTCTTCGCGGTGGTGGAGTCGCTCGACAACGGGAAGCCGATCCGGGAGTCGCGGGACATCGACATCCCCCTCGTCGCCCGACACTTCTACCACCACGCCGGCTGGGCGGAGCTCATGGAGACGGAGCTCGCCGGGTACGGGCCCGTCGGCGTGATCGGCCAGATCATCCCGTGGAACTTCCCGCTCCTGATGCTCGCCTGGAAGATCGCCCCCGCGCTCGCGATGGGGAACACGGTGGTCCTCAAGCCCGCGGAGTTCACCCCGCTCACCGCACTCCTTTTCGCCGATCTCGTCCACGCCCTCGGCCTCCCGGCCGGGGTCGTCAACATCCTCACCGGCGACGGCCGGACCGGGGCCGCGCTGGTGGAGCACCCCGGCGTGGACAAGATCGCCTTCACCGGCTCGACCGAGGTGGGCCGGCTCATCCGCTCCGCTACCGCCGGGAGCGGGAAGAGGCTTTCGCTGGAGCTGGGCGGGAAATCGCCGTTCATCGTCTTCGAGGACGCCGATCTCGACAGCGTGGTGGAGGGGGTGGTGGACGCGATCTGGTTCAACCAGGGCCAGGTCTGCTGCGCCGGCTCCCGCATCCTGGTGCAGGAGGGCGTGAGCAGCCGCCTGGTCGAGAAGCTCCGCGCCCGGATGGAGACCCTCCGGGTCGGGAGCCCGCTCGACAAGGCGGTGGACATCGGCGCGATCGTGGCCCCGGTGCAGCTCGAAAAGATCCAGCAGCTGGTCGAGCAGGGCATCGCCGAGGGGGCGACCTGCTGGCAGCCGAGCTGGGGCCTTCCGAAGGATGGACTCTTCTATCCGCCCACCCTCTTCACCGACGTGACGCCGGCCGCCACCGTGGCGCAGGTGGAGATCTTCGGGCCGGTGGTGGTGCTGATGCCGTTCCGCACGCCGGCGGAAGCGGTGGAGCTGGCGAATAACACGCGCTACGGGCTCGCGGCGAGCGTGTGGAGCGAGAACCTCAACACCGCCCTCGACGTGGCACCCCGGCTCAAGGCCGGGACGGTGTGGGTCAACTGCACCAACCTGTTCGACGCGGCGAGCGGGTTCGGAGGGTATCGGGAGTCGGGGTACGGGAGGGAGGGGGGGAAGGAGGGGCTGTGGGAATATGTGAAGCGAGGAGGTAGCGAGAAGGAGGTAGCGAGGAGGGTAACGGCCCCGCAGCCCGCCGAGGACCCCCTTCTCGCTTCTCGCTCCTCGCTATCTCCTGAACCGGAGATCGATCGGACGCCGAAGCTGTACATCGGCGGCAAGCAGGTCCGCCCCGACTCGGGCTACGCTCTCCCGGTGCTCGACGCGGCCGGCAAGCGGATCGCCGGGGTCGGGCGGGGAAATCGCAAGGACATCCGGAACGCGGTGGAGGCCGCGCACCAGGCGGAAGCCGGCTGGACCACGGCCACGGCGCACACCCGGGCCCAGGTGCTCTACTACTTCGCCGAGAATCTGGCGGTGCGGGAGCGGGAGTTCACCGAGCGGCTCCGCTCGCTCACCGGCGCCGCGGCGGACGCCGCGGGGCGGGAGGTCCGGGTTTCGATCCGGCGGGCATTCGCCTACGCCGCCTGGGCCGACAAGTACGACGGCCGGGTCCACGCCACGCCGTTCCGCAGCGTCACCCTGGCCATGAACGAGCCGGTCGGCGTGTTAGGGCTCGTCGCACCCGCCGACGTCCCGCTCCTGGGTTTCCTCTCGCTGGTTCTGCCCGCGGTGGCGATGGGCAACACCGTCGTCGTCGTTCCCTCCGAGCGCTGGCCGCTCCTCGCCACCGACCTCTACCAGGTCCTCGACACCTCCGACCTCCCCGGCGGGGTCATCAACGTCGTCACCGGCACCAGGAAGGAGCTCGCCCCGGTGCTCGCCGCGCACGACGACGTGGACGGGGTCTGGTTCTTCGGGCCGCGCGAGGAGGCCGCCGAGATCGAGGAGCTCTCCACGGGAAACATGAAGCGCCTGTATGTCCGGTGGGAGCC
>DASYRI010000163.1:0-37170 GCA_036004545.1 Gemmatimonadales bacterium
CGTTGTCCAACATGCTGACGGAGATTTTCGATGGCCCGCCGGGCCAGGAGGCATATGTGCTCAACCCAGGTGATCCCGGCCTGCTGCGCCAGCTCGACACGATCGACGCGAGCGCGGCGTCGAAGCGGCCCATGCCCGGAAAGACGACGATCGCCGCGCACGTTGATCACGTTCAGTTCGGCCTCTCCATCCTGAACCGCTGGGCGGCGGGCGAGGCGAATCCGTGGGCCGGCGCTGACTGGAACGGCAGTTGGCAGCGCACCACAGTTACCGACGATCAGTGGCGAACTCTACGAGACGGTTTGCGCCACGAAGCCGAAGAATGGCGAAAGGTCGTCGCCACCCGCGCGAATTGGGACGACATGGGAGCTGCCGCCGCTCTCTCCACGGCCGCTCACACGGCGTATCACTTCGGGGCAATCAGGCAAATCCTCGCGGGGCTGAATAGGTAGAGAAGTAGCCGCGTGGAGGATTGACGAATTCGTGGAGGTCAGAGCGAAATGATAGCCTCTGGCGCACACGGCCTGGACCCCAACGGGTACCTGCCTGCATTCGGCGGGGACGACTCGATTTCCTGATGCGTGCCGCCTGACAGGCGCGGGCCCGCGCCCAAGGAACCGCGAATGCCGGGCCGTCTCGACCCCGGATTCCCTGTCCCGTCCTTCACCAGAATCCGCCCATGAACGACGGCGCTCGTAGCTACCTGATCCGGCAATTCGAAACGGCTTGGAAGCTCACTGCCTTTCACCTCCAGGGACTGACCACCGAGGAGTGCCTGTGGCGGCCCGCTCCTCAGGGGTTGCACGTGCATCGGGGTCCTGAGGGAACCTGGCGCGTGGATTGGCCGGATCACGAGGGATACGACATCGGTCCGCCGAGTATCGCGTGGCTGACGTGGCACCTCGGCTTCTGGTGGTGCATGGTACTCAATCACTCATTCGGCGACGCCACGCTCTCACGCGAGAAGGTGTTGTGGCCCGGCGATGCCGACGGTGTCCGCGACTGGCTCGGCCGACTCCAGGGCGAGTGGCGAGCGGTCCTCCAGCGGGTCACCGACCTGGACCTGCGATCGGCACAACGAACCCGATGGCCGTTCCAGGACCGGCCATTCGGTGACGTTCTGGCATGGGTCAATGTCGAGCTCACGAAGAACGCCGCTGAGATTGGTTACGCACGCTTCCTCTATGCCGTCCGCGGAGGCTCCGGCTGCAACAGTTCACCTGCCTCTGCGACCTGACCCGCGCTTGCTGCCGCCGGGTCCTCGATCCCCCAGCCGAGGTTGCCGCACCCTCTTCCCCATCGCTGAGAGGTGGTCCGCAAATGCCCTTCCCCTCCGAACCAGCCTCCTTGCCGTCCTGCTGACGCTGTCCTCCCGCCCGGCAGACGCACAACGCCCCCTCAAGGTCTATATCTCCGCAGACCTGGAAGGGATTGCGGGGTTGTCACCGGCGACCAGTTGAATCCCGCCGGCTTCGAGTACGAGCGCTTCCGCACCTTCATGACCGCCGAAGTCCTTGCCGCCATTCAAGGAGCCCGCGACGCCGGTGCAACGGCGATCGTGGTCAGCGATTCCCACGGCAACGGCGAAAGCCTCCTCATCGAACAGTTCCCCGACGATGTCACGATCATTCGCTCGTGGCCACGCCCCCTGGGCATGATGCAGGGCATTGACTCCTCCTTCGCGGCCGCCGTGTTCATCGGATACCACGCCGCCACCACCAGCCTGACCGGGGTTCGCGCCCACACCCTCTCCAGCGCGACCCTGACTTCGGTGGCGCTGAACGGCGTCCTGATGCCCGAAGCGGGCATCAGCGCCGCGATCGCCGGCTACTTTGGAGTGCCGGTGGTCGCGATCTCCGGAGATGACGCGGCGGTCGCCGAGGCGCGACACCTGCTTGGCAATATCGAAGGCGCAGTAGTGAAGCGGGCGCTGAGTTTTCATTCCGCCGCGACCCTGACGCCCCAGGCGGCGCAAAAGCTGATCCGTGAAAAGGTCAAAGCCGGTGTGGCTCGCCACGCGGCGCTCCGCCCGTTTGTCCTTGCCCCTCCGGTCCGCCTCGACATCGGCTTCAAGAACTATCGGCAGGCCGAAATGCTTGCCTATCTTTCGATCGTCGAGCGTACCGGCTCTCACTCCATCCGCTTCGTCGGACCCGACGTGCTCGCTGCAGCGAAATTCCTCGAGTTCATTGGAGAATACTCACCGAATCTGATCCCATGAGAGCGGCGTACGCCGTCGAGGCGTCGGGTGTACTCATGTCAGGAAAGACCATCAAGACCCTTGAGGTCCGAACCCGCCGGCAATGGCGGACCTGGTTGCGGGATCATCACGGTTCCGAGTCGGAGATCTGGCTCGTGTTTCACAAGCGCCACACCGGCTTGAGCGAGATGAGTTATGACGATACCGTCGAAGAAGCCCTCTGCTTCGGCTGGGTCGACAGTCTCGTGCGACGTCTGGATGAGGACCGCTACGCGCGGAAGCTCACTCCGCGAAAGCCCGGCAGCCGGTGGTCCACGGCGAACCGCCGGCGCTATGCGGACCTCGAGGCGCGCGGGTTGCTCGCCGCGGCGGGACTCGAGCGGGCGCCGACGAGCCGAACCGGCGACGCCCCCCGACCACGCTTGACGGTACTCCCGGCGTACATCGAGAAAGCGCTGAAGGCCGACGCGCGCGCACGAGAGCACTTCGAGCGGCTGGCACCATCCCAGCGACGCGCGTATATCGGCTGGATCGACTCGGCCAAACGGGATGAAACCAGGGCGAGACGCCTTCGCGAGGCGGTCGGTCTCCTGGCGGCCGGTCGGAAGCTCGGTCTGAAATGAACGGAGCGGCTCATGGCAGACGAAGCCAGACGCGAGGATGAGCAGGGGCTCGCAGTCTGGCGGACAATGCTTGACCTGGAGGAGAACGCCGCGTAAGGTAACCTTTGAGGTGCAACGTTCGCCCCGATGGCTGGTCAGGCGCCGCCGGACGCCCGACGCGGTTCAGCTTGACACCCTGCGCCGCGCGCGATATAACCTGATGACCCACCAGCACTGCGAACGACTTTCTCGCTCATCGAGGCCACCGTGAATCGGCTCCCCCCCTGCACCCGCTTTCTTTGCGCCGTCGCGCTTCTTTCAGGCTGCGGCGACCGTGACATGGCCCCCACTGCTTCAGTGCAGCCTGGCTTCTCACCAGGTGCGAGCGGAAGCAACCAGGGCTTCGGCTTTAACGGCAACGCCAGCGGCTTTCCTACCGGCGCGGCAACGCTGACGGGAGGCGGCAGCTATGACCCCGCCTCCGCTTCCAACTCCGTCCCCAGCGAGACGTTCGTCCACTCGGCCGGGGGGTTTCGCTGCACGGCCACGGTAGCCCAGGGGCCTCTGAGCGGCTGCGCGGAGGGTGAGGGCGTCCGGTGGGATACGGCGCAACTGCTCGCCTCGACGACGTTCAAGTGCACCGGCGCCGCTGGGGAGGCCGCGAAGACCGCCACGACCGGAGTGAACACGGTCGTCCTGCTCGCCGACTTCTACCGCGCCGGTGATGGCATCGACGAATCGTTCACCGCGCAAATGATCGTGTCCGAGACCGATCTCGCCGCCGATATCGGCGGCATTCAGAACCTCTGGGTGCAGGGAGTGGGCTGCGGGCCCGCGGTGGTCCACTTCAGTCACTGACTGCACCCCAGCGAAGGATCTGCGATCCTCACCGGCGCAAAGGCGGGGCCGGTGACCACGCCGGGTGGCACGCCCCTTTGTAGCCGCCGAACTCCGCACTGGAGCTGTCGAACTCCCGCTGCGCAGATCAGCCGCGGCGCCTCTTCATCGCTTCAGAGTCACGCCCCAGCCGCTGCCGCAGCGGGTTCGCAGCTCGGCGGGAGCTCGTGAGGCGGCATTGCGCGAAAGGATCATCATGCCAGGCACAGCACAGGTCGAGGGTGGGGCGGTCGTCTCCATCTGGCGCTATCCGGTCAAATCCATGATGGGGGAGGAGCTGAACGCCACCGCGATTGCCGCGGGCGGCCTGCTCGGAGACCGGACGTACGCGGTAGTGGATCGCGCGGATCGGAAGGTGGCGAGCGCCAAGAACCCCCGCAAGTGGCCGACGCTTTTCGATTTCCGGGCTGCTTTGGTCGAGCCTCCGCGCGTCGGCGAGAAGTTGCCCCCGGTCCGCATTGCGCTGCCGGACGGCACGATCGTGGCGAGTCAGCAGCCCGACGTGAATGAGATCCTCTCCAAGGCGCTCAACCGGAACGTTGCACTCGCCACCATCGAGTCTGCCTCCTCGACCCCGGCCAACGCCGAGGAGTACTGGCCGGATATGGAGGGCCTCGATCACCGGGACACCGTAACAGACTTCGCTCTACCTGAGGGCACCTTCTTTGACTGTGCGACCGTCCATGTCTTGACGACGGCGACGCTCGCCCGGCTCCGGGACCTGTATCCGGACGGGCGCTTCGAGGCCAGGCGGTTCCGTCCGAACATCGTCGTCGCGCCCCATTCCGCTGAGCCCAGCTTCGTGGAGACCGCCTGGATCGGCCGGACGCTCTTGATCGGCAGCGAGGTGCGCCTGAACATCAGTGGTCCCTGCCCCCGCTGCGTGATGACTACGCTACGGCAAGGGGACCTCCCGAGAGATCCCGGTATCTTGCGTGCGGCGGCCCAGCACAACCATGCCAATGTTGGTGTGTACGCCACCGTGACGCGGGGCGGCACAATCCGCCGCGACGATCCGATCATGCTCGACTAGTGCCGTTCCAACTAATCAGGCCAGAGTCACCGGAAGCACGATTGGCCACCGTTCCCGGAGAAGTTGCTCGCCGCAGTCTGGTGAAACAGGTTGGAACGGCATTAGCGCTATCAATGCCGCCCGGCCCACGCCCGCGCAGACGAGGCCCTGAACACCAGAGCCGCATGGAGACTGCCCGATGAAACTACCTGCCGCAATCAGCGCCGTGGCGCTTGCCTGGACCACCGCGGTCTCGGCCCAGGATCAGCTCGCCCCCCTGATCGCTCGGGGTCTTGCAAGTCTGCGGGCCGGCGAGTGCACGGCCGCGTTCAAAGGATGGACGGAGCAGTGGACCGGCCCTGAGGAGGCCGCCAAGCGGGATCAGATGATTGCCGGCTGCGGTATGCTGGCTCGTTTCGGCACCCTGCGGGGGTATGATGTTCTTCGCAGCGTGAACGTCTCCCCTCATGTACAACGCGCGTACATTATCCTCCTGTATGACAAGCAACCGGTGTATTTCATGATCGTCCTCTACCGGCCGGAGGCCGCCTGGAAGGTTCAAACCCTGAATTGGAATACCGACTATGACAAGGTCGTGCCGGCGGGGCTCTTCGGCGAGGAACATCCCCGCCCGTAGAGACCCCCGGAATCGGGACGCCGCCGTGGTCCACCGGAGCTCGCCGTGACAGGTACGCCATGACGTTGTCTTTACGCTTCGCGGTCCTGACCGCCGCGCTCGCCTGCACCCCGGCGGCCGCGGTCGGGCAGGGCGTGGTTGCCATCCGGAACGTCACCCTGATTCCGATGACCGGCACGGGCCCCTCGGCGGGTCAGACGGTGATCGTGCGCGACGGCCGGATCGCCGAGATCGGCGGCGCGACGAAGGTCCGGGTGCCCGGCGGCGCGACCGTACTCGACGCCACCGGCAAGTACCTCATCCCAGGCCTGTTCGAGATGCACGCGCACACGTCGAAGACCCGGGCCTCCGCGCTGGGGCTCTACGTGGTGTACGGGGTGACCACCCTGCGGGATCAGGGAAGCGAGCACGCCGAAGTGCTGCGCTGGCGCCGGGAGATCCGGGCCGGCACCCGCGTGGGACCGCGGATGCTGATTGCCGGGCCGTATCTCGAATCCCTCCGGAACATCGAGCGCATGCGGCGGGACCCGCCGGCGTCGCGGGTCGAGCCGTTCGAGCGCGCCCGCATCCCCGTCGGCTCGCCCGAAGACGCCCGCCGCGTCATTGACTCGCTGGCCACCCTCGAGCTCGACCACTTCAAGGTCCGCACCGTGCAGGACCGGGAGACCTACCTCGCGCTGGCGAAGGCCGCGCACGCCCACGGCAAGCGGCTGGTCGGCCACGTGGTGACCGCGTCGCCGGCGCTGCTCCTCGAGGCGGGGCAGGACGGCGTGGAGCATGGCTTCCCGATCGGCATGGATTCGCTGCCGCGCGCCGAGCGGATGGCGTTCTGGCGCGAGCTGGCCGGCCGGGACGTGGGCGTGGTGCCGACGCTCGTCACGGCCACCGAGTCGGTGTTCCGGCCGCAGTCCTACTATCAGGCCCTGGTCACCGACACGACGGCCGCGGTGCATCCGCTCCGGCCCTACCTCTCGGCATTCATGATTCTCGACTGGCGGGAGCAGGTCGAGGAGGTGACTCCCGAGCGCCGGGCGTACTTCGACCGCGCCTGGCCCATCGCGCTCAAGCAGGTCCGCGAGATGCGGGAAGCCGGCGTGCGGCTCATGACCGGGTCGGATGTCGCCGTCCTGAACGTCTTCCCGGGCGCCTCGCTCCATGAGGAGCTGCGCCTGTTCGTTGACTCGGTCGGGATGAGCCCGATGGAGGCGCTCGCGAGCGCCACCAGGAAACCCGCCGAATGGCTGGGATTGGCCGACTCCGTGGGCACCATCACCCCGGGCAAAGTGGCGGACCTGGTGCTGCTCGATGCCGATCCCCTCGCCGACATCACCAACACCCGGCGCATTGCCGCGGTCCTGTTGCGGGGCAGGCTGTTTCAGCGGAGAGACCTCGATGCCCTCCTCGCGACGGTGGCGGCCATGCCGGACCGGCGGGTGAATGACTGGGTGAGATGACGCTCGAGCGGCGCTCTCGCAGCCGCGCGGCAGTGGCCGGCCGGATGCGGGTGGAGGGAGGTCGAACCAACCGGGCGCCGGACGCCTTCCACTGCTAACCCCGACACCGGGAAATCGTCTCCATGGATCGCGACGACGAGCTGATCGGGCTGCTGCTCACCCGCCGGGAGGCACTCACCATCCTGGGCGCGGGCGGGCTCTACTGGCTCACCGGATGCTCGTCCTCGGCGGCGAGCGAGGGGAGCAACACCAGCACCTGCGTGGTGCGCCCCGCGCTCACCCAGGGCCCCTACTTCGTGGACGACAAGCTGCTCCGCTCCGACATCCGGTCGGATCCCGCGACCGGCACGGTCAAGGCCGGGACGCTGCTCGCGCTCACCGTCACCCTGGAGCGATTGAGCGGCTCGTCGTGCACGCC
Source organism: Gemmatimonadales bacterium (assembly GCA_036004545.1). GTDB lineage: Bacteria > Gemmatimonadota > Gemmatimonadetes > Gemmatimonadales > GWC2-71-9 > JABFSM01. The sequence goes on from DASYRI010000163.1 coordinate 7,221, forward strand.
GCTGGCCGGCGCGCTGGTGGACGTCTGGCACTGCGACGGTATCGGGGTCTACTCCGACGTCAGCGACCCCGGCTTCAATACCGTGGGGCAGAAGTTCCTCCGGGGCTACCAGGTCACCGACGCCGGCGGGCAGGCGGCGTTCACCACCATCTATCCCGGCTGGTACGCCGGCCGGGCGGTGCACATCCACTTCAAGATCCGCTCGGCGGCCGGCGCGAGCTCGGCGTACGAGTTCACCTCGCAGTGGTTCTTCGACGACACCCTGACCGACACGGTGCACGCGCAGGTCCCCTACTCCACCAGGGGGGCCGGCCGGCTGCGCAACAGCGGCGATGGGATCTACCGTCGGGGCGGGGCGCAGATGATCCTGCCGGTGGCGGCGAGCGGAGCGGGTTACTCGGCGACCTACAACGTGGCCCTGCAGATCGGCTAGCTCCGTTCCGACTATCCTGGCCTGAATGGCGTCCGAGTCCCTGTGCCTCGCCAGGACAGAACAACTTGGAACGGGACTAGACGAACACTCCCTGGACCGGCAGGAACGCCTCCTCCCACAATCGCTCGAGCCCTCCGGGGCGGGCCAGCTCGCTCTCGCCGACCGGCAGGAGCGCGAGCTCGATGGTGTGCGCGCCGAGCTCCTGCGCCTCGGGCGTGGGCTCCGGCCAGGCAGCGTGGCCGGGCCGCTCCGGAAGGCCGGCGCGGGAGAGCTCTCCCACCGCGCGGAGCAGGGTGACCACCAGCTCGCGCGCCGGGGTCCACTCGTACTCGAAGAACCCCGCCGCAAAGAGGGCGAGCCCATGCGCGCCGGCGGCGGCGGCGACAAATCGCTGCGCCGGGGCGGTGCGCGCGGGCCGCTCGAGGGCCGGGTCAGGATCGGCCGCCGTCTCCGGCGCCCGCCGCTCGACGCCGAGCGCCGCGCCGGCGATCGCCGCATCACCCGCCCCGACTGGAAAGCGCGCGCGCAGCCGATGATCCGGCGCGGCGTTCTCGATGTCGAGCCGGAGCCGGACCAGCGGCGAGTCCGGGTAGAGCGCGACGACCTGCCTCACTTCGATGTGGCCAGGTCCCGCCGAAGGCATCGTCCACCTGGTCTCCACCGCGCCCACCAGCGGCCCCCGCGCGAGCGTGTGCTGCGACACCGGCCGCCCTCCGTGCGCCGGGACCCCACGCCCCGCCGAGAAGGTGTAGAGGTCCCCCGCATCCGGCTCGTCCATGAGCTCGCAGAGGCCGGCGTACTCCGCCCCGGTTCGCCGCTCTTCGACCATCAGCCTTCCGCTGGGCGAGATCCGCACCGCCACCAGCCGGTTGGCGAGCAGTCCGATTCCTTCCGACTCTCGAGCTTCGACATCGTCGCCCTCCGGGGAGCGCCGCATGCTCTTCGGGACGAGCGACACGACGCCCCGCCCCGGAACTTTCGGCGTGCGAAACGCCACCCACACGCGGTCCACTTCGTCCTGATCGGGATAGTCCCGGTCCGCGTCCTTCCGCGCCACACCGCGGCGCACGCCGAGGACCTGCACCGGGATCACCTCTCGAGACGGACCCACCAGCGCGAACGGCTGATGGCCTTTCCCGCTGCGCGCCTTCCGCGCCGAGGGGACTCCCACCAGGATGTCGGTCCGGAAGAAAGTGAGCTCCGCGGTCGTGATCCCCCCCCCCGGGCACGGCCGCTCCGACGGATTCCACAGGAGAAGCCGCGCGTAGTCCTGACCCTCCTCCTCGCGGGCGCGGTCGGGGTCGTATCCGGAGAGCTCCCACAGGCTCCGCGTCGTGATCTCCCGGCCGATCGCTTCGACCGCGGCGAGCCGCACCTCCTGCTCCCGCTGTACCGCGTCGCCGGTTGTTCCGGCGAGCGTGTCGTGGAACTCGGACTGGAGGAGCGTCCGCCACGCGCTCCCGAGCAGCGCGCGCCGGTCCCGGCCTTCGCCGCTCGTGGCCACGAGCTCCCCGAGCGGCTCCGCTACCTTGGAGAGCAGCAGCTCGGTTCGTGAGAACTTCCGCTTGAGGCGCGCCCGGCTCGCGTGCACCCCCTGGAGCACCCAGGTGTGCCCGTCGCTCCGGCGAAGCTCGCCGCGAATCAGCGGCGGGTCGGGGTGCGCGAGCTCGACCGCGTCGAAGAACTCGGTGAGTCCGCTCACCCGCACCTCATGGCGGGACTCGAGCGCCTGGAGCCGCGCGCAGAGCCCGCGCACGTCCCGCGCCATGGCGTGGTGATCGGCGCCCAGGAAGACCGCGATCTGGTCGGTGAGCGCGCGCGCCAAGAACCCGTTCCGGATCGGCTCCCAGGTCCGCGCGAGCTCGGCATCGGTTCGGGCGTGGATCAGGTCAATCGCCGCATCATAGCCGCCGGCGGGAAGATGATAGACGAGCAGGCTGCTTTCGTCCTCCGCCTCCGCCTCCCCCTCCCAGCGGTAGAGGTCCGAGTCCCGGCCGAGCGGCCTGCCGAGCCCGCGGCGGATCACCGCCCGATGAATGCCGAATTGAGCCGCGAGAGTCGGCAAGCTCGCCGGATGCCCGAACGCGTCGGGGCTGTAGAGCACCTCCAGCCGCCGCCCGAATCGCTCGGCATCGCACTTTCCCTGCTCGAGGTTCCGGCGGAGCGATTCCGCCGAGGGGATGAGGAGGTCGGAGAGGACGTACCAGGGGCCGATCTCGAGCGCACCCCGGCGAACCAGGGCCGCGATCCGCGCTTCGTTTTCCGGCTTGACCGCCAGGTAGTCCTCCAGCAGCACGGTCTGTCCGTCGAGGAGGAACCGCGCAGACGGGTCGCGCTCGAGCTGCTCGAGCGCGTCGTCGAGCAGCGGGACCAGGCGCGCCTGGAACCCGGCGCGGGTCAGGTACCACTCCCGATCCCAGTGGGTGTGGGGAATGAGATGGAAGGTGAGCGGCATCTATTCCGCGATGATCTTGAGCTCCCCGCGTTCCTCCGGCTTGACGGCGCTGGGCCGCCCAAGCACCTGTCGCACGAAATCGTCCCACCAGTCCGGCCGCGCGTCGGGCTCCCGGTACCGATCCAGGGCCGCCCAGGTCCGCTGGTGAATCCCCTGGGCGCGCTCGGCGGCCTCCTCGGGGGTGATCCCCTCGCGCTTGAGCCAGCGCCGCCCGATCTGGGCGTGGAGCACCTCGTCGGCCCAATCGTAATCGTGGAAGTGGGCGGAGAGCGGGTCGCCCGCGGCGACGGCGGTCTCGTACTCGAAGCGCTTGCCGGTCTCCGCCGGCATGAGCGACTGCTCGATGGCGAAGAGGATGGTCTGCCGCTCCAGCGCGGTGGCGTGGAGGTTCAACCGGAGCGAGAAGCCGACATTGAGTGGAATCTTCGTCCAGTCCACTCCGCGCGCCTCGAACGCCGCGCTCCCCATCATCGCGTGGCGCATTTCATCCCAGAGCTGGCGCGAGTAGTCGAGGTGGAATTCCCACGGCTGGCCCGCCCGCTCCACCAGCATGGAGGCCATCATCTCCGGGACGTCCATCTCGAGGGTGCGCTTGGCCAGGAGCGCCAGGTTCCGCTCTTCGGCCGGCGCCCGGGGATCGTTGTACACCACGTGGGGCGGGAACTCGAACTCGTGCTGCCCGGTGAACCGCCGGTCGCGGCGAGGGTGGAAGTCGGGCACCCACGGCTGCGCCGCGCGGGGCGGCGGAAGGGACCGCGGCGCGGGGCGCGCGCCGCCCCGCGCGCTTCGGCCCGAAGGCTCGCCCTCCGGCGCCGTTCCCGCGATTCCGCCCGCGGCGTCCAGATACGACTGAAGATGGGAGCGCCAGCCCGCCGCGCGCCCGGCCGCGGCCGGATCGGCCCGGACCAATGCGTCGAGCGCCCGCTCGCTCCAGACCAGCGCCTCCTCGTGATCGGCGAGTGCCGCGCGCAGCACCCGACGGGTCGGATGATCCACCAGCGGGTTAGTCACCGCGAGGTGGTCGCGATACGCCTCCGCCAGCGCCGCGCGCACCACGCCGTAGGCACCCGCCAGAAGCTCCACCGCGTCGCTCGAGCGGATCGCCTCCTCGAGCAGGGAGTCGAGCGCCGGCTCGGGCGCCCGCTCCAGGGACGGTACCGGGTTTCGCATCTCCCCGATCCGCTTCCGGAGCCGGTCCACATGCCCGGCGTCCTGCCACTGGTGGAGCGCGTAGCCGCACTTCACCTCCCACACCGGCTCGGCGGTGAGATGCGCGAGCAGGATCGTCATGAGCCGCCGCTCGGTCCACTGATAGCGGAGCAGCCGGCGCACGTTTTCGTCCACCGAGTATCCGATTCGCGCCGCCCCGGCGTAGCTGGCAAGGCCGGCGAGCTCGGGGACGCCGAGCGAGGGGGACGAGCTCACGAAGCACCTCCTGAACCGGGCCCGGCGTGCACCTCCGCCCGAACGGGGAGGGTGCCGACGGGCATCCGAACGCCTGGAATGATACGCCGGAAGTTCGGGTCGGGCGGGAGGGGACCGAGGGCGGGGCCGGATGCGGCAAGGGCGGCGGGAGTCGCCTCCCGCCGCCCTGCCGACCACGCGACGAGCCGCCGATCCAGCTTACGGGCGGCCCAGCGTGATGCTCAGTCCGGTCGTGGCCTGGAAGAAGCTGTCGTTACGCAGCGTCACCTTGCCCTCGACGAACGGGTGCACCCAGCCGGCGCGGCCCTCGAGCCCGCCCAGCAGGTTCATGCCGGCGTCGGTGCGCGATTGCGCGCCCGCCTGGCGGCTCATGACGTTGAGCCCGGTGCCGCCGTACACCGCGAGGTTCCGGCTCGTGGGCACCCGATACCTCACGTCCCCGTTGAACGCGAACTCAGAGCCCCGGTCGGGGAAGTACACGTCGGTGGACGGGTAGAACTCGAACCGCCGGCCGATCGGAGCCACGAACTGGAAGCCGACCAGCATGTCGTTCGAGTCGAAGTTGATGCCCGCGCGGGGCGCGATGTGCGGCCGCCCCGTGGGCTCGGCGCGCGCCATACCGGCGTGCCGGAGTTCCTGGGCCGAGGCGACCTTCGCCCCGATTGTCGCTCCCACCGCGAGGACTGCCATCGGAACCACGCAGCGGACGAGCGAACGCCACCATGACGATCGTGCGAACAGCATAATTCCTCCTTGGTACACGGGAGCGTTGCGACGGCGGCGGCGGAGGGTCGGGTGGCCCACCTGAGCGGGGCCGATTTTCGGACACTCCGAGCCGCCAGATGGGAGACGCACACACACCTGGCCGGGACACCGGGTGTTCGGGATTCGTCAGGGTCCGAAATTCGGCGGGTCCCCGGAAAGCGCGGCCATGAACGCCCGGGCCCGCTCCGGCGCGGGGCCGGGAGACCGGGGTCCCCGCGCATCCGGCACCGGGGCGACCTCCAGCACGGCGAAGGTTGGTCCCTCGGCCGCCAGGACGGCGGCGACCCCGCCGGTCCACTCCTCGATCGTCTGGAATCGGTGCGCGGCCCGGAACCCGCTGGCCACCGCGAGCGTCGCGAAGTCCACCCGGTCGGCGGCGGTGCGACCCGCCGCCGCGGCCGGCGTCGGCTGAGCGCCGGTCACCTCATACACTCCGTTGTCGAAGAGCAGAATCACCAGGTTGGCCGGCGCGCAGGCGGTGATCGTGACCAGCGAGCCCAGGTTCATCAGCAGCCCGCCGTCCCCCGCCAGCACCACGATGCGCCGATCGGGCCGCGCCAGCGCCAGGCCGAGTCCGAGCGAGGTGGCCTGCCCCATGCTCGAGGGCACGAACACCCAGTCGAGCGGCAGGGTCCCCAGCGCCATCCACTCGCGGGCCGCACCCATGGCGGCCACCACGACGTCGTCCACCCGCCGCGCCGAGCGGAGAACGCGAAGCGCGTCCACGAGCGACATTCGCCCGTCGCCCCTCACGCTCTCCCCTCCGCGATCAGCAGCGCACCCGGGCTTCCGGCCGCCCGGCAGGCGCTCAGGTGGCTCACCATCTCGTCGAACTGGCCGGGCTCCGTGATGAGCCGATAGTCGAAGCACCAGGCCCGGAGGATCGGCTCGGTGAAGGCCAGGCAGGTGTCGCCGGGGAGGAATTCCTGATTCAGGTAGCTCCGGTAGCCGATGATGCTCGGAATCGGGAGCTTCCAGTCGTGCAGCACGTTCCGGAGCGAGTCGCCGGACTCGAAGAGGCCGGTGCACTGGATCATGACCAGCGGCACAGCGCCGCCGAGATGGAGCCCGGCCGCGACGGCCCAGGCCTCCCCTTCGCGGCAGACCCGCACCAGGCGGAAGCCGGCCCGCTCGATGGCCGCCTCCCACTGGCCGAGCGTGCTGTCCGGCACGGTGACGACGTGGGTGATGCCCGAGGCGCGGAGCAGCGCGGCGATCTGTTCGCCGGAGAACATGGGGCTCAATTATATGCCGCGGGCCCCGATGCTGTACTTTCGCCACGGGAGTGGTAGAGTTGGGCCGATGATCCGCATTTCATGCCTGCTGGCGCTTCTCCTCTCCCTCCTGGTCCTGAGCGCCGCCGACGGCGCGGCCCAGCGCCCGGCTCGCCGGCGCCCCCCGCGCAAGGCACCGCGCGCCGCCCCCGCCCGCCCCGCGCCGGCTCCCGTCCCCGGCGACGACGGCCAGTGGACCATGCCCGGCAGGGACTACGCCGCGACCCGGTTCAGCGGGCTGGCGGAGATCACCCCGTCGAACGTGGCGCGGCTCCGATCGGTGTGGAGCTTCTCGACCGGCGTGCTCCATGGGCACGAGGGCCAGCCGCTGGTCGTGAACCACACCATGTACGTGGTCACGCCGTACCCCAACGTCCTCTACGCCTTCGACCTCACCAGGCCGGACTATCCGCTCAAGTGGAAGTATCGGCCCTACGTGGATCCGAACGCGCTCGGCGTCGCCTGCTGCGACGCGATCAACCGGGGCGCATCGTACGCCGACGGCCGGATCGTGTACAACCTGCTCGACGGCCATACCGTCGCCGTTGACGCCGCGAGCGGGCGCGAGCTGTGGAACACCAGGATCGGCGAGGTGTCCGATGGGGAGACGACGCCGATGGCGCCCTTCGTCGTCGGCAATCGGGTGATCGTGGGGCCGTCCGGGGGCGAGTTCGGCATTCACGGCTGGACCAAGGGACTCGACCTCGCGACGGGAACGATCGTCTGGACCGCGTACAACGAAGGCCCGGATACCGACGTGCTCGCCTGGCCGGGCACCTTCAAGCCGTTCTACGACAAGGGCGCCGACCTGGGGCTCACGACCTGGGCCAAGGACACCTGGAAGACCGCGGGCGCGCCGGTCTGGGGCTGGATCTCCTACGACGCCGAGCTCGGCCTGGTCTACTACGGCGTGGGCAACCCGGGGCCCTACAACCCGGAGCAGCGGCCGGGTGACAACAAGTGGACCAACAGCGTGCTCGCCCGGCGGCCCAGGGACGGCGCGCTGGTGTGGGCCTACCAGTTCACCCCGCACGACAACTGGGACTACGACTCCAACGCGGAGATGATCCTCGCCGACCTCACCATCAAGGGCCGGCCCCGCAGGGTCCTGGTCCACTTCGACAAGAACGGCTTCGCCTACACCCTGGACCGCGCGACCGGCGAGGTGCTGGTGGCCGCGCCGTTCGTGAATCTCAACTGGGCGAAGCGGGTGGACCTCGCGACCGGACGGCCGGTGCTCGATTCCACCAAGCTCACCGGCGCCGGCAAGGGCGATGTCAAATACATCTGCCCGAGCCTCGAGGGCGGCAAGAGCCCGGCGTCGCCCGCGGCCTACTCGCCCCGCACCGGGCTCTTCTATGCCTCCACCGTCAACCTCTGCATGAACTACCAGGCCGCCGAGATCGGACGGATCCGCGGCACGCCGTTCATCGGCGCCAGCACGCCGTACGTCGCCGGCCCGGGCGGCAACATGGGCGCGTTCATCGCGTGGGATGCGGCGCGCGGCAGGCGGGTCTGGGAGATCAAGGAAAAGTACCCGGTCTGGAGCGGCGTGCTCGCGACCGCCGGCGACCTGGTGTTCTACGGCACCCTCGATGGCTGGCTCAAGGCGGCCCACGCGAAGACCGGCCGGTTGCTCTGGAAGTTCAAGGTCGGTTCCGGCGTGGTGGGGGCGCCGATCACCTGGCGCGGCCCCGACGGCAGGCAGTACCTCGCGGTGTACGCCGGCATCGGGGGCGACTGGGCCCTGCTTTCGGGCGACGTCGCCTCCGACGATCCCGCCGACGTTCGGGACCCGGCGGATTTCATCCGGGACCTGGCGCGCTACACCAGCAAGGGCGGCATGGTCTGGGTGTTCGCGTTGTGAGCGCAATGGGCCCATTGCCCGCGTCGCTGTTCCTGCTCGCCCTCGCGGCCGCTTCGGCGTGTGATGGGGCAGGGACGGGTGGAGACGAAGGCGGCGGCCCCACCCGCGGGGCGGCGGCGGCCACCCCGCCAGCGGTGCGCTACGATCAGCACGTTCCGGCCGGCGGCATCGCGCCGCCGGGGATCAACCCCGTCAATCCGTTCACAGGGCAGAAGCCGTCGGCGGCGGAGGGCGAGCGGCTGTTCGGCTCGATGAACTGCGACGGGTGCCACGGCGGCGGGGCGAGCGGCTGGGTCGGGCCGAGCCTGAGCGACGGCCGCTGGCGCTACGGCGGCAGCGACGCGGCGATCTTCCAGTCCATCTACTACGGCCGGCCCCGCGGGATGCCGGCCTACGGGGGGATCCTGTCGCGGGAGCTCACCTGGAAGCTGGTGACCTACCTGCAGTCGCTGCCGCTGCCCAGGGACCTGCCGACCGAAGCGTGGTGAGGGGGACTGGCCGGCGAGGCCGGCCCCGCGCTCAGCGCGCCAGGCCGAGCACGGCTTTCGAAATCATCATGTGCACTCCGACCCGGCCGTCCACCAGCTGGGTGATTCGCAGATCCGCCGCGATGCTCGCCAGCCGATAGGCCTCGACCTGGGGGAGCCCCTTCGCCTCCATCAGGTAGGCGACCATTTCCTTCACCGCGATCCTGGTCGCCACGGTGAGGCTGGTGTCGGTGCCCATCGTGATCATGTGGGTCGGCGTCTCGCCCCGCGGCCAGGTGAGCTTCAGGTCTTTCCGCACGATGAGTTGGAGCCGGCCGCGGAGCGAGGTTTCGATCGCGGTCTGATCCACCTCGCCGTCGCCCTGGGCGGCGTGGCCGTCACCCACTTCGAAGAGTGCGCCGGAAACGTGCACCGGGATGTACAGCGTGGTCCCCGCAATCAGCTCCTTGTTGTCGAGGTTGCCGGCGTGGATGCCGGGCGGGTTACTGCTCACCCGGCCCGAATCCGGGGGCGGCGCCACGCCCATGCTGCCGAAGAAGGGCCGGAGCGGAACCCGGATGCCGGCACCGAGATCGGCGATCATCCTCTTCCGGTCGAGCTGGATGATCCGGGTCCTCGGCTCCGCGCACAGCTCCCGCATGAAGCCGCTGCATCCGTTGTAGCCGTAGGCAATCGCCAGCTCGACCGCGAGGACCCGCACCTCGAGCACGTCGCCCGGCTCGGCCCCCTCCACATATACAGGACCGGTCAGAATATGGCCGCCGGGGCCCTTGTCGGTGACCGAATCGTAGATGGCGCGGAGCGAGGCCTCGACCTGGTCCCTGGGCAGGCCGGCGGCCTCGAGCCGGGTCGGACTGTTGGTGAGGAGCGTCTCCACCAGGACGATGTCGCCCGAGGCGATGCGGAGGACCGGCTTCGCGGTTGCGGAGTAGTAGCCCCAGGCCACGGTGTGCGGCGTCGCCGGGAGCCGATGCACCGCCGGCTTCGCTTGGGCCGCGGCGACGGCGGGAGCGAGCGCGAGGAGCGCGCCGAGGGCGGCCACGAGGCGCGGGATGGCGTCCCTCACGACGGCTCCGCGCCCGACATTACTTCCCTCCATCGGTCAGCAGCGCCGTGACGTCCACGGTCGCGATCAGCCGGCGCGGAGAGGACCGCAGCACCACGATGGACTTGCTGTCCGGACTCCACTGCGTGCTTCCCTCGGAGGCCGGGGTGTCGGTGAGACGGCGGGTGGTGCCATCGGCCAGGTTGAAGATGCCGAGATCGGCGGCCGGGCTTCCGAAGTAGTAGAGCATCTGCTTGCCGTCGGGCGACCACGGCCCTGCGGACTCGTCCTTGCCGAGGATCGGCCGGCTGGCGCCGCTCTTCACCGAGAGGATCACGCTCGCGAACCCCCCGCCCGGCTGCTCGACCTGCACTGCGAGGGAGTCGCCGGTGGGGGAGATCCTCCGGTGGGACAGCCCCTGCACGTTCGACTTGTCCCAGAGCGTCTGCATGGTTCCGTCAGGCAGCACGCGGCCCAGGACGACCTGTCCGGCCTTCTTCCCGAGCCCCGTAATGAATACGTCGTTTCCCCCCCGGCTCGGCTCCACGTTCTGCACGCTCCCGGTGGTGGTGAGCCGCTTCGGCTCTCCGCCCGTCACCGGGACCTGGTACAGATCGAAGAAGGCCCCACCGCCCCGTCCGGAGAGGAAATAGGCCGACTTCGAATCGGCCGCCCATTCGCCATCAACTTCCTCGGTCGGCCAGGTGGTGAGCGCCCGCGGCTCGCCGCCACGCGGACCCACGACCCAGAGATCGCCGCTGCCGCTCCGATTGGAGAAGAAGAGGACCTCCTGGCCGTCGGGGGACCAGTACGGATCGCCGTTGTCGGCCGGCCCCGGCACCAGGGTTCTGGCCGGGCCGCCTCCGGTCGGCACCACCTGGACCTCGCTCACCCCGCCCCCGCGGAAGACGCCGTACACGATCTCCCTGCCGTCCGGTGAGACATCGAAGCTGGTGATCTGGAGCGAATCGGGCGTGATCTGTCGCTCGCTGCCGTCGGCGACCGTGATCACCGAGAGCGTGCCGCTGGAGCGCCCGGTCTGGAAGGCGAGGGTCTTCGAGCCGCCGACCCACTGGAGGTTGTTCTCGCTCGCCTCGTCGTCGGTGACCCGCATCTCCCGGCCACCGGCGGCCGGCATCACCCAGACATCGGTCTGTCGCCCGCGGCTGGAAATGAAGGCAATCCACTTTCCGTCAGGCGACCAGGCCGGCCACCCGTCGTCTCGCACGTCATGGGTCAGCTGGCGCGGCGCCCCCCCCTCCCCGTTGACCGGCAGCGCCCAGATGTCGCCGGTGCCGGTCCGGCGGGAGACGTAGAGCAGCTCCGACCCGTCGGGGCTCCACGGCGACCCGCTCCCCTCGAACGATTCCACTCCCTCGGTGGTGAGCTGTCGGGCGTTGGCGCCGCTCTGGTCGGCCAGCCAGATCGTAGACCTGCTCCCCTCGAGCACGGTATATGCGATCCGCGACCCGTCCGGAGACCACATCCCGAGCGACGATCGCTTCTCGGCGAGCAGCGGTGCCGTCCGTCCCGTGCCGAGCTCGAGCACGCTGGTGCGGAGGACCCCGCCTTCCTCCGTGGCGAGATAGGCAAGCCGGCCGCCCTTGGGGAACCATTGCTGCGGGTACTCCGAGCCCGGCGCGGTGGTGAGCCGGGTCGGTGCTCCGCTGTCGGGGGATACGATCCACACGTCGGCAAAGCTCGCGGCGTCTGATGAAAACGCGATCGAGTGACCGTCGGGAGACCAGAGGATCGACTCGAAGACGTTTCGGGCGGTGGCGAGCACCCGCGATCCGCTCAGGTCGGCGCGGGCAACCCGGAGCTCCCAACCGGTGGGGCCCGCCGCCCAATAGGCGACCCGGCTCCCGTCGGGGGAGAATCGGCTCCTGGTATGGCGGGCGCCCTCGGGCGTCAGGATCCTCTCCCTGGCCAGGGGTGCCGCCCCGGGCGTGCAGGCCGACACCAGCAGCACGGCTCCGAGCGCGCCCAACGAAACCCGGATCATTTGCTCTCTCCCGCTCTCGGTTTCGGGCCCGCGATGCCCAGCGCACTCGCGACGCCGGCGGCCGCACGCGTGACGATGTCATTCTGCGCCGCCAGCACGTCCCGCACGTCCCGCTCGAACGTTTCCGACCAGAGACTCCGGGTGGTGACCGGATCCTCGAACTGCACGTTGATCCGCATCACGTTCCCGGCCCGGAACACCGTGGCCTCCACCACCGCGTCGAGGTCGAGGTCCTTCGCGATCTCCTTCGTCGTCTTGGGCGTGCGCCGATAGGAGAGGATCGCCGAGCGCGGCGCGACGCCGACGGCGCCAAGCCGGGACAGCGCGTTGGTGAGCGCATCATGCATCGCGTCCACGAAGACCGCGTCCTGTCCGGAAATGTCCTCGATGGGCAGGACGCCGATGCGCTGGATCCCGCCGTGCCCGAAGCCGAGCCGCCAGGTGGCGAGCCCGGCGGCCGCCAGCAGCACGAGGGCGGCGAGGCCGATCCAGCGTCGCCTTCCGGTGGCCGGTGGCCGCGCGGCCGTCCCCGTGACCGGCCGGGTCGTGGTCGGGGTGATCCCGCCGCTCGGCGTCGTGGCGATGAGCTCGAGCCGGGCCGACAGCTCGTCGGCGCTCTGCCAGCGGTCGGCGGGATCCTTCGCGAGGCACTTGAGCAGTGTCTCGGCGAGCAGCGGCGGAACGTCCGCCCGCCGGTCCCGGACATCCTTCGGCTGCTCGAGCACGTGCGCCGAGAGCATCCCCTGGGCGGTGGTGGCCTCGAAGGCGGGCTTTCCGGTCAGCATCTCGTAGCCGAGCACGCCCAGGGCGTAAATGTCGGCGCGATGGTCGATGTTGGCTTCCGCCATCGCCTGCTCCGGCGCCATGTACTGCGGGGTCCCGACCGCGATGCCGACCGTGGTGAGCCGGTCGCCGGCCGACGCGCTCACCGCCTTGGCCACCCCGAAATCGGTGACGGCGGCGTGCCGGCCCGAGAGCATCACGTTGTCGGGCTTGATGTCGCGGTGAACGATCCCCCGGGCGTGGGCGTAGGCGAGCGCGTCGGCGATCTCGTGCAGCACCCGGACCGCATCGTGGACGGGGAGCGGCCCCACCCGCTCGAGCCGCGCGCGGAGCGATTCTCCCTCGATGAACGGCATGACGTAGTAGAGAAAGCCCCCCATCTCGCCGGAGTCGTACAGCGGCACGATATGGGGGTGTTGCAGCTGCGCGATGATGTGGATTTCGCGGGGAAACCGGTCGGTGCCCATCGCGGCCGCGAGCTCCGGCCGCAGCACCTTGAGCGCGACCTTGCGGTCGTGCTTCACGTCGTGGGCAAGATAGACGGTCGCCATCCCGCCCACCCCGATCTCGCGCTCGATGCGGTAGCTCCCCCCGAGCGCGCTCTCCAGCCGTTCGAGCCGGTCAGCCATGGGTCAGGAAACTACTCCCGATTGACGTCGGGGGCCTATTTCGGAAACCCGCCGCGCGGGATGCCGCGGGTGAGCTTCAGTGCGTTGCCATAGTAGAGCTTCTTCAGCACCGAGTCCGGCAGCCCCAGGCCGTAGAGCTTCCAGAAGGCGTGGTAATCCCGATAGTAGTCGAAGTACTCGTCGTTGGTCTCGAAGACCCGCCCGTAGTACGGGTACTCGTCCGGCTGGAAGCTGTCCTTCCCGAAGAGCAGCCGGTCCTGGTACTTGATCATGAACTCCCGGGCCACCCTCGGCTGGCGGCCCAGGTCGTAGAGGATGGCGCCGACCTCGCCGTAGAGGTTCGGCAGGCTGTCGAACATCCGCCCGAGCCGGGCGAGGTCGTTCGCGTGCCAGCCGAGGTGCGCCAGCACCCAGATCACCTTCGGATGCCGCGCCAGAAGCCGGTCGCGCTCGGCCATCAGCTCCTCGAAGGAGGGGAACCGGGAGCGATCCTGATAGCGCCGGTCGGGATAGAGCGCCAGCTCGAGCCACCGCTCGTTGTGGAAGTCGATCGGCTGGAAGAATTCCGAGGGATCGCCGGCGTGGAGGAAGACCGGGATCTTGAGGCGGGCGGCCGTCTCCCACACCACATCGAGCTCGGGATCGTCGAGCTTGAGGCGGCTGCCGTCGGTCTTGTGCGCGAAGAGGCCGAACCCCTTGCCGATTTCGCCCAGACCCGCGGCGCCGGCCGCGACATCCGCCTCGAGCTGCGCGGCGATCCTCGCGCCGGAGCCGGGACCCACGTCCCGGAGGTTGAGACCGGTGAATATTACGAAGCGGTCCTTGTACCTGCTCGCGGCGACGGCGGCCAACTGCTGGCGGAGCCGGTCGCCCGAGTTGTTATTGGCGCTCACCATCACGCGGAGGTTGAGCGAATCCATCGCCGCGCCGACCCGCTCGATGATCTCCGGTGACGTGAGCGCCGGCGGATGCCCGTGGAAATCCACGGTCGGGTACTTCGCCCGGGGTACCAGGTGCACCGGCACGACCAGCGTGGAGCGCGGCTGGTACTCACGGATGTTGGGCAGCGGGAATTCCGGCGCGCGCCCCTCCGCCGGCCGGGGGCGGATCTGGCCGGGAGACGTCGGCTGCTGGGCGGCGGCCGGCGCGGCGACGGCGAACGCCGACACCGCAGCAAGGAGCGCGAAGAGATGTGAGAGGGCGGCGCTGGGCCGGCCCTGGGCATTGCTCATGTCGGATACTCCCTTATGGTGCGGCGCTCCCGCCGGGCGGTTCACCTCGCCCCGAGCCTCGCCAGCGTCGCGGCGGCTCGCGGATCCTTCCGGAGCCGGTCGTACCGCGCCACCTGGGGAAACTGCACCAGCCAGGTGTCATGCCGCTCGATCGCCCGGCCGAGGAGCTCCATCGCCGCCTCGTGATCCCCCAGTTCCTCGAGCGCGGCGGCGAGCGCGCCCGTCGCGGGAAGCTGCCCTCCCGACCGCACGCGGATCGTGTCGAGCAACGCGCGCGCCTCCCTGGTGCTGCCGGCCATCGCCAGCGCATAGGCGTAGGTCCCGTGCACCTCCTCCGGCCGCCCCGGCGGCAGCTGGGCGACGTGGCGCTTGAGCAGCGCCAGCGCCTCGGCGGTCTTCCCCATCGCGAGCAGCGCGTTCTCCCGCCACGACCACGCCAGCATGAACGTCGAATCCATCGCCACGGTGGTGCCCGACACGGAATCCGATTCGGCGAATCGCCGCTCATTCATCAGGATCTGCGCTTCCCAGGCCCGCGCGATCATCGACGCCGGCTCCAGCTGCCGCGCCCGGGCGACGCGTTCGTGCCCCTCCCGGTACTGCCCGAGCCTACCGGCCAGCAACCCGTACCACCCCCAGGTCGTGGCGAGGGTCGAATCGAGCGCGAGGGCGTGGCGGAAGTTGGAGTCGGCCCGGCGCACTTCCCCGATCAGCGACCAGGCGTAGCCGAGCGCTGCGTACGACTCGGCGATGGTCGGATCCATCGCGATCTCCCGGTTCGCGGCGGCGATCGCGGCGGCCAGGAGCTCCGGCGTGCTGTCCTCCACGTAGGCGGGGAGGACCGCGAGCGCCATCGCCAGCGACGCCTGGGCCCGCGCGTATTTCGGGTCGCGCTGGGCGGCCCGCTGAAACAGCTCGATCGCCTGGCGCAGCTGGCGCGCGCCGCGCCGGTTGAAGAGCACCCTCCCCTGCAGGAAGAGCGAGAGCGCTTCCGGG
The DNA here is from genome assembly GCA_036004545.1 of Gemmatimonadales bacterium. Taxonomy (GTDB): domain Bacteria; phylum Gemmatimonadota; class Gemmatimonadetes; order Gemmatimonadales; family GWC2-71-9; genus JABFSM01. The sequence goes on from DASYRI010000163.1 coordinate 22,618, forward strand.
TCCGACGTCTCCGCCCGCGCCGGCGCGGCGGACCCCGGATGCCTCAGCGAGCCGAGCAGGGTCCCCGCCACCGTCCGGGCAATCTCGTCCTGGACCGCGAACACGTTCGCCAGCGGCCGGTCGTACTTCTCGCTCCAGCGCACCGCGCCGTCACTCGCCGATACCAGCGCCACGGTGATCCGCACCTGGCCCTCGGCGCGCTGCACCGTGCCGGTGAGGAGCGAGCCGACGCCGAGCTCCTTCGCGATCGCGCGCTGGTCGAGGCCCTTGTCCTGGAGCGAGGCGGCGCTCACCCGCCCGATCACCCGCACGCCCTGCTGGGAGAGGGCCCGGGTGATCTCCTCGGCGAGGCCGATGCCGAAGTAATCGTCCGCCTTGTCGCCGCTCAGGTTGGCCAGCGGGAGCACCGCCAGCGACTGCTCGGTGGCGCCCGCCGGCGTGCCCGCGGCGCGGGGGCGGAGCGCAAACCATCCGGCGGCGAGCGCCACGACCAGCAACCCCACGGCGGCGAGCGCCTTGACCGGGACGCGACGCGCCGGTGAAGCGGCCGCCATCGTTCCGGACGAAGCCGGCGTGCTGACACTGTCCAGGACGGCCAGCAGCTCCGCCGCGGAGGCCGGGCGCGCCGAAGACGATTTCTCCATGCACCGCATCACCAGCACGCCGAGGGCGATCGGGATGCCGGTGATCGCGACGGGGTTCTCGGTGATATGCGCCGTGATCAGCTTTTGCGCGCCGACGTGCTGCTGAAAGGGATGAGCGCCGGAGAGCAGCTCGTACGCCATCACCCCCCAGGCGTAGAGATCGGCGCGATGATCCACCGCGTCACCCACGGCCTGCTCGGGTGCCATGTACGCCGGTGTTCCGATCGAGCCGCCGGCCTGGGTGAGGGTGACCGCCGCGCCGCCGTCCTGCGTGCGGGAGGCGGTGAGCGCCTTGGCGATGCCGAAGTCGGTGACCATCGCCGCCCCGTGGGAGAGGAGCACGTTCTCGGGCTTGATGTCGCGGTGGACCACCCCCTCGCCGTGCGCGTAGGCCAGCGCGCGGGCCACGTCGCGCAGGATGCTCACGCTCTCGGCCGGCGTGAGCGGCGGGCCCGCGGTGAGCCGGGCCCGGAGCGACTCGCCTGTGACGAACGGCATGGTGTAGTACGGGACGCCGTCCGCGGTGCCGGCGCTCAGCACCGGGACGATGTTGGCCTGCTGGAGCCGCGCCGCCAGCTTGACCTCGCGGGTGAACCGCTCTGCCGAGAGCCCCTCGCGGAGCTCCGGGGCGATGACCTTGACGACCACCTGCCGGTCCAGCGCGGTCTCCGTCGCCAGCCACACCCGCGACATCCCGCCGCCACCGATCTCCCGCTCGATGCGGTAACGGTCGGCCAGCGCCCGGATGAGACCCTCGTCCGCCGCGCTCATCGTTTGACCTTCGCCAGCAACTCCGCGAGCCACTGCTCCGCGTACACCGCACCCACGGCCGCCGCGGGCTCGCGGATCATCACGAAGCGCCCATCCGGCGCCACGTCGTACTGCGGGTGGTTCCGGGCCCGGCGGTAGCCCTCCACTGAAAAAAGCGGGCGGGGAGCCCCGGGGTTGAACGAGGGACCCGAGGGCACCGCGGCGTCCATGAGCCGGCCCCCGCTGATCCAATAGAGCTCTCTCCCGTCACGGGACCAGCGCGGCTCGCCACCTCCCCCGCTCGACACCATCCGCTTCGATTTCATGTCGGGGAACGAGCTGACGTACACCTCGTACTGGCCGGTCTGGTTGGAGGTATAGGCGAGCCAGTGGCTATCCGGCGACAGCGCGATGCAGAGCGTGAAGCTGGGCTCGACCAGGAGCGGCTTGACGGCCGTGTCGCCCGAGAGCCGGCGGATCCTCAAGTTGGAATTGAACCCCTCTTCGTCCAGCCGCATCACCAGCCACTGCCCATCGCCGGACACCTCGGCTTCCCAGATGCCGAATGGGGACTTCTGGATCAGCTGCGGCCGGGTGCTTCCATCGCTCTTCACCTCGTAGACGGTGACGTCGTTCTGATCCTCGGGCTTCCCGACCGAGATGAAGGTCAGCGCGTGCCCGTCGGGGAGCCATGACGAGCGCCAGTTGGCGACCCCCTCGGCGTCGACCTTCGCCCGGGCGCCGTCGGCCCCGCGGATCCACAGGTCGGTCTTCTTGTCGCGGATGCTGACGGCCAGCTCCTTCCCGTTGGGTGACAGCACCGGGTACTCGAAGCGGCCTCGCCAGGTCGAGTCGAAAGGCGCGGCGTGGCCGTCCCGGCCAACCCACACCAGCTCGGCCTGGGTTCGCGACGCCGACCCGGTGGTATAGAGTGCCGCACCGGAGGCCGACAGCGTGAAACTGGTCGGCTCGACGTCCTGGATCACGGGGAGCGGGCCCGAGGTCAGCACCATCCGCCGCGCGTCGAACGCCGCCGCGTAGAGTCCGCCGTCCCGGCTGGTGTACAGCAGCTGTTTTCCCGCCGGCGAGTACCAGGCACCCGCCGCGTTCGGCACCAGCAGGAGCGCGCTGTCCGCCTTGAGATCGTAGGCGTATATGCTGGTCGAATTGGCGCAATTCCCCGGACAGACCGTGAAGAGAAAGCCCCGGCCGCCGGGAAGCGGCCACAGCGTGGCCGCGGATCCCAGCTTTTCCAGAATCCGCACCGGAGCGGCAGGGCCGCCATCGGCGGATACCCGCTTCACCGCGCCGTTCATGTCACCCGAGAAGACGATGGTGCCGTCGTCGAGCCACGCTCCGGCCTTGTAGTCGGGATTGATGGTCTCGCCGATGGTGACGGAGCCGCCGCCGGCCACGGGCACTTTCTTGACCTTGTTGTCGATGGTGATGTAGCCGACCCACTTGCCGTCGGGGGAGAAGAACGGCGAGACGCCGCCCTCGGTGCCGGCGAGCGGGGTCGCGTCGCCCGCATCGCGCAGCTTCCGCATCAGCATGTAGCCCGAGGCGGTGGAATCGGTGTATACGATGCTCGATCCGTCCGGGGCAATGGCCGCCTGATTCCCGACGAGGGGGGCGCCGGGCGCGAGGGCGTACGGAATCCGGTACTGCCACAGGAGTACCCGCTGCCGGCTGGTTCCGGCGGCCGCCGGCTTGCGCAGGCCGAAGAAGAGGGTCGCGGCAAGGAGGATCAGGTTGAGGGCGACCGCCATCCCGAGCCATCGCCGCGGCACGCCGGCCACGGCCCGGCCGCGGGCGCGGGCGTCGGTGGAAATGCCGGTCCTCTCGAACCCCGCGTCGTCCAGAGCATGGGTGAACGCGGCCGCGTTCGCGATCCGGTCGGCCGGCACCTTCTCCAGGGCGGCGAGCACCGCCGCTTCCACGTGGACCGGCACCGATTTGCGCAGCTCGGTGAGCGGACGGGGCGGGTCGCTCATCAGCTTGGCGACGATGGCCTGCACCGTGCTGCCGGTGAACGGAGGCTCGCCGGTGAGCATCTCATAGGTGACGGCGCCGAGGGCGTAGACGTCCGCCCGCGCGTCCACGTTCTTCTCGCCCATCGCCTGCTCCGGACTCATGTACTGCGGCGTGCCCAGGGAGAGTCCGGTCTGGGTCATCCGCTGACCACCCGCCTGCTGCACCGCGAGCGCGATGCCGAAATCCGCCACCAGCGCGTGGCCGCCCTGGAGCAGGATGTTCTCGGGCTTGATGTCGCGGTGGACAATGCCGAGCGCGTGCGCGGCGCCCAGCGCGTCGGCGGCCTCCTTGGCGATCCGGATCGCATCCGCCACCGGGAGCTGCCTCTCCCGTTCCAGCCGGGTCCGCAGGGTCTCCCCGCTGATGTACGGCATCACGTAGAAGAGCAGCCCATCGGCCTCGCCGCTGTCGAGGAGCGGGAGGATGTGAGGGTGCTGGAGCCTGGCGGTGGTCTTGATCTCGCTCAGGAATCGCTCGCCGCCGAGCGCCGCCGCCAGCTCGGGGTGCAGCACCTTGATGGCGACGGGGCGATCGTGGCGAAGGTCGTGGGCGAGGTAGACGGTGGCCATGCCCCCCTGGCCGAGCTCGCGCTCGATCCGGTAGCGGTCCGCGAGCGCCGCGCTCAGCTTCTCGGTCACACTCATCCTGCGGGTTTGCTCATTTGCAGGAACGGCGGATAGTCGTGCAGCAGCTCCCCCACCAGCTCGAAGTGCGCCGGCGCATCGTAGCGGAATACCCACTTGTCGAAAAGCGTCACCGCACGCGCCTTGTCCCCGAGCGCCGTGGCGATCAAGGCCCGAGCGGCGCGCCGGCACACCGCCCAGAAGTTGCAGCGATCGCTGGGACGGATCGGCCGGCTATCCCGCTCGAGCTGCCGCTCGATGGCTTCGGCTTCGGGCCGGCGACCCAGCATCGCCAGCGCCACCCCGCGGAACCGGAGGACGTCGACGTTGTCTCCATCTCCGGCAGCCATCGAGTCGGTGAACGCCAGCAACTCGGCCCAGTGATGCGTCGCCACGAGGAGCTCCGCCCGGTCGTGCCGGCCTGGCTCGTCGTCCGCCGCCGCGGCCGGACGCGCAGCGAGCCGGGTCAGGAGCCGAGCGCCGAGCGAATCCGCCGCGGCGGCGTGCCCGTGCCAGCGCAGCTCGTACACCAGTTTCGCTCCCGCCTGCACGGCCGAGAACCGGATATCCGGGGCAAGGCTGAAGCCCTCTTCGATCAGGCGCTCCGCCTCGGCCAGCCGGCCCAGTGCCACCAGGGCACGAGCGGTGGCAAACGAAATGAGGAGGCGGCCCGGATACTGCTGCTGCGCGGCGCGAGCGACGGCAAGCTCCCGCTCGAAGTCGCCGAGCTCGTGAAGGACTCCGGTGTGATTCGTGAAGTAATAGATCCGCCCCCGCAGCTCGCCGCTCAGCGGATCCAGCTCGCGCAGCACGGAATCCGCCGCAGCCGGACGGTTGGCCCAGGCGAGCATGATCCCGCGGAGATACTTCATGAACTGTGACTTCGGCGTGAGCTCGAGCAACGCCGTGGTGGATGGCACGCAGGTGCTCAAGCCCGGCGAAGTGCGGCACTCGGCATAGTCCAGATACACCTGCTCATAGCGCGTCATGAGACCGCGACGCTGTTCGAGCCGGTGTGTCAGGGATTCGGCCAGGGCGCCATTGCTCATGTTATTCGACAACACCAGCGACCAGAGCAGAGGGATGTAATAGGACGAGTCGACCGACGCCGCGCGGGTGAAATGCTCGATCGCCGCCGCCTCGTCCTTGTAGAAGAATTTCTGACCCGCGAGGAACTCCCGGTAGGCCTCGAGCGAGGGAGGCCGGCTCAGCTCGCCGGCCATCGTCACGAGGCCCGGGTCCACGAAGGGGCCGAGGCTGCCGATCACCTGCTGCTTGAGACGCTCCACCCCTTCCAGTGGCGTCGCGGCAAGGGCGGTGACCGGTCCCACGGTCTGGATCAGCTTGCCCGCATTCGCGTCGGTCAGGTCCGCCTGGAAGAGCACGCTGTCGCCCTGGCGATAGTAGCTGCCCGAGATCACCAGCCCCGCGTTCGCGTTCCTGGCGAGCGCCAGGATGGCGGACGATCCGGCGGGAGCGTCCGATCCGATTCCGCGGGCGGTCAGATCGGCCGCGGTGCCGCCGACGTCCACCAGTCCGGTCCCGACCAGGCCGCGGGCGATCCAGTCGGCGGCCATTGCGCCGAGCGGATCCAGCGAGCGATCGCCGCTCCGGTTCTCGAAGGTGGCGACCACCACCCGCTTCGGCTCGAGCAGAGCAGCTGCCGGCGTGCCACGGGTGGCGAGATATCCCGCGGTGGCGACTACCAGCAGCCCCGCCGCCACGCCGATCCCGATGGGGATCGCCCGCGACCGCGATGGCTTCGGGTGAGCTGTCGCGGTGGCCGTGGTGGAGGCCCCGGCAGACGCGAAGGCCTGGACGAATTGGGCGGCTGGGTGGAAGCGATCGGCCGGGTTCTTGGCCAGCGCCCGAGCCAGCGCCCCTGCTACTGTGGCGGGCACCGTGGGCCGAAGGTTGGTGATCGACTGGGGCTCGACCATGAGATGCTGGTGGATCACGCTCTCCAGCGTCGGTCCGGTGAACGGCGGCTGTCCGCCCAGCATTTCGTACAGCACGCAGCCCAGCGCGTAGAGATCGCTCCGCCCATCGAGAGTCTGTTCCCCGGACGCCTGCTCGGGACTCATATAGGAGGGAGTCCCGATCGACATGCCGGTTCGGGTAAGCTGCTCCGCGCCGGCCGCGCTGACCGCCCGCGCGATGCCGAAGTCCGCGACCACCGCGTGCCCGCCCTCGAGCAGGATATTCTCCGGCTTGATGTCGCGGTGGATGATGCCGCGGCCATGGGCGTAGCCCAGCGCGTCGGCCACCTCCCGTGCGATGGCGAGCGCAGCTTCGATCTGAAGCTGCTTTTCACGCTCGATCCGGTTTCGCAGCGATTCACCCTCGACCAGCGGCATCACGTAAAAGAGGAATCCCCCCGCCTCTCCCGAGTCATAGAGCGGGAGGATGTGGGGGTGACGGAGATTGGCCGTGGTCTCGATTTCCCGCAGGAAGCGTTCGGGTCCGAGCGCGTTGGCGAGCTCGGGATGCAGGACCTTGATCGCCACCTTCCTCCGGTGGCGCAGGTCCTCGGCGAGGTAGACGGTGGCCAACCCGCCGGCGCCGAGCTCGCGCTCGATCCGGTACCTGTCGGCGAGCGCCGACCGCAGCCGCTCGCTCATCCCGCCAGCCGGACCGACAGGGTCCGTCCGTCGAAGCGCACGGTCCTCATCTCCGCTGATCCGCTCACCCGAATCTCCAGCGTCCTCGGCAGGGGCGCGAGGCGCCCGGAGCCCGGAGCCAGGCTGAGGCGGAGGCGGCGTGCCCGGTCCGTCCAGCGCAGCGCGATCCGCATCCAGGCGCCCGCCTGGTACGCGAAGGAGCGGCCGTCATCCTCGTAGAGCGTGGCGGCGCCCTCCGCGCCGGGGTAGATCGTGAGCAGCCTGTTGCCGGGGACGGGCTCGTCGCTGTACTGGCGCACCGGCCCCGTCGGGATGACCGCGCCGGCCCGCACGTAGAGCGGAATCGTCGCGAGGTCCACGGGACGGTCGAGCTCCCGCCCGCCGGCCACGACGTCACCGGTCCAGAAGTCGTGCCACTGGCCGTGCGGCAGGTAGAGGCGCCGCACCGTGGCACCCTTCTCGGTCACGGGAGCCACCAGCAGATCGCGGCCCCAGAGGAACACGTCGCCGCGGCGCACCGCCTCCGGATCATCCGGGTAATGCAGCCACAGCGCGCGCATCATCGGGAGCCCGGTCTCGCTGGTCTCCTTGAGGGCGGTGTACGTGTACGGCATGAGCCGCGAACGCAGCTCGAGGTACTTCCGGCAAATCGGCTCCACCTCCGTGTTGTGCAGCTCCGCCGGATCGGGCGTGAAGTTCGCGGTCTCCGGGGGCCCGCCGTCGCCTCCGTCCCAGCCCCACGGCGTGTGGAGATGCCAGTTCCTGCCGTGCGAGCGGAACAGCGGGCAGAACGCGGCAAACTGGAACCAGCGGACGAACAGCTCCCCGGTGAGCTCCGGCGTCCCGTAAAAGCCGCCGATGTCGGTGCCCCAGAGCGGCAGCCCCGAGAGTCCGGTGTTGAGGGCCACGGGGACGTGGGCCTTGAGCGTCTCCCAGCGGGACTGCACGTCGCCCGACCATATATAGCCGCCGTAGCGCTGCACGCCCGCCGAGGCGTTGCGGTGCAGCGCGTAGGGCCGCTCGGTGGGCCGCTCCTGCCGCATGCCTTCCCAGTACATCCGGTGCCGGTTGAGCCGCGACGGTGCGTCGTAGCCGTCCCCCTGGTCGGGCCACCAGCCGTCCACGCCGAGCTCCACCAGGGGGTGGTGTGCCGGCCAGTAACACGCGACCTGCCGCTCCACCGGCCACTGGTTGTCCGCCGTCCGGCCGGCGGGCAGCGGGGCGGCGGTGCAGGAGTCCTGCACCGTGCCGAGCAGGCGCCGGCCCTCGATCACCACGTGCAGGATCACCTTGAAGTGCTCGGCGTGCAGGGCGTTGAGCATGCCCTTGGGATCCGGAAAGTTGCCCGGGTGCCAGGTAAATTCTCCGTTGCGGGTGTTCCACCCCGACGGGGTGAACTCGGTGCCCAGGTAGATCAGCGCGTCACAGGGCAGCCGCTTCTCCCGCAGCGTGCGGGCCACCTCGAGGATCGATTCGGGCCCGGCAAGCGTGCGGTGCGATTGCTGATAGCCGAGCGTCCAGCGGGCCGGCAGCTCGGGAAGGCCGGTGATCCGGGCGTACTCGCGCAGGAGGACGGCGGGATCCCGCGAGGCGACCACGAACAGGTCCAGCGGGAGGCCGGCGCCCGAAGGGACCGGGTTAGGGCTGTTGACCAGCTGGGCTCCCGGCGGCGGAAGCACGGTCGGCGTGAACTTGCCTTCAGTGCCGGTAAAGTCGAATGCGCCGCTGGGCTGGTCGATGAACATTCCCCAGCCGTCGGTCCCGATGAGCCATGGCACCGGCGCGCGGGTGCCGTGGGTGGCGAGCCGGTAGCCGCCCTGGCCGTTCCGCATCTGGTCCGTCGAGCCCTTGCGGTCGAACTGCGGGCCGCCTTCGCCCAGGCCGAGCAGCAGACCCTTGGGAAGCAGGAAGCTCACCCCCGGCGCGGCACGGTCGAAGCGGAGCCGCTGCACCGGCTCGCCACGGCGCGAGTCCACGAAGAGCGTCGGCGGGTCCGCCGTGAGCCTGACCACCAGGTCGCCGGCCCGAACCCGCACCAGGGCCTTGGGATTGCCGCTCCGTGCCAGCGGCGCGCCGGGCGCGTCCTGGACCAGTGCGCCGGTGCGCGGCAGCGGCTCCGGCCGCGGACCGGCCGCTCGAAGCGTCAGCCGCACCGTCACCCGGCTCACCGAAGATACCGTGAGCTCGGCCGGCTGCCCGGCGATGACGAGCGGCTCGGCGGCGATGCAGGTCGCGGCGCGCGGCCACGCGAGCGCCACGGCGCCCGTGGCGAGCCGCTGGACGGCGTCGCGCCGGGAGAGTGTCCTCCGCGGAGCGCTCATGCCGTGCGGGCTCCCGGGGCGGTGCTCACTTCGGCGCGCTCTCGAGCAGCTTCACGAACCGCGGATCATTCCGGAGGGCGGCGAAGGTCGGCATCAGGGGGACCGCACCCGGCTTCCAGAACGACGGGAGGGTGAGCAGGACCTTGAGGTGCGCCAGCGCCGAGTCGGCGTGGCCTGCCGCGGCATGCGCCTCCGCCAGCAGGAGCAGGTGGTTCGGCCCATCGAGGTGATCGAGCGACGACGGTAGCATCTCGACGGCCCGCCGCGCCTGCCGGATCGCATCCTCCGAGCGGCCGGCCAGGAGCGCCGCCCGGGCCATCCCGCTCCGCCAGTTCGCCTCCGCGGTGTCGCGGACGGCGAGGCGGCCGAAGATCGAGCCGGACTCCTCCGCGAATCGGCGCGCCGCCCCCTTGTCGCCCGCGGCCGTCGCAAGCGCGCTCTTCATGAGGAGCGTCTGGGCCGAGTCGGAGGCGAGCTCGCTCACCCTCGGCGTCGCCAGCAATCGCGCCCGCAGCTCCGGCTCCGCCAGGTTCGCCAGGAGCTGGTGCGCGCCATAGTGATCGTTGGTGAGGAACCAGGCCGGGAACCGCTCTCCTAACCCGGTCTCGGCGCGGCGAATGATCTCCCGTACCCTGGCCTCGTTCCCCTCCACCATCCGGATCGCCATCCAGTCCTGCCACAGCTGCCATTGGCCGGCCGCCAGCACCGCGGATCGCTCGTACAGCGGCTCGGCTTCGCCGGGTCCAAGCGCGCGCGCCGCCGTGGACGCGAGGTCTGTAAAGGCCACCGGATTCCGCGGGTCGAGCTCCACCATCCGGCGCATCATCGAGATGGCCTCGTCCCATCGCCCGCTCCGGCGCGCCACCCAGGCAGTCGCCTGGAGCAGCTTCACGTCGTTGGGCCTGGCCCGGAGTCCCTGGTCGAGCTCGAGCCGCGCGCCGACGTAGTCCCGGTGACCCCAGTACCGGACGTACGACAGCGCCAGGTGGGTTGCGGGGAGATCGGGCGCCAGTACCCGCGCCCGTTCGGCGGCGGCGGAACCCTGCGCCAGCCGCACCGCGCTCCGGTCGTTAAAGATCCAATAGAGGAGCAGATGCGCGTAGGAGAGCCGCGCGTACGCCAGCCCGAACGCCGGGTCGAGCGTGACGGCGCGCTCGAGCTGCACGACGGCGGGGCGCGCGTCGCCGTCGATGAGGTCGGCGCGCTGCAACAGCTGCTCTCCCTGGAGGTAGGCGTCGTAGGCGGCCGCGTTGGCGGTCGGGCGCTCTCCGGCGCTCGAGCTGTCCTGCGGCGTGAGCGCCAGGTTGAGCGCCCGGGAGACTTCGCCCGCGATCCGGCTCTGCACCGCGAAAGCGTCGGACGGGTCGGCGTCGAACGACTGCTCCCACGCCGTGGTGCCGTCGTCGGTGCGGATGAGCTCCGGGCTCACCCGGACCTGCACCGCCCGGCCGGCGGCCGCCTCCTGCCAGCGGACGCGCCCGGTGAGGAGGTACTGCACCCCCAGCTCCTTCCCGACCTGCTGCGGCGTGTTCTTGGTTCCGCGGTACGCCTCGGAGCTGGTGCGGGCGATGACCCGGAGAGCCGAGAGCCCGGTGAGCCGGGTGCGCACCTCGTCCACCAGCCCCTCGGTGAAATACGCCTGATCCGCCGGGCCGAGATTCTCGAAGGGGACGACCGCAAGGCGCGTCGGACCCGAAGGCGCGCGGCTCGTCGCGCGCCCGCGCCACGCCCAGAGACCGCCGAGCACCACGAGCAGCGACACGGCCGCCGCGCCGGCGACGAGCGGAATCCGGAAGCGCCGCACCACCCGATGGGGAGCGGTGCCGGTCGGAGTGATCCCGCCGCTCGGCGTGGCCAGCTCCTCGAAGCGGTCGAGGATCTCCTGGGCACTCTGGGGCCGGTCGGCCGGCTTCTTCTCGAGGCACTGCATGACCAGCTCGGCGAGGGGCGCCGGCACCGCGGCCCGGTGGCGGGAGACCGGCTCGGCCGCCTGGGTCACGTGGGCGGCGATCACCTGCTGCGGCGTATTGCCGGTGAAGGGGGGCCGCCCGGTGAGCAGCTCGTACGCCATCACCCCCAGGGCGTAGAGGTCGGCGCGGTGGTCCACGTGGGGATCGGCCGTCGCCTGCTCGGGTGACATATAGGTGGGCGTGCCCAGCGCCACGCCGACCGTGGTGAGCGACTGCCGGCCGGTCGCCTCGCTCACCGCCTTGGCCACGCCGAAGTCCATCACCAGCGCGTGGCGGCCGGAGAGCATGACGTTCTCCGGCTTGATGTCCCGGTGCACCACGCGCTGCCCGTGCGCGTAGGCGAGGGCATCGGCCACCTCGCGGAGGATCCGCACAGCGTCGCCGACCGGGAATTCCCCCTCGCGCGCGAGCCGGGCTCGCAGGGTCTCCCCGTCGACGTACGGCATGACGTAGTAGAGGAAGCCGTCGGCCTCTCCGGAGTCGATGAGCGTCAGGATGTGGGGGTGCTGGAGCTGGGCCGCGATGTGCACTTCGCGGAGGAAGCGGTCGGCGCCCAGCGAGGCGGCGAGCTCCTGGCGGAGCACCTTGATGGCGACCGGGCGCTGGTGCTTGAGGTCCTGCGCCAGATAGACCGTGGCCATCCCGCCCTGGCCGAGCTCACGCTCGATCCGGTAGCGGTCCGATAACGCCGCCCGCAGGCGGCCCGGGACGTCAGAGCTCATCGCTTCACCACGAGCTTCGCCCGGAGCTCCTCGACCCAGTTCTCGACCACCACGAGCGCGGCGCTCTGGCCCGAATCCCCGCCGAGCAGCCGCGCCATGAGGAAACGGCCGTCGCGGGCCACATCCCACGGGGTGTAGTACAACGCCTCCGCAGCGAGCAGCTCGTCGGGGACGTGGAACAGCACGGCGGGCTCGGTGAATCCGATGGTGGCGCCGGGGATCGCCCGCGCGGCCATCATGTTCTTGTCGGCGCGAAGGTAGAACAGCTCCTTCCCGTCGCGCGACCAGAGCGGCGCCAGCCCGCCGCCGCTCGACACCTGGGTCTTGCCGGCGTCGGTATTGGGGAACGGGCGCACGAACACCTCGGTGCGGCCGGTTTCATCCGATTGATACGCCATCCGCTTGCCGTCGGGGGAGAGTGCGATCGCTTCCTCGTCGAAGTCCGTCGCGAGCACCGGCACCGCGGCGGTGTCCTTTCCGATCCGGATGCCGGTAATGTTTCGACCGCCCGCGACCTGTCCCACCGAGCCCTCACGGAGCAGGAGCCACTGGTTGTCGGGCGACACCACTCCTTCATCCACGATGCCACGCGTCCCGGCGATCAGAGAATCGGTGCCGGATCCATCGGCCCGATGCAGGTAGAATCCGCCGGTCCCGCGCACGAAGCTGATGAAGCGGCCATCGGCGGTCCACCGCGGCCGCATGTCCGACTGGGGATCGAAGGTCACCCGATAGGCCGCGCCCTTCGGCAGCGGCTTGACCCAGATGTCGTCCCCGGCGCCGGTCGAGAGGCCGATGGCGAGCCGTGACCCGTCGGGTGAGAGCGCCCAGCCGTGGTTGTTCGCCAGGGCAGTGAGCTGAAACTTCCAGCCGATGTCCACCGGCGTCTGCTGTCCCCTTCGATCGACCCAGACCAGGTCGAAGCTGCGGCCGGCCGCATTGCTGCCCCCGACCACCATGACGAGGGTGCCGCTTCTCGAGACCCGGAACAGTTGTAACCCGCTGTTGACGGCGAGCTGTTCCCCCAGCGGGACGGGCGTCCCGGTGACCACCAGGCGATCCGGGTCGAAGGGGACGGCGAAGAGGCCTCCCTGGTCGGTGGTATACACCAGGTGTCCCGTCGCCACGAACGCTCCCGGCGTTCCCCCCCGCAGCAGCATGCGGGCGTTGTTCCGCTTCAAGTCGAGCACCCAGAGCTGGGGCACGGGGCATCCGGGACGGCATGACAGGAAGATCACGCCGCGCCCGCCTGGCAGCGGAGCGGGCAGCATGGACACCAGCGAATCCGAGCGCCAGGCCAGCGCGGCGGCTCCTCCGTTCGCCGACACCCGCATCAGTGCTGCCGCGCTCTTCGAGGCGTAGACGATAGTCCCGTCATCGAGCCAGGCGACGCCGAAAACGCTTCCCACGCCGTCGCTCACCAGCGGGACTGCGGTGCCGCCCCCCACCGGGAGCTTGTTCAACCGCCCCCCGGCGACGAACCCGATCCATTCGCCATCGGGCGACAGCGTGAAGCTCCCGGCGCCGGTCGTTCCGGGAATCGGGACAGCGGCGTAGCTGTCCCGGCGCTTCATCCAGAGCTGCGGCCCGGCATCCCCGGGGCCGACATACACCAGGAACGAGCCGTCGGGTGCCGGCGTGGGGGCCGCCGAGCCGATCACAGGTGCCTGGGAAGAAGGGAGAGCCAGACCGTAGCGGATGACCGGCGGCGCCGGCCTCGGCCGGAGCCAGCTCCACGCCGCTACCCCGAGGAGCACCACCGCGAGCGCGGCCAGCGCAATGACGGCTCGGCGGGACCGTACGGTAGATGCCGCACCCGCGCCGGCGGCGATGCCGGTGACGGTGTGGAAGGCCGGATCGCCCAGCGCCTGGGCGAAGGCGGCGGCGGTCTCGAAGCGATCGGCCGGCAGGCGCTCGACTGCCTTTGCCACCGCCGCCGCCACGTTCGGCGGCACCGCCTTGCGCAGCTTCGTGACCGGCGCCGCCTCCTCGGTCACGATCTTCATGATGATCTGCTGCGCCGACGCGCCGGTGTGCGGCGGGTTCCCCGTCAGCATCTCGTAGAGCACCGAGCCCAGCGAGTAGATGTCAGAGCGGTTGGAGAGCTCCTTCTCCGCGGTCGCCTGTTCGGGACTCATGTAGTGCGGTGTGCCGAGGCTCAGGCCCGTCTCGGTCATGCGCCCGCCTGCCGCGGCGGAGAGCGCCAGCGCGATCCCGAAGTCGGCCACCATGGGGCGGCCGTCGTGCAGCAGGATGTTCTCCGGCTTGATGTCGCGGTGGATCACCCCGTGCCGGTGCGCGTAGTCGAGCGCGTCGGCCACTTCGCGGGTGATCCGCACCGCCTCGTCGATGCCGAGCTGGGTCTCCCGGCTCAGCTTGTCACGCAGCGTCTCGCCCTCGATGTATGGCATGACGTAGTAGAGGAATCCGTCGGCGGTGCCCGAGTCGAACAGCGGCAGGATGTGGGGGTGCTGGAGGGCCGCGGTGGTCTTGATCTCCACCACGAACCGCTCGGCCCCTAAGACGGCCGCCAGCTCGGGCTTCAGGACCTTGAGCGCGACCCTGCGGTCGTGCTTGAGGTCCTGGGCCAGGTACACCGTGGCCATGCCGCCCTGGCCGAGCTCGCGCTCGATTCGGTAACGGTCGGCCAGCGCGGCGATGAGACGCTCGGGAGGATTCGACGTCACCGGGTAGTCCTCCCTGCCAGGGCCGCGCGTTCCGCGATCACCGAATCCCGCTGGGGCTTGAATGGCGCATCAGGATCGGTTCGCAGCGTGAGGTACTGATCGTAAGCGCGGAGCGCGCCCCGAGCACCGCGGCCAATTCGGGCCGCAGCACCTTGATCGCGACCCCGCCGGTCGTGCTTGA
>DASYRI010000164.1:0-9277 GCA_036004545.1 Gemmatimonadales bacterium
GGGCTCCCCTATACCACCGGGACGTGTGAGGCGCCGGACGCGACCGTCACTTTTTCGCTCTCCGGCCGGACCGACACGGTGCGGACCACGATCATCGGGAAACTCGTCCGATGACCGCCTCGCTCCGGCGCCGACCGGCCGCTCGCCGTGGTGGCACCCTGCTCGAGGTGATCGTCGCGCTCGTGGTCTTTGCCATCGGCTTCCTCTCGCTCAGTGCCGGGAGCCTCGTGGCGGGGCGGGCGATGAAGGAGTCGCGGGACCTGGCGCTCGTGACGGCCCTCGCGCAACACAAGCTCGACTCGGTGGCGTCGAGGGGCTGGGTGGCCATCGAAGGGGCGTCGGGCTCGGGGACCCTCCGGGGCCATGCCTTCGCCTGGGACGTCACCGGCGTCGATCCGCGAATCATCCAGATCGTCGTGACCCGGAGGACGACTCCCCAGCTCGTCACCGACACGCTCTCGACCCGGCTTCACCGATGAAGCGCCACAGACGCGGCGATGCAGGCTTCACGCTCGTCGAGCTCCTGATCTCGATGGTGGTGGGGCTCGTGGTCCTCGGGGGCGTGTACGTCGTGCTCCTCTCCCAGTCGCGCGAGTACCAGCAGCACCGGGAAAACGTGGACGTGGCCGAGACCCTCCGGGGCGCGGTCGCGCTGATGGTCTCGGAGCTGGAGCACACCTCGGCGCAGCGAACCGATCTCTACTCGATCTCGGCCCAAACGATTTCGTTGCGCTCGTTCCAGACGGCCGGCACCATCTGCCGCAAGGGGGCGACCGCTGGGCAGTACGGGGTCTCCGAGCCGTCGGGCCTCTACGCCGGCGGCACCGACGACAGCCTCCTGGTCTACCGGCTGACCGATCAGACCTGGCTGCCCGGCAAGGTCACCCAGGTCTGGACCAATCCGGGGGGACCGGCGGGGACGACCACCTGCGTCTGGGCGGGCTGGACCGCACCCAGGTCCATCCAGTTCAACGTGCAGGGCGGGAGCTATACCGGTGTGGATACCGGCTCGGTGATGCGGGCCTTCCGGGCGACGAGCTACTCGCTCGTCACATCGGGCGGCCGGTGGTGGCTGGCGCGGCGCGTCGGCGCCGCGGTGAGCTGGGACCTCGTGACCGGACCGCTCCGGGCCTCGCCGAATGGACTGGTGATGAAGTATTACGACCTGAACGGCACCGAGATCGCCACGCCGACCACCGATCCCGTGCAGCTGAAGAAGGTCGTCCGGGTGACGATCACCCTGAAGGCGGAGAGCTTTCTCGACGTGCGGGGAAAGGGCGCTGCGCGCGCCCCGCGCGCGGACTCGGTCACCGTGACTGCCTACGTGAGGAACTGAATGATGACGAGCAAGCGCGGATTCGTCCTGCCCATGATCATCTTCGCCCTCGCGGTCATGGGCGTGCTGCTCCTGGCGATCATGCGCACGACCGACGATGACCGGATGGGCTCGCGGTATGCCCTGGAGGGCACCCGTTCGTTCTACGCGGCCGACGCCGGCCTCAACCAGATGGTTGCCGAATGGGCCGACTCGGACTACACGTCCGACATCCCCACCACGGGGAACATCTCCGACCGTGGCTGGAGGAACCTTCCGGGGAAGGCCGGCAAGTATCGCGGCGTCCTCCGCAGGCTCAGCACGGCGCTGATCGAGCTCACCGTGGACGGACGGAGTGGTGCGGCGGGGGGGGGCCTCCGGACCGTCCAGGTGCTCCTCGAGGGCAAGTCCACGTCGGTGTTCAAGTACGCCGCGTTCGGCGTGACCAGCATGACGATGAGTGCCGGCCCCACGACCGACAGTTTCAACTCGGATAGTGGCAGCTACGCCGCAACCAAATGCACCACGAATTGCAACGGCGACCTTGCGACCAATGGCAGTGTCACTCTCTCGGGTGGATTGGCCAAGGACAGCGTGTTCTACGGCACCACGAAGAGCGGGTGTACCTCGGCCCGCGTCACTTCCGGTGACTGCACCCCTATACCTCAGCCTCTGAGTGCCCCGACCATCCCCTGCCCGGCGAGCCCCAGCCCATTCAGTCCGACCACCGATCTGACTCCGACCTCAGGGACCGGGTACACTCCGGCTACCGGCGTGCTCGATGTCAATGGGTCCGTCACGTTGAATACCGCGCTCACGAAGGTGTTCAAGTTTAAGGATCTCACCCTCAAGGCCGGCGATGCCCTTATAATCCCCGCGGCCACCGTTGGCCATGTGGACATCTACCTCACGGGCAAGCTGACGCAGCTGGGCGGCTCCATCAACAACCTGACCCAGAAGCCGACCAACCTGACGATCTGGGGGTGCGGATCCGACGCCACCACCTGGGAGTTCAAGGCGGCGGGGACCACGTCGTATTTTGCCGTGTATGCGCCCAATCATCCGATCACCATCAGCGCCGGGGGAGCGCTCTACGGCGCCTTCGTCGGTGCCACCATCAGCCTCTCCGGCGGCACGCAGATCCACTACGACGACGCGCTCGGGACAGGATCCGGGACCGTGATCGCCTTCATTCCGGGGTCCTGGACCGAGATCACCCGATAACCGGGCGCTACCGTCCGGTCGGGCCCTCGCCGCCGTCGCGCTTGGCAACCGGTACATCTTCACCATCTGTCGCGATCAGGCCACATGGTCCGGACGGCCCTCGGGGGCAGGTCAGCCGCAGATCGGGAGTAATTGCCTCGGTTGTCCCGGGCCTTGGGGCCAGAGTGGTCGGTTCCCCAGAGCGCGGCCGACGGTTCCACCGGGCGAAAGTTGCGGTTTCCGCTATGGAGGGTACCTTGCAATACGGGCGTGCTTTGCTCCCCAGTGGACGAACCGCGAGTGACCCCTTCGTCAGTCTTGACGAGACTTGAGCTCAGGCATATAACTTGCTGACTCTCGTCTTGATTCTCTACGAGGTCGAGCATGGCATTCGGCGCTGCGGAGACCGACACCGTGGGCGAGGCACCGAGTGCCCTTCGCCGCGCGCCCGCGCGGGACGCGCGCGGCCAAGCCGGACTCACGTTACCCGAGCTCATTTTGACGCTGGTGGTGCTCGGGATACTGCTCGCGCTGGCCATTCCACGGATTGACAACGGTCTCCGCCGGGTGCGGCTCCAGTCCGCGTCGGCTGAGCTCTCCACGGCGCACTTCCTGGCCCGGACCTCCGCCATGCGCTATGGGCGGCCCGCCCAGCTGCACATTGACGCCGCGAACGGCAACTTCTGGGTCCAGGTGGACACCTCGATTTCCGCGGGCACGCTCGATACCGTGGGCTCCATACACCGCATGTCGAGCGCTGGAATCACCATCACGAGCACTCGCGCCGTCCTCTGTTTCGACCGCCGCGGCCTCGCCTACACGGCCGGCACCTGCGAGGCGCCGGATGCGACCATCACCTTTTCGCTGGCCGGCCGCACCGATACCGTGCGGACCACCGCGATCGGGAAGATCATTCGATGAGCGCCACACGCCGGTGCCGCCCGGCTCGACGAGGCGGCACCCTGCTCGAGGTGGTCGTCGGGCTCGTGGTCTTCGGCATCGGCGCCCTCTCCCTGGTGGCCGGGAGCCTGATGGCCGCGCGGACGATGAGGGACTCCAGGTCGCTCGCGGCCGCCTCGATCGCGGCGCAGAGCACGGTGGACTCCCTCAAGGCCGTCGGCTTTGACGGCATCGGCGGGGCGGCGGGATCCTACACCGTAAAGGGGCACGCGGTCGCCTGGTCGGTGAGCGCGGACGACCCGCGGGTGGTGAGCGTGATCGTCACCCGGCAGACCACCCCGAGACTGGCGCAGGACACGATCCGTACCTTGATAGGCAGAGTGGACGTGGCCCGATGAAACCGGTCCGGGCGGGAACCCGGGGCCTCACGATCCTGGAGCTGCTCATCGCCATGGTGATCGGGCTGGTGCTGCTCACTGGCGTGTACGGCGTCCTGATCAACCAGTCGCGCGAGTACCTGGTCCACCGCGAGAACGTTGACGTCACGGAAACCCTCCGGGGCGCCGCGGTGCTGCTCACCTCGGAGATCGAGCACAGCGCCGCGGTCCGCGATCTGGTCACGATCGGAGCCTCGACCCTCAAGCTGCGCTCGATCCAGAACGCCGGGGTATTCTGCGTGGACGCCACCCCCCGCTACGGGGTCTGGCTGCCCTCGGGCCTCTTCGGCTCCGGCACTGACGACAGCGCCTTCGTCCGCCGGGTCACCGATGGCGCCTGGGTGCACACCAAGGTGACCCAGGTCTGGGTGAATCCGGGCGGTGGGGCGCCGGCTGCCACCGCGTGCCCGGTGGCCAAGTGGGCGGGCGGAGGGACACCGCCCAGGGTGGTTCAGCTCGCCTACAATCCAGTCGGAGACTCCCTGGGGGTCCGCGTCGGCTCGGCGATCCGGGGGTTCCGGATGACGACCTACTCGCTGACCAGCTCGGGCGGCCGCTGGTGGCTGGGCCGGCAGATCGGTGCCGGGACCGTGGACCTCATCACCGGGCCGCTTCAGGCCGGCGGTCTGACGTTTGAGTACTTCGACGCGGACGGCGTGGTAACCGCCACGCCAGCCAACGTGGTCAGCATCAAGGTCACGCTGAGAGCGGAGAGCTTCCGGAAGGTGCGGCAGCTCGGCGGCGACCTGGACAACCGCTTCGATGACGTGAGCTTCACGGCCTACTTGAGGAACTGACCCATGCACCGCCAGCGCGGCTTCATCCTGCCGATGGTCATCTTCTCGCTGGCCATCATGGGGGTCCTGGTCCTGGTCATAATGAGCACCAGCGACGACGACCGGCTCGGCTCCCGCTACGACCTCGAGGGCACCCGCTCGTTTAACGCCGCCGAGGCCGGCCTCGCCACTATCTTCACCAATTGGAAGGCCCAGAATTATGAGGGCAGCGTCCCGCTGGTGGGCAACACCAACGTGCTCGCCTGGACGAACCTGCCCTCGAACGGCGGCCGTTACCGGGGGACCATCCTCAAGGCTGACGCCAGCACCTACATGATCACCGTGGACGGACAGAGCGCCGGCGCCCGCAAGGGGCTCCGGACCGTCCAGATGATGCTGACACCCGGGGTGAGCTTCGCGTATGCGGTGCAGGGTACCGGCGCCGTGACATTCAGCGGCGGCTCGGGAACCGACAGCTACGATTCGGATGTCGGCGCCTACAACGTCGCAGGCAACAAGGGGGCGAACGGTGACATTTACAGCGCGATAAGTATCGCGATCGGCGAAGATACACCGCCGCCCATCCAGGGGGATTCGAAGTCGTTGGGGGCCATCGACTGCGGTCCAACCGATCAATCCGGAACCTGTGATCCGAATACGACCACGCCTCCTCCAGCCCCGGCGACGGTGAGCTGCCCGGTGGGTCCGACCTATACCGCCCTCTCGATCAGCGGAACCACGACCGTGCTCCCCGTGCCGCCCAACGCGTACTACTACTCCAGCATCACGGTGAGTGGTGGTTCCGGGAGGCTCAATTTCAACTTCACCACCACTCCCAAACAGCACGTGGATGTGTGGGTCTCGGGTGCTGTCACCGTGAGCGGCGGGGCCCAGATCAACAACCTGAGCCAGGAGCCGCCGCTGCTGACCTTTTGGGGTTGCGGCACGAACACCGCTAAGTGGACGCTGAGCGGCGGGAGCGACGCCTTCTTCGCCGTCTACGCTCCCAAACACGAGCTCGTGATCAGCGGCGGCTCGGGATTCTTCGGCGCCTTCGTCGGGGCCAAGGTAACAGTGAGCGGCGGCGCGACCCGGGTGCATTATGACGAAGCCCTCTCGCGGGTGCCCTCGATCGTCCTGGTTCCCGGCTCCTGGACCGAGATCACCCGATAACCCGGCGCTGCCCCCCCACCGATCCGGCCGGGCGGCGCGTTGTCATCGCCCGGCCGATTCGTTATCCTCAAGCGCTCCCGGCGCCCGTAGCTCAGCTGGATAGAGCAACAGCCTTCTAAGCTGTGGGTCGTGCGTTCGAATCGCACCGGGCGCGTCGCTTCCCTCCCGCCCCCTCCCCATGCGCGCGTCGGTCCCCACCCCCGCCGAGTTTCGCGCCCTGGTCCGGCTGGCCGTGCCGGTGGTCGTGGTTCAGCTCGGCCTCATGCTCATGGGCGTGGTGGATACGCTCATGGTGGGCCACCTCTCCGCCCGGGCCCTCGCCGCGGTGGCGCTCGGCAACCTGTACTTCTTCACCATCGCCATCGCCGCCATCGGCACCCTGATGGCGCTCGATCCTCTGATCGCGCAAGCGGTGGGCGCGGGGGACGAGCCCGCCATCGCGCGCGGGCTCCAGCGGGGCCTGGTCCTGGCTCTGCTCGGCAGCGTGCCGGTCTGCCTCGCGCTCGCCCTGGTGCGGCCGGTGCTCGCCCTGGCCGGTGAGCCCGCCGAGCTGCTCGATCCGGCGGCAACCTACATCTGGCTGATTATCCCCGGGATTCTGCCGTTCCTGGTGTTCGTCGTCTTCCGGCAGACCCTCCAGGCGCTGAGGCGGATCGCGCCGATCGTGGCGGTGACCCTCGCCGCCAACCTGCTCAACGCCGGGCTCAACTGGGCCTTCATCTTCGGACATCTGGGGAGCCCGAAGCTCGGCGTGGCGGGCGCGGCGCTCGCCACCAGCATCAGCCGCTGGGCGATGGCCGCGGCGCTCCTGGCGGCGGGCTGGCATACCCTCGGGTCGAGACTCCGGCCCTGGCGGCGCGAGGCATTCGATCGCCGGGCGCTCGGGCGGATGCTCCGGGTCGGGCTCCCGATCGGCGGGCAGATGTTCCTGGAGTACGGCATCTTCGCGCTGGTGGGCGCGCTGATGGGGCGGATCGGCACCCTCGCCCTGGGCGGGCACCAGATTGCCCTCAACCTCGCCGCGCTGGTCTTCATGGTGCCCCAGGGCACCGGCGCCGCCACCGCGGTCCTGGTCGGCCACGCCATTGGCGCCGAAGACCCGGCATTGGCCCGGCGCTCGGCGGCGGCCGGACTCATGCTGGGGGGAGGGTTCATGGCCGGCTCCGCCGCGGTGTTTCTGCTCGTGCCGGGATTCCTCGCGGGGCTCTACACCCCGGACCTCGCGGTGCAGGCGGTGGCCCGCCCGCTGATCGCCCTGGCGGGGGTCTTCGCGGTCTTCGACGGCCTCCAGGCCGTGGCGATCGGGATCCTCCGCGGCATCGGCGACACCCGCGCGCCGGTCGTCATCAGCATGCTGGGCTACTGGCTCATCGGGCTCCCCGCGAGCCTCCTGCTCGGCTTCGGGCTCGCGATGGGCCCGCCCGGTCTCTGGTGGGGGCTCGTGCTCGGGCTGGTGGTCACCGCGGCGATCCTCCTCGCACGGGTCCGCGTGCGGCTCCGGGGCCGGATCCACCGGCTCCTGGTGGACCATCCGGTGCCGGTGGCGGACGGGCCCTGAGCCGGCGGGCCGCCCGTGTATATTCGGGGCAACCCGGCGTTCTCGGAGCCCATGTCCACCCAGACCAGACCCAAGCCGGCGGTCACCGACACCTTCCCGATCAACGGCACCGATTTCCTCGAGCTCTACGTCGGCAACGCCCGCCAATCGGCCATCTATTACCAGTTCGCCTTCGGCTTCCGCCTCCTGGCCTACCGCGGCCCCGAGACCGGCACCCGCGACCGCGCGAGCTACGTCCTTTCGCAGGGGAAGATCCGGCTGGTCCTCACCAGCGCGCTCCAGCCCGACCACGCCATCGCGGACCACGTGCTCCGCCACGGCGACGGAGTGCACGACATCGCCCTCTGGGTGGACGACGCCCGCGACGCGCACGCCAAAGCGGTGGCGCGCGGCGCGGTTTCGGTGCAGGAGCCCCTCGCGCTCCGGGACGAGCACGGGGAAGTGGTGCTGGCCGGCATCCGCACCTACGGCGAGACCATCCACTCGCTGGTCGAGCGGCGGAACTACCGCGGCGCCTTCATGCCCGGATTCGGAGCTCAGGAGAGCGCCTACGCACCGGAGCCGTCGGGGCTCCAGCACGTGGACCACTGCGTCGGCAACGTCGAGCTCGGCCGGATGAACCACTGGGTCGCGTTCTACCGCGATGTGCTCGGCTTCAGCCAGATCATCAGCTTCGACGACAAGGACATCAGCACCGAGTACAGCGCGCTCATGTCCAAGGTGATGGCCAACGGGAACGGGCGGATCAAGTTCCCCATCAACGAGCCGGCCGAAGGGCGCAAGAAGAGCCAGATCGAGGAATACCTGGAGTTTTACGGCGGCCCCGGCGTGCAGCACCTGGCGCTCGCCACCGACGACATCGTGCGCACGGTCTCGCTGCTCCAGGCCCACGGGGTTGAGTTCCTCCACGTGCCGGGGAGCTACTACGACACCGTGCTCGACCGGGTCGGGAAGATTGACGAAAGCCTGGAGTCGCTCCGCCGGCTCGGCATCCTGGCCGACCGGGACGACGAGGGTTACCTGCTCCAGATCTTTACCAGGCCGGTGCAGGACCGTCCGACCCTTTTCTACGAGATCATCCAGCGCAAGGGTGCCACCAGCTTCGGCAAGGGGAACTTCAAGGCGCTCTTCGAGGCGATCGAGCGGGAGCAGGCGGCGCGGGGCAATCTCTGATGCCCGTCTACCACACCCTGGGCTCCATCCCCCGCAAGCGCCACACCGCCTTCCGCAAGCCCGACGGCGGCCTCTACGCCGAGCAGCTGATGGGCAACGAGGGCTTCACCGGGCCGTCGTCGCTCCTCTATCACATCCATCCGCCGACGACCGTGCTCTCGGCCGAGCTCCTGAAGGAGCTCTGTTGGAAGTCCGACCCCGACCGCACCCTCCGGCACCGGCACTTCCGCACCGCTCGAATGGCGGAGGGCGGGAGCCCTACCCTCGACCGGACCCCGCTCCTCTTCAACCGCGACATCGGCCTCCTCTTCGCCCGCCCCACCGCGAACGACGCCCACTTCTACAAGAACGGCCAGGCGGACGAGGTGGTGTACGTGAGCCAGGGGAGCGGCGTGCTGGAGACCCAGTTCGGCGAGCTCCCGTACCGCGAGGGCGACTACCTGCTCATCCACCGGGGCATCATCCACCGCTACGCGATGACCCGGGAGCCACACCGGCTGCTGATCTTCGAAAGCCGGGGCTACGTGCGCACCCCGCGGCGCTACCGGAACGAATACGGCCAGATCGTGGAGGGCGCCCCCTACAGCGAGCGGGATTTCCGCCGCCCCGGCGAGCTTCGGACTCACGACGAGCGGGGCGAGTTCCCGGTGGTGATCAAGCAGTACAACGCCCTCCACCGCTACGTGCTCGACCATCACCCCTGCGACGTGGTCGGGTGGGACGGGATGTTCTACCCCTGGGC
>DASYRI010000165.1:0-9759 GCA_036004545.1 Gemmatimonadales bacterium
ATGAGTTTGTAGAGGGCGTGGAACCGCTCGGCGCCCAGGGAGCGGAAGTGGCCACCCAGCTCGAGCAGTCCGCGCAGGTCCGAGGGGGCGAGAGAGGCCGGGTCGGGCGGCACCATGCCGAGGATCGGCTTCACCGCCATCGCCATGTGTTGCATGAGCCGACCGAAGATCGCGCCCGCTTCCGCGTCCCGCGGTGAGTGGCGGGCGAGCTCCCGGCGGCTCTCGTCGGGGTCGCCCCAGAAGCCGAGATAGTCGCCGTTGTCGAGCGGGACGATGGTGCTCTCGAGCGGGAGGATCTGGAGCCCGTGGCGGGGAAGGTCGAGGTCGCGGATAATCTCGGGCCGGAGCAGACTCACCACGTAGGAGAAGACCGAGAACTTGAATCCGGGGAAGATCTCCTCGGTCACCGCGGCGCCGCCCACGAGGGGCCGGCGCTCCAGCACGAGCACCTTTCTCCCCGCGCGGGCCAGGTACGCGGCCGCGACGAGGGCGTTGTGGCCGCCGCCGACGAGGACAGCGTCGTATCGCGGGCGGCTCATGCCCGCTTCCGCTCCGGCTCGAAGAACGGCAGCGTGACCACCCGCGCGTTGGCCTCCCGGCGGTGGTGCTCCACCGTCACCTCCAGCCGAACCCCGCTGCCAGGCGCGAAGTGGGGCGCCCGGAGGTGGGCCAGCGCAAGGTATTGCTTGAGCAGCGGCGACCAGCACCCGCTGGTCGCGTAGCCGATCTGGGATCCGTCGCGGTGGACCGGCGCGCTGGTGCGCCACGCTACGGTTGGAAGCTGGGGCGGGAGCCCGACCTCGGCGTAGAGGGCCTCGAGCGAGTCCCAGTCCACCGCAAGCCCCGCGAGCCGCCACTCGGGCCCCCGCTCCCGCTCCGAGCGGAGCGCACGGCGGCCGTTGAAGGGACCCTTCTCCCAGCTCACCGTCCAGTCGAGCCCGAGCTCCAGCGGGGAGGACTTCTGGGCCTCGATCACGGCGTGGTGGGCCGAATGGTAGTCCACGTCGAGCATCACGAGGCCCGCCTCGATCCGGACCAGGTCGAGGGCCCAGATCCCGGCCGGCGTGATGCCATAGGGCGTCCCGGCCTCGATGAGCGCGTCCCAGAGCGACACCGCCTCCGCCGCGTCCACCCAGAGCTCGTAACCCAGGTCGCCGGTGTAGCCGGTGCGGGAGATCGTGACGGGGATGCCCCGCACCGTGGTTTCCACCAGCCGGAAGTAGCGGAGCCCGCCGATCTCGGCCCCGGCCACCTGCTGGAGGATGGCGCGGGAGAGCGGTCCCTGCAGGGCCAGGGCGCCGGTCCGCTCCGAGGCATCTTCGATCGCCACGTCCATGCCGGCCCCGTTCATTCCGAGCCAGCGCAGATTGGGCTCGGCGCTGGTGAGGCGCCAGCGGGTGTCGGCGAGCCGGCTGATGGTGCCGTCGTCAATCACCTTCCCGTGCCCGTCGCACCAGGGCGTGTACATGACCTGCCCCACCCGGCACCTGGTCACGTCGCGGGTCACCATCCGGTCGAGCAGGCGAAGCGCGTCGGGTCCCGAAACGAGGTACTTGTAGAGCGGCGAGACGTCAATCAGCCCGGCCGAGCTCCGGATCGCGGCGTACTCACGGTCGTGCTGGAGCTCGTAGGCGCTGGCGACGGTATGGCCAGCCCACCGGCGCCAGGCCTGCCCCTGGACCAGCGGTGCGGTGCGGGAATGGAAGGGGGTGGTGCGAAGCATCGCCAAATGTATCGTCTGTCCGACTTTGCGTCATTGCGGCCTGGCTTCTCTCTTCGGCCTTTCACCGGTGGCCGGCACCGCTGGGTTCACTACATATTGGAACCATGCGATGCTTCGCGACTCTGGCACTGGTTGCCTCGGCGCTGTGTTTCGGCTCCCTCGGGGGAGCCGGACTCGTCGCGCAGGCCGGCGATCAACCCCAGTCGCTGCTTCCGATTCCGAGCCAGCACGAGAAGCCGTTCGCGGCCCTCTCCCGCGCGATCCTCGAGGGGCGGGATTCGCTGGCCAAGCTGTCCCGGAAGCAGGTGGGGCTCCGGTACCGCTACGGCGCACTGCGGCCCGGCACTGCATTCGATTGCAGCGGCCTGGTCAAGTGGGTGATGTCCATGTTCGACCTGCACCTCCCCCGCACGGCGGCGGAACAGGCGCGGCTGGGCCTGGAGGTCCCCAAGGACATCACCCAGCTGCTTCCCGGCGATCTGCTCTTCTTCGGGCGGGGCCGTGAGGTCACCCACATCGGGATCTACATCGGCGAGGGGAAGTACGTCCACGCCGCCAACCAGCGGAAGGGCGTCATCGAGAGCGAAGTCACGGCCGCGAATGACCGCTGGTGGAAGGGCGCGCGGCGGCTCTTCGTGGACCCGGACGCGATCAAGACGCTCTTCTCGACGACGACTGGAACCTAGGGATCAGGGGTCAGGGGTCAGGGCCCGCCACCTCCTGACCTCTGATCCCTGACCCCTGTCACCTACCAGTACTCCCACCTCCCGCTCATCAGCACATAGGCCGACAGGCAGGCGTTCGTCACCGCGTGGGCGAGGATGAGATCGCCGAGGCCGCGGGTGCGCCGCATCCACCAGTTGTAGGCCAGCCCCGCTGCGAGCCCGACGCCCCAGAGATCCCCGTGCTCGCTGGCGAAAAGGATCGCCGTGATCCAGAACGCCGCCCGGCTGTACTGGCCCAGCGGAACCTCGCGGAAGTCCTCGCCCCGGACCATCCAGCGCGGCAGCCAGGCCCGCCAGAACAGCTCCTCGATGATCGGCACCAGGATGACGGCGCGCGCAAAGCGGAGCGCCAGGAGCAGCGAATCCCGCTGCGCTTCGGCCGGCAGAACGCCTTCGACCCGGCCGGTGAGGCCGTTCCGGAAGAGGGGGCTCTCCCGCCAGCTCGGGAGGAGCACGTCCGGCGCGATCCAGAGCGCGAAGACCCCGATGCCGAGCGCGATGCTGGTGAGCCAGTGGGTCGTCCGGAGCGAGATGACGCGCCGCGAGCAGAACCAGAGGACGCCGGCGAGGACGGCCACCCGGAGGACCGACAGCGTCCGGGCGTCCAGCGGAAGCCGCGGCGCGAGGACCAGCAGCAGCATGAACGTCGCGAACGGCGCGACGTAGGGGAGGGAGCGAGTCACCTAGAAGGTGTACGCGAGCTTCGTGAGAAACAGCCTCCCCAGATTGGGCACTCCGACGAACGTCGAGTAGTGCCGGTTGAGCAGGTTCTGGACGTTGGCCGATACCAGCATGCTCCGGTCGCCGAACGGGGGCCGCCAGGTCCCCTGCAGGTCGAAGACACCGTACGAATCGGTCGGCAGCAGCCGGCCGGGATCGGAGGGGTCGCTCGGGCTCACGTACACCCCCGAATTGACCGGGAATCCCTTGAGCGCGCGGAACCTGACCTCGGCGCTCCAGCGGCCGGGATCATCGCGCCAGCCAACCGTAACCGAGCCCTTGCTCTTCGAGGCGTTGAGCGCCACATCGGTGGGGCCGTTCACCTCGGTGCGGGGGAAAAAGTCCTTGTTGACCCAGGAGTAGCTCCCCGCCAGCGAGAGGTGGGTGTTGACCACGTAGTCCAGAGCGACGTCGCCGCCCCACAGGCTCACCTTGCCGAAGTTCCGGTAGGTGAGGAAGATGTCCGGCCGCGCGGTGAGCGACGAATTGGTCGGCACCACGGTCCCCAGCGGCACCCCGGTGGTCTGCAGGGTGGTCGCCGCGGAGCGGCCCGCCATCCCGGTGCCGATCGCCTGGGCGGTCGCGGCCGGGTTGGGGACGCTGTTCCTGGTGAAGAGGTCGGTGAGATACTGGATCGTCGTGGCCCGGTCGAGGAACACGTTGGGCGACTCCACGATCAGTGGTCCCCCGAAGTCCGTCTTGTGTTCGTACCACCCGTCCAGCGAAACCTGGAATCTGCCGCCGACAAGGGCCTTGTACCCGGCCTCAATCTCGTGGTTGATGGTGGGCTTGAGCGGCTCGATGTCGCGGACTTGCTCCGGCGCCACGTCCACGAACTGCCGGGTGGTCGGGTTGAGCAGCCGGAGCTGGGTCCCTATCTCGGTGGTGGGCGGCGCCGACAGCATCAGGGCGGTCAACTGCGGGCCCGCCGAGCCGGATACGCCGGTCACCGCCGCGGCCCAGAGCGCCGCAGCCCGGGCCGGCAGGACCCCCGCGGCCGGGTTGAACGGCGTCCGCATGCAGAGGTTGCCGATCCCTCCGGTGCAGCCGCCATCTACCCGGAACTGGAAACCGCCCTTCGAGGGCACGCCGAGCGCACGCACGTCGTACCCGATGCCCCCGACGAGCGGAATGTTGCCGGCTCTGATGTCGAGAAAAAGATCATTGTTGGTCGGGGTCGAGAAGGCGCGGTTGAACGTCACCCGGAACGCCTGGGTCGGGGTCGGCTTGTACACCAGGCCGGCCCGCGGCGACCACACGACGTCGGTCATCCGGCTGTGCTTGTCCACCCGGAGGGCGGCGACCAGGTCGACCTTGGGCCCGAGCCGGGTGACGCTGTGGGCGTACCCGCCCACCTCCTTGATGTTGTCGTCCGCTTCATTGGCGCCGTTGATGGTCCCGCCAGTCCGGGCGTCGGTGTAGATGTAGTCGGCGCCGTAGAGGAGCGTCTCCCGGTCCCCGAGATCGAAGCCGTGCTGGAACTGGGCGGACCATACCCGGGACTGGTCCACGATGGGGTTACCGTCCCGGAACAGAAACGCCTTGGCCCGGGGCGTGCCGCCGCTGCTGTCCATGCCCGCCCCGCTGAAGTTGCCGAACCCCTGCACGAAGAGCCGCTTGTGCCGGAACCGGATCTGGCCGGTCGTGTACTTCCAGCCCCGGGCCTGCGCTGCACCGATCCCGGTATACTCGATCAGGCTCTCCGCGTCGGTCAGGCCGAAGGTGCCGATGATCTCGGTGTCGGCGTCGGGCCGCACGTCCAGCCGCGCTTCACCCCCCCACTGCTCCAGATTGAAATCCCGGCAGCCGGTCTGGGCGTTGCAGCGGCCCGCCGGTAGTCCGAGCTCGGGGTGGGTCGTGGCCAGGTCGGCCGGCTCGGCGGGATCCCGTTCCCGCCACTCGGTTCCCTTGAGGTAACTCCCGGACAGCTTGAGCGCCGCCTTGGTGCCGGCCCGGGAGGCGTAGCGCCCGCTCGCGCGCCAGATCTCCGCCCCGTTGTCGGTGTACGCCGCGCCGCCCGAAGCGTATCGGGATCCCGCCCGCGCACCCCCTTCGAACGAGATCGTTCCGCCGGTCGAGGCGAAGGGCGACTTGGTCAGGATGTTGAGCACCCCGTTGGCCGCGTTCGGCCCGTAGAGCGCCGCACCCGGCCCGAGCACGAACTCGACTTTCTCGATGTCGTCGTTGGTCATCGGGAAGAAGGTGGCCACGTTGACCCGGAGCGAAGGGACCGCGGCGTAGCGGTAGTCAATCAGGGTGAGCAGCGCGCCGGAGAAGATGTTGTTGAAGCCGCGGGCCACCACGTTGCTCTGAACCAGCCCGCCCTGGGATATGTCCACGCCCGGCACGCTCCGGATGTGGTCCACTGCGGTGAGGGCGGGGCGCTCCTTCACTTCTTCCGTCCCGATCACGAACGTGGCCGCGGGGGCGTCGGTCTGCTTCTCGGCGACGCGGGAAGCCGTGGTAATCAACTCCTCGACGATGGCGGGCCGGGCCTCCAGGATCGCGTCCACGGTGAGGGTGCCCCCGGCCGTGACTGTGATCCCGGGAATCTCCCTGGCGGTGTAGCGGATCGCGGACACCTTCACGAGGTAAGTCCCTGGCGCCACGCCGGTGAGGCGGTAGCTTCCGTCGCCCCGGGTGGCCCCGCGGGCGAGGACGGCTCCGTTGGGAAGCTGGACGCTGACCGCCGCGTCGGGGATCGGCTTCCCTCCGTCCGCCGCCGACACCTTGCCGGAAAGGGTACCGGACTGGGCGGATGCCGGGACGGCCGTCGCAAGGGCCAGAACGAGGCTGCGAAGCCACGGGCCGGTAGCGCGAGCCATAGCGGGTACCTCGCGGCAAGGAGTCTTTGGGCGGGACCGGCCTGCCGGGACCCCCGGGACGGGAGGTCCGGACCGAACGGCCACCAATATACGGGTCGGATCGGCCGAAGTGTCAAGGAATGCGCCCCGAAAGAGGGCTCGCGCGGCGGCTTGTGTGCCGCTCACGATCCTGTAACGTCTCCCTGACGCTGACATGCCAAAAGTGGGATTCCGCAGGGATTTAGGGGCTCCGGCGCTCGGGGGAGGGCCGCCCGCTTATCCCAAACCTCGAA
The DNA here is from genome assembly GCA_036004545.1 of Gemmatimonadales bacterium. Lineage (GTDB taxonomy): Bacteria > Gemmatimonadota > Gemmatimonadetes > Gemmatimonadales > GWC2-71-9 > JABFSM01. The sequence goes on from DASYRI010000165.1 coordinate 6,266, forward strand.
AGGGAGATACCCTATGAAGAACTGGACTCTCGTCGCTCCTCTTGCCCTGCTGGCGGCGGGCTGCTCGCAGGGGGGACAGGTCGCCCAGCGCATCCCGGCGGACTCGTCCCAGTACTTCCGGGCCCAGGTGGAGCAGCTGACCACCGTGGCCGCCGCGAAGGACAGCCTGGTCCGCGATCTCGCCGAGACGACCAAGCTGGTGGCCGACATCAACACCGAGATCCTCAAGGTCTCCACCGCGAGGAAGGCGGTCGAGCCGGTCGTGGGCGGCGAGCTCAACCGTGACGATCGGCAGATGGTGCTCAAGCGGGTTCAGGACCTCACCGCGCGGCTCAAGTCCAATGAGACCCGCCTCGCTTCCTCCCAGCGGCGGCTGCGGTTGCTGACCGGCGAATCGGACAGCCTCAAGCGGAGTCTGGCGGACATGCAGGCCACGATTGACGGCCTCCAGTCCACGATCGAGAGCCAGAAGAACACCATGGCGACGATGGAAGCCGACCTGACCGGGGCCAAGCAGCAGGTGGCCACGCTGACCGAGCAGAACACGGTCCTCACCGATACAGTGGGCGCCATCACCACGCGGGAGAACACGGTCTTCTACGTCATCGGCACCCGCAAAGAGCTGGCGGATCGCGGGCTGATCATCGCAGAGGGCGGCACCCGCTTCCTGATCTTCACCCGCACCGGCGAAGTGCTGAAGCCGGCGCCCAACCTCGACCCGGCCGCGTTCACCGCGGTGGATCGGCGGACGATGTCGGAGATCAAGCTTCCCGATCCGAACAAGGAGTATCAGCTGGTCACCAACCAGAACATCGCCTACAGCAACATTCCGCTGGATGCGAAGGGTCGGGTAAGGGGCTCGCTCCAGATCGCTTCGCCGGAGCGGTTCTGGGGGACCAGCAAGTACCTGATCCTGGTCGAGAGGTAAGGCAGCACAGCGTCAACGGTCAACAGTCATCGCTCAAGGGGAACTGCCCCGTGCGCGAGAATCTTCGCGGACGGGGCAGTTCTCTTGCAGGTACGGTTGACTGTTGACCGTTGGCGGTCGCCCCGCGCCGCTTTCCGGATCTCGATACAGCGCTGAACCGAACAGCCATGAACAAGCGGGATGTGCTCGACGGCATGCGGTGGCGCGGCTCTCGGACCTGGGGAGCGAGGTCTCGTCGGGGCACCCTTTTTGTTTTATGCCGTCCAAGACCTAGGGCTTGGACGGCATAATCGGCGAAACCGCCCCAAAACGACCCCTGCGGGGCCACGGGAAGCCGAGACGCCAGCGCTACCGATCCCGCCGGGGGGCCGCCAGATTCCGGCATCACGAGCCACTCATACCCCTCTCCACCCTGGTCGCCATGACCCCCCGACGCATTCGCGCCCTCGCGCTCGCCGCCTTCCTCGCCACGCCGCTCGCCGCCCAGAACGGCAAGGACCCGGAGGCGAAGCGCCTGGAGCGGGAGATCCTGAAGCAGCTGATCGAGATCAACACCAGCGATTCGGCCGGTCATACGCCCGAAGCGGCGAAGGCGCTGGCCGACCGGCTCGTGGCGGCCGGGCTGCCCGCCGCCGACGTCCAGGTCACCGGCTACAGTCCGCGGTACCAGAGCCTCGTCGCCCGCTACCGCGGGCGGACCGGAGGGCGGAAGCCGATCCTCCTCATGGCGCACCTGGACGTGGTGGACGCGCGGAAGGAGGACTGGTCCACCGATCCTTACCAGTTCGTCGAGAAGGACGGGTTTTACTACGGCCGGGGCACCAGCGACGTAAAGGACGGCGCGGCGATGCTGGTCGCCAACTTCATCCGCTACAAGAAGGAAGGTTTCGTCCCCGACCGCGACCTCATCATCGTGCTCACCGCCGACGAGGAGACCACCGGCGAGAGCATCCGCTGGCTGGTGGCCGAGCATCGGGACCTGGTGGATGCGGAATTCGCCCTCAACACCGACGGGGGCGGCGGCGACTACAAGGACGGCAAACCGATCCGCTTCAACGTGCAGGCGGCGGAGAAAGTCTACCAGAGCTTCACCCTCGAGGTCCGGAACAAGGGCGGCCACAGCTCGCGACCGGTGCCCGACAACGCGATCTCCCACCTCGCCCGCGGCCTGGCGCGGCTGGCGGACCACCAGTTCCCGGTGCGCCTCAACGAGGTCACCCGCGCGTTCTTCAGCCGCGGCGCGGCCGCCGAAGCGCCCGCGGTGGCGGCGGACATGCGCCTGGTGGCGAAGACCGGCGACGCCGCCGCCGCCCGGCGGCTCTCGGCGGCGTCGCCGTATTACAACTCGGTACTCCACACCACCTGCGTCGCCACCCGGCTCTTCGCCGGCCACGCCGACAACGCCCTCCCCCAGCTGGCCCGCGCCACGGTGAACTGCCGGATCGAACCCGACGAATCGGTGGACAGCATCGAGGCCGCGCTCAAACGGGTGGTGGCGGATACCGCGATCCACTTTTCGCGGGCGGCCGACGCCCACCCGAGCCCGCCATCGCCGCTCACGCCGAACGTCATGGGTCCGGTGGAGGCCCTGGCGAAGAAGTACTGGCCCGGCGTGCCGATCGTTCCGGAGATGTCCACCGGCGCCACCGACGGACTCTACACCAGGAACGGGGGCATCCCGACCTACGGCGTGGGGGCGGTCTTCGAGGACATGAACGATTCGCGGGCTCACGGGCGCGACGAGCGGGTGGGCGTCAAGGAGTACCACCAGGCGGCGGAGTACTGGTACGAGCTGGTCAAGCGGCTGGCGGGGGCGCCAGCGAGCTAGGGAGCTAGGGAGCTAGGCAGCTAGGGAGCCGACGATGGATGAGACCACGGGGCTTGATCAATCCCGCAGAGAGTTCCTCAAGGCCGCCGGCGCCGCGGGGATCGGCACAGTGGTGGCCGAGGCCCTGCCCCCTGCCCACCGCCAACTGCCCACTGATGCCGGATCATTGCTGTTCCGGGCTCCCCCGATGGAGCGCGTGCGGATCGGCTTCGTCGGCGTCGGCGGCCAGGGGAGCAGCCACGTCGAGAACCTGCTGACGCTCGAAGGCGTCGAGATCAAGGCGCTCTGCGACATCGTGCCGGAAAAGGTAGCAAAGTGGCAGGCGAAGATCCGCGAGCTGGGCCGGCCCGAGCCCACAGCCTACACCCGCGGCCCCCGCGACTTCGAGCGGCTCTGCACCGAGGAGGAGCTGGACCTCGTCTTCAACGCCACGCCGTGGGAATGGCACGTTCCCATCTGCCTCGCCGCGATGAAGAGTGGGAAACATGCCGCCACCGAGGTGCCGGCGGCGTACACGGTGGACGACTGCTGGGCGCTGGTCGAGATGGCGGAAAAGCTCGAGAAGCACTGCGTGATGATGGAGAACTGTTGCTACGACCGGCTGGAGATGCTCGGGCTCAACCTCGCGCGGAAAGAGCTGCTCGGCGATCTCCAGCACGGCGAGTGCGGCTACAATCACGATCTTCGCGACATCAAGTTCTCCACCGAGGGCGAGGGCCTCTGGCGCCGGGCCCACGC
>DASYRI010000166.1:0-7075 GCA_036004545.1 Gemmatimonadales bacterium
GACCAGTGCGTCGCTCGGTGTGGTGCGATCACGATGTCGCTCTCCCAGAGCGCCTTGATATAGTCAGCCCGCGAGAGGGTTGCCACACGTAACCTGGGCAGCTCAGTGATGCCGCGCGGAAGCCTGACCCGAGTTGGGTTCGTTACGAGGACTTCCAGATCACAACGATTCCGAAGCAGTCGGGGGAGTGTTGCAACCAAGAGATGCCGCACCCCAGTGTACTTCAGCAGCCTGTGGCTCACGATGGCTCGAGCGCGCCCGCGCTTACGACAGCTACGTTGGGCAATGATCTCGCGAACTGAGACCCCGGGTGGAAGAACAACCATACGTTCCGCAAGGCTTGATAGGGTCGCCTGATTGAACCAGCGACCAGCTGCGAGGAGAACCTTGTCGCGGCCAAATGCCGAATTGCAACCGATTGCTGTCGAAGCCTCCATTCCCGCAAGGGCGGCCAGTAGTGCTGGAAAGTGGAGCCGCTGTTTCGGAGTAGACGGTCGACGTGTGTCGAACCAGTGCACATAAGAAACGGCGGGTACGTTGTGAAACATATGCCTGTTGAGGAACTGCAGGAACGCGGGAACAGTTTCCAACTGATTCAAGAAGAGTACGTCTATGTCGAACCGTTTGAAGTCGAAGGCATTGTAGATTGCCGTCGGCTCGAATTGGAAGTCACCCCCGTGCAACCTGGGAGCCATTGGAAGCGGGATCGGCGTCACCCTCTTACTCGGCAAGAGGGCCGACCATGCATGGTAATGGTCGTTCGGAACGAGAACGTAGAAATGCAGGCTTGGATCGTATTCGACGAGGCTAGCGATCAGCCCCGTAGTAAACATTAGTCCGCTGTCCCCAGGAGCGTTTTCACCGGCGGAGTAGTTCACCGTTGTGAGTATGCGCAGTGCCATCACCACTCCGGGTGAATCCTATCTTTGGTTGAGAATCAGGTGGTGCCTCGTTACTAGAGTGGAGGTCTTCCGCGAAGAAGTCGCCACTCACAGCACAAGGACACCACCCATGCAGACGATACGACAACTGCGACGGAAGGGGAAGGGACTCCGGGTCATGCGGCCGGCACCGGCGCTGGTGGCCCCGGCGGTAGACGCCCGGGTGGCAGCGATCCAGGCCTTGATCCCGCTGGGCTTGGCCGCCGTCGCGGCGGAGCTCGGCGGAGGTGACGCGCCTGGCCGGTCCGCGCTACGCGCGCCAGGATGGCCGGCCGGACAAAGTGCGGTGGGGCCGGCAGCCGGGATCGGTGTACCTGGCGGAGCAGAAGCTCGCGGTCGCGGTGCCGCTGTTCCGTGATCGCCAGCGGCAGTTCGAGGTTCCGCTGGCGAGCTTTGCGGCGCTGCAGGAGCCGCGGGCGCTGGACGAGGGGTTGTTCCGGCGGCTGCTGGGCGGGATTGCCTGTCGCGAGTAAGCGGCCTGTGCCGAGGCGGTGCCGGAGGCCTTTGGGCTCAGTCGCGCGACGGTCTCCCCGCGGTTTCATTCGTACGAGCGCGCGCCACTTGGCCATGCTGGAGGAGCGGCCCTTGGATCAGGAGGAGTGGGTGGCGCTGTTCCTCGACGGGAAGCGCTTCGCAGAGGCTGAGTTGGTGATCGCGGTGGGGGTGACGGTCACGGGCCAGAAGCAGGTGCTGGGGTTGGTGCAGACGGCGACCGAGAACCGGAAGAGCTGCGCCGCCTTTCTGCCAAGAGAACGCCAACGGATCGATATATCGGCCTGCACGTCCACGCGGCACGCTGTATGCTCGGGGTCATCGGTCCGAGCGGCAAACGCCTGGGCTTGCACGTGGTGGAGACGAACGCCAAGCCGCTGATTGAGGTGCTGCGGGCGATCCGGGCGGCGGCTGGCGTTAGATCGGGTTGCCCGCCCTATCTGGATCTCGGGAGTAGGCTGCTTCTACTTCGACCCACGATTCTTCGTGTAGCGCGCCGCCCGCATCACACCGCCTACCGCCACGGCTCCCGCGTCACCCGCTCCAATACCGTCCACACATTCTCCGCGACCACCTTCGCTCCCGCCGCCGTGGGATGAATCCGATCCTCCTGATTGAGCGAATCCACCCCGGCGACGCCGGCGAGGAGAAACGGAATCAGCTCGGCGCCGTTGGCGCGGGCCACCGAGGGGAAGAGGGCGCGGAATCGGCTGGTGTAGCTCTCGCCCAGGTTGGGCGGTGCCTCCATCCCGGCAAGCACCAGCCGGGGAGAATGATTGGCGAGCCGGGCCCGGTCGAAGATCGCCTGGATCCGCGCCCGCACCGAATCCGGCTCCTGCCCGCGGAGCCCGTCGTTGGCCCCGGTCTCCACCACCAGCACCGCCACGGTCTCGCGGGTGAGCAGCAAGTCAATCCGGCTCAGCGCCCCCGCAGAGCTTTCGCCGCTGATGCCCGCGTTGACGACCCGGAAGCGGCGCCCCGCCGAGTCGAGCTTGGCCTGGATGAGCGCGGGAAAGGCGAGCGATGGATCGGGGAGCCCGTAACCCGCGGTCAGGCTGGTGCCGAGGAAGACGATGGCCGGGCGGGAATCCGGCTGCGAGACCCTCGCCTGTGCTTCAGGGGAGCTGGATACGCGGGCGGTGTCTCGGCCGGCCGCGCGGTCCCGCCCGCCGCAGCCGAGTAACACGAGCAGTAATACCGCCCCGGCCGGTTTCCCGTATCGAGCTCTCATTCCTCTTCCGTCTCCCCCCTCCCCCGGAGTCGCCGCATGCTGCGCTGTGAGTGGCTCACCCGGACCTGTATCTCCGGCGGGCGCCCCCTCACGGTGCTGAACGATATCACCTTCGCGCTGGAGCGAGGCGGGTTTCTGGCCATCGTGGGTCCGAGCGGGGGCGGCACGATGACGACGGCGAGCAGCAGCGGGTGGCGCCGGCCTGCGCCTTCAGCACCCGCCCCGGAACCCGCTCGATTCTTCCTCCTGTCAGCCACGCCCGAAGAGTCTCCCCAGGAATCCCTTTCGCTCCGGGGCCGGGGCCACGCCGAAGAGGAGCTCGGCGCCGAACCGCCTGACCTCCTCATCAGCCCACTCGAAGCCCGTTCCTGTCGCGGCGTCTCGCAGGTCCACCAGGTCGAAGGTGTCGGGCAGCTGGATGGCAAAAGCGGCTACGACTTGCTCGGCCGAACCGCGCGCCTGCCGGGCCGCCATGCGGTGCGGTCCCTGCAGGTGCAGCCAGCCGACTCGCGCGTCCTTCATCAATTGCAGAGCACTGGTCCGCCCGGCACGGCCGAGATCGAACACCTGATCGAGGAAGCCAGCCAGGTTCGGGGCCTGGATCGCGACGAACTGCGGATCATGGCAGGCAAAGAACACCGGTCCCCATGCACCCGTGTCCGTCCGGATATCCACGATCCAGTGATTCCCGAACGTGTCCCCGGCAATGCCATGGCCGAAGGGGAATTCGTCCAGGTGAAAAAACTCCTCGGCAAGGAAGCGGACCGGCACACCCTGCTCGACGATGTCCGGCACCTTCCACGAGCCCGTCCGTTTGGCCGGACCCGGAACGAAATCGCACCCGCTGGCGATGCTGAGCAGCTCGCGAATCTCCCCGGGGAGCGGTCCCGGCAGCCGATCCGCGAACGCTTCGATGGCTTGCGGCGAGGCGGCGGGCCGGAGCGTGAGCGTCCAGGGAATCCCATCGCCGGCGGTGAAACGCTCGCCCAACGCCCGCTCGATCACTTCGCCTGCGGTCGGTGAATCCCCTGGCTGCTCAGGCACGTCCGTTTTTCACCCCGATTGATCCCCGGCGCACTGGGCGGTACTACGCTCCTTTCCGCCGAGGCGCCCCCCTCCGGCCGCCCCTCAGCGAATCCTTTAATACCCACCGGACGGCCGGCGACTGGTCCGTCGGGATAGACGCTTCAATAGCGCAACTACGGGTTCGATTGCCTTGTATGAATCCGTCGCTTCACGACAACTGATTTCTGTCGACCCGCTCGATCCCCGAGACCCTTTCCATTCGACTTTCAGCTGGTAGACATTGCCATCGGGAGGTGGCAGGTCTTTATCTTCCGTTCTGCTCGACCGAATGTTGTTCTCTTCGACTGATCTCCACACCCTCATGAAGTCACCCTTCGTGATTCTCTTCCTGGTTTCGTGAGTGGGCTCCCGGTGAAGGTAATCCCCGGTCTTCCAGTGCAAACCATACCTCAGGCCCCGTTTCTCGATTTCAATGTCCTCGTATGGAGCGGCCGGGCCACCATGCGTGTGGTACCGGATCGTGGCCTCCTCGAGGTCATCCTCCGGCCATTCTCTCACCACCGAGACGCGCTCAACCCGGTCGAGACCGGGAAAAGCCCGGTCCAGGTACCGGAGCCCAGCGACCGCGATGGAGTCTTCATGCTGGAGCGGGGCGTTCCCGTAGCGACGATTCAACGAATCCAGGACGGCCATGCCCTCGACGACTTCCCCGATCGGCGGGAAGCCGACGACCTTCTTGTAGCGGACGGTATCCAGGCCGGTGTTGGGGCTGAGATCGATGGCCAGCTCGATGCTTCGGGTGTGAGGCCCCTCCCGGGCGAACATGACCCTCCCTCGCCGATGGTGCTCCCGCAGCGGCTCATCGGCAATGCCCGCCGCGATCCAGGCAAGATTGACGACCGAGTCGTTGCTTAGCCCGAACTGGACGACGAAGCCGCCGGGATAGCTGACGGTGGGACCGACGCGGTAAATCACGGCGCCGTTGTAGAACCCGCTGGCTGCCAGATGGTACAGGCGATCGACGCCGAGCGGCGACCAGGAGCGGTGCGCCTTGATCACCACATGGCCCTTCGTCGTCTCCAAGACCACGAGGAAGCTGTCCGGGGCCGGCGAGCTCAGGGGCAGTTGGGTGGGAAGCGGCTGAGCACCTGCGGGTACCGCAACGGACACAAAGGCGAGTGCCAGGCCGGCCGCGAGGAGGACGAAACGAGGAGCCATCAGGGCAGCACCGTGAAACTAATGGAGGCCGCGGCCGGTTTCCCGTATCGAGCTATCATTCCTCGTCCGTCTCCCCCCGGAGTCGCCGCATGCTGCGCTGTGAGTCGCTCACCCAGACCTACCTCTCCGGCGGGCGGCCCCTCACGGTGCTGAACGATATCACCTTCGCGCTCGAGCGCGGCGGATTCCTGGCCATCGTGGGTCCGAGCGGCAGCGGGAAGACGACCCTGCTCGGGCTGCTGGCCGGGCTCGACCGGCCGAGCGCCGGGCGCATTCGGCTCGACGGGCAGGACCTCGGCGCGCTCAGCGAGGACCAGCGGGCCCGGCTTCGCGCCGAGAAGGTGGGCTTCGTCTTCCAGTCCTTTCAGCTGATCCCCACGCTCACCGCGCGGGAAAACGTGCAAGTGCCGCTCGAGCTCCGGGGCGAGCCGGCGGAGGCGCGGGCCCAGGAGCTGCTCGACCGGGTCGGCCTGGGCGACCGGACCCACCACTACCCGGCGCAGCTCTCCGGCGGCGAGCAGCAGCGGGTGGCGCTGGCCCGCGCCTTCAGCATCCGCCCCCAGATCCTCTTCGCCGACGAGCCCACCGGGAATCTCGACGCGAAGACCGGCGCCACGATCATTGATACGATGGTGGCGCTCAACCGCGAGCTCGGCACGACGCTGGTGCTGGTCACCCACGACCACGATCTCGCCGCGCGGGCCCGCCGCACCATCCATCTCTTCGACGGGCGGATCGTCGAGGACACCGGCGCGGCGGGCGGGGGCGGAGCCGCCGCGTGATCGGCCCCCGGTTCGTTCTCCGGATGGCCTGGCGGGAGAGCCGCTCGGGCCGGCGGCGGCTCTGGCTCCTCACCGGCGCGGTGACGGCGGGCGTGGCCGCGCTGGTCGCGATCAACTCGTTCACCCAGAACCTCCGCACCTCGGTGGCCGAGCAGGCGCGCGCGCTCCTGGGTGCCGATATCGCCTTCTCGAGCCGGCAGCGGTTCTCGCCCCGGGTAGAGGCGCTGCTCGACTCGCTCGTCGCCCCTAACCCGGCTCGGCTGGGAGACGGTGGAAAGAAGGCGCGGGTTACCGCCTTCGCCGGGATGGCCTACGTGCCCCGCACCACCGGCGTCCACCTGGTGCAGGTGCGCGCCGTGGAGGGGGATTACCCGTTCTACGGCACCATCGTGACCGAGCCGGCCGGGCAATGGACCCGGTTCATCGCCGCGGGCGGGGCGATCGTGGACCCGACGCTGCTCGCGGCCCTCGCCGCGCACGTCGGCGACACACTGGCCCTGGGCCAGGGCCGCTTCCCGATCGTCGCCACCTTCCTCAACATCCCGGGCGACGTGGGCGTCGCCGCGGCGCTCGGCCCCCGGGTGTACATCCCCGCGAGCGCGCTCCCGGCCACCGGCCTGCTTCGCTTCGGGTCGCTGGTGGAATACGAGGCGCTGATCCAGCTGCCCGCTGGCGCCGCCGCGCAACCGCTCGCCGAGCGGTACCGGAAGCCGCTCCGGACCGAGCGGGTCCGGGTCCGCACCGTGGAGGACGACCGGGCCGATCTGACCGGCGCGCTAACCCGGCTGGGGAACTACCTGGGACTCGTCGCCCTGGTGGCGCTGCTGCTGGGCGGACTCGGCGTGGCGAGCGCGGTGCACGTCTTCATCAAGCGGAAGCTCGATACCATCGCGGTCCTGCGCTGCCTCGGCGCCACCTCGCGCCAGGTCTTCGCGGTGTACCTGCTCCAGGCGCTGGTGATGGGCGCGCTCGGCAGCGCGGCCGGCGCGCTGCTCGGGATGGGACTCCAGCAGGTGCTGCCGCTCCTCTTCCGGGGCCTCCTTCCGCTCGACGTCCACGTCGCGCCCTCGCCCCGCTCGATTCTGCTCGGCATGGGCCTCGGGCTCTGGGTGGCGGGCATCTTCGCCACCCTGCCGCTGGTCGGCATCCGGCGGATTTCGCCGCTGCTGACGCTCCGGCGCGACGTGGATCCGGCCGCGCGCGGAGGCGGCCGGGACCGGCTGGCGTGGCTCGCGGGCGCGCTGCTCGCCGCGAGCGTGATATCACTCTCGCTGATCCAGGTGGGCCAGCTCCGCGACGGGGTGTTCGTCGCCGTGGCTGAAGGGGTCGCGGTGCTGGTGCTCTGGCTCGCCGCGCGGAGCCTCATCGCGAGCGTGCGCCGCTGG
>DASYRI010000167.1:0-18316 GCA_036004545.1 Gemmatimonadales bacterium
GTAGGAACTCTGACCCAATAGACCACTTCGCCGGTTTGCGCGGTGTACTTCTCCGTCTCCCAGCGCATTTTTCCCTTGGAACAACTGGAATTGGTGTAGAAGCCAACATCATATCCGCTCGCGCTCTGAACCTTGCCGCCATTTCCAGTGGTGCGCAAATCGGGTGTTCCGCCCGTGCCATCATAGGTACCGCTGATCAACACCGGGAAATTCTCCTGGTCGGTGTTTGGAACCAGGGTGAAATCGATGGTGATGCTGCGGCTGAAAGTCGCTGCAATCCGCCCAGGTGCGGCGGATGCGATACGTACGCTGGGGGCGGCAGGTGCCATGGGTTCTATAGGTGCGGTACATGCCGTGACCACGGCTACCACGGGAACGAGAAAAGAAACCAGACCGGAAGCATGTTGTTCCGTGATCGGCTTTTTCATCTTCGTTCCGTTCGCTTTAAGGTGGACAATATGCTGCCCATACCATCGTCAAACGCTTTGACGGTGCTGACCTGTTGGAAACGGCCAGGGTTTGCAGACCGGAATTCGCGCGTGGGAGAATGCTTCCGGCCTGACTCGGTGTCCACGTTTTCTCAGCAAAACCAATACCATATCTAAGCCCTGACTGCGATTATGTCTGGCTCCCCAACAGCGAGGTCGGGAACGTCATCCTGCTGGATTCTCTGGCGGGGCTGGAACCGGTCGGCAAACCGAATTATCCCAGACCACCTATTGGGGTGCAGTTCGCTGCACGGGTGTCGGCATTGGGCTGGGGGTCAGTACCGGAAGGCGGACGGAACCTTGGCCGGGAGCAGGAGTTGGTTGGACTCGAGGCGCCAGTGGTGTCGAGGACGGTCAGGTTGTTCTTGTAGACGACCAGCAGGTCGCCGGCGGGCTCGACGGTCCAGCGGAGCCGGGTGTTGGATCCCACGCTCCGGGACTCGGTGTGGTACTGGACGAAGCGGCTCCGGTTGAGGTCGGAGGAGATGTTCACCAGCCCGCGGACGCCGACGAGCGTCGGGTCGAAGTTCGCTACCGGAAAACGCCCGATGTCGTGCTCGCCGGCGAGCTCGAGGTGGTAGCGGACTACTTCGAACGCGCCAGGCAGGGTGGAGCTGGCACCGGCTCCTGATGGACGAGGTCGGCGAACCAGAAGCCGTCTCGGCAGACCGTCTCGCCGACCCGGACCGGGATGTCCGCGCCGAACATCGGTCCGGCGAAACAGAAGGTGTGGAACTCGCCGCGCTCCCCGCACGGGTCCACGCCGGGCGGAAGGTCGGCGAGCAGGGCCGCGTCGTACTGCCGCCCCACGAACGACGCCGCCAGCTGCTTGGGGTCGACGCAGGTCAGCACCGCGCGCAGGCCGGCATCCACCATGCGCCGGGCCAGGGCCGGCGTCTCGCCGGGGCCGCCCCACAACGGGAACAACGGCTCGATCCCCGTCCCCGCGAGCTGGCGGATCCGGTAATCGCGAATCTCCTGGAGGAACAGGTCCCCGAAGGCCACGTGGGTGATCCTGTCATCCCGGGCGCGCGCGATCGCGGCCGACATGCGTTGCTCGTACTCGACGTTCGAGCAGGGCCAGGGAAGCGGGACCGGCCACAGCGGGAGTCCAGCGGCCGCGGCCTGCGCCTCGACCAGGGTGCGGCGCACCGCGTGCATCGCAACGCGGTCCGCCGCTTCGTTAAACGTGGTCAGCAGCCCCACGACTTCGATCCCCCGACGGCGCAGCAGGTGCAGCGTCCAGGCGCTGTCCTTCCCCGAGCTCCAGGAGAGGAGGACGCGGGGCGCGGTCACGTCACGCCGCGGCGGCGGCCGGTGCGGGCGAGTTGTTTCGTTCCCATATCGGGAATGATCATACCGGTTTTGGGAACGATTGCGCGCACCTCCTCCTTGCGTCCCAAGGGATGGGATATGAACCTTAGGTCGACATGCGACATCGCCCGGCCGACTGCAGGCTCTGGACACTCACCGTCATGACGCTCGCCGGGGGCTGCGGCGGCAGGGAGCCGTCGGGCCCGCCGCCGCCGCCACCGCCACCCGCGCCAACACAGCTCGCGTTCACGATTCAGCCGAGCCAGGCGCTACGTGATTCAACCATCGCGCCACCGGTGACGGTCGAGGTGCGTGGCGCCTCCGGCGCCCGCATCGCCGGCGCGACGAACACCGTGATGCTCGCATTGGGAGCAAACCCCTCCGGCGCCGCGCTTGGAGGCACGACGACTGTCGCCGCCGTGGACGGTCTCGCGACGTTTGCGAACCTGCGTCTCACCGAACGGGCTCGCGGCTATGCGCTCGTCGCCGCCTCGGGAACGCTGACGCCTGCCCCCAGCTCGGCATTCAACATCGTCGTTCCCCTGGTCCCCGCTGTCGTTGAACCGGGCACCGACCACACCTGTGCGGTCGTCGGGTATGGGGTGTATTGCTGGGGGCGCAATGCGAACGGAGAGCTGGGAGACAGCACGCTGACGCCCAGCGCTCTCCCCGTCCGCGTACCGTTCGACCCGCCCCACGCGAGCTTCGTTCACCTTGCCCTTGGCGACGGCCATACCTGCGCCACGACGTCCGTCGGCGAATTGTACTGCTGGGGCTCCGATTCCTCAGGTCAACTGGGGATCGCCAGTCAGCAGGATCGCCGCATTTTCCCCACCCTCGTCAGTGGCGGCATTTCGTTCGCCGGGGTAGCGGCGGGCCGCGCGCACACCTGTGCGGTCGCGGTGCCCATTCCGGATTCCACCTACGTCCATTGCTGGGGTGCGAACGATCAGGGCCAACTCGGCGACAGCACAAACGCGCAGCGAACCGCGCCAGTCGCGGTCGCAGGAAGAATCTCGTTCAGCGCTGTGACGGCCGGGACCGACCATACCTGCGCGGTCGCGACCGCGACCGGCACGGCGTATTGCTGGGGCGACAACACGTCCGGACAGTTGGGGGACGGCTCGACGACCGCACGGAACAGTCCGGTGCCGGTCGCGGGAGGGCACCGGTTCATCGAGATCAGCGCCGGCGGCAATCACACCTGCGGCGTGACGGGCGCTCTCGAGGTGTACTGCTGGGGGGAGAATGCGGACGGCCAGCTCGGCGATGGCACGACCACGCCGCGCACGGTTCCCGTCCTCGTCGCGGGCGGCGTGAGTTTCGTGCGCATCGAGGTGGGTGGCCAGTTCAGTTGCGCGGAAGCCAACGACCAGGCGCTGTACTGCTGGGGGAGAAACCTCGAGGGCGAGCTGGGGATCGGGACCCTCACCAGTCACCTCACTCCGCAGCCGGTCGCCGGCAACGTCAACCCGACCGGAATCGCGGGCGGAGGCCGGCACGCATGCACAACGACGTTCAATGGGGTCGCCTACTGCTGGGGCTCGAACACGTTCGGCAAACTCGGGGACGGCACGACAACCACCCGCCCCCGGCCGGTGCTCATCGTCTACTGAGCTGTCGGCGATCTGCTTCGCGGTGCGCCCCGCGTTCCGGAGCGCCTCCACCGACGCGTCCTGCACCACCCGCACGCTGGCCATCCTCTGGAGCAACCGCCTCAGCCGCCGGGACTCTTGAGGTACGCCTCCGGGATCGGGTTGTTCGCCCGCTCCGATTCCCAGTACACCGTGACGACCCACCACCGCCGGCCATCGAACCAGAGCTGGATACTGTTGATCCCGCGGGCGAACGGGGTCGGGTCGGCGCTGGCCCGGCGACTCTCGTACGTGCTGAAGACGTGGACCACGCCGCCGTACCGCTCCACCCGCCGGGCGATCTCCCGCTCGAAGAACCCGCCGGACTCGAGCCGGGGCCCCACCTGGGTCACGTACTGCTCGACATCCAAGAGGCGCAGCGCCGGGACACTGTCGGGGCGATACACCGTGGGGATGAGCCGGGCGCCCGGGGCGAACAGTGCCCGCATGCGGTCCCAGTCCCGATGCTGGCCGGCCGGGCCCGAGATCACATCGTAGAGCGCGGCGAGGATGGCATCCATGGAGGCGACGTCTTCCGGCCGGGCGCCGACGCGGGCTTGCCGGTCTGGGGATTCGATGCGCAGGTCGGCCGGCCGCTGGGCCGGCGGGGCGGTACCGATCAGGAGCGTGATGCCGAGGAGAGTGGAAGCGGGGGACATGTTGGGTTCATCCGATTGAGGCAACCGCCTGGTGCGGGTCCGACCAGCGGCCCCGCTGGACGAGGACGACGAGGTCCTTGATCGTAAGATGGACCCGATCCGGGGTTTTCCCCAGTCCGGGTCCCGTGTCCGAGGTGAATCACGGGGCCGTTCAAGAATTCATTCCCGATTGAAAACAGGAAGCGGCCATATCCGCGAGCTCCGGCGGCAGCGAACCGCCCCGTCTTATGGACGACGGCGAAGCTGCTGTTTCGCTCGGGGCTTCTGGGCCTTCGGAGCGGAAAACTTCGGCTCCGGCTTGAACGCCTGCTTCAGATCCCGGAGGGCCCGAAAGGCGGCGACGTGGGGGTCGGGGGACGGAGTGGGGGGGGAGGCCTTCTTCGGACGCTTGGTCATGACGGAACCTAAGGGCAGCCGGCGGCGACCGAAAGGAGCGCCCAGCGAGGCGAGCCGGCAGCCACCTTCCGGAGCGGCGAGGCCTCCCCCGACTCCCGTGGCCGGGCCGACGAACCGTCCCGCGGCGGTCTCAGGTTGACATTCTACCAGAGAGGCGCGATACTCAGGGAGAGTGTCTACCCGAGCCGACGAGCCCGAGCGGGTGGCCCTGCTGCAGGGCACCCTCGATCTGCTGATCCTCAGGACCCTGGTGCTGGGGCCCCGGCACGGCCAGGGCATCGCCCGGGCCATCGAGCAGGGCTCCCAGGACGCGCTGCTGGTGGATCACGGGTCGCTCTACCCCGCCCTGCAGCGGCTCGAAGGCCGCAAGTGGATCCGCGCCAAGTGGGGCACCTCCGAGAACAACCGGAAGGCCCGATTCTACGAGCTGACCCGGGCGGGGCGCGCCCAGCTGACCCGCGAGGTGAGCCAGTGGCGCGCGCTGGTCTCCGCGATCTCCTCGGTGCTCGGCGCCGAGGGGAGCAGGGCCTGAGATGTTCTTCCGCCGGCGCTCCCAGCGCGATTTCGAGGCGGAGGTCCGGAGCCACCTGGAGCTGGAGGCGGACCGGCTCGCCGGCCAGGGCCTGTCGCCCGAGGAAGCGCGCCACGCGGCCCGGCGCGCCTTCGGCAACGTCACCCACGCCACCGAGCGCTTCTACGAATCCCGACGGGTTCGCTGGCTCGATGCGCTGGGACGGGACCTCCGCTACGCGCTCCGCACCCTGCGCCGGAGTCCCGCCTTCGCCCTCACCGCGGTGCTGACGCTGGCCTTCGGGCTCGGCGTCAACACCGCGATCTTCACGCTGATCTACGGGATCGCGCTCCGGCCCCTGCCGGTGGGCCACCCGGAGCGGGTGGTGACCCTGTTCCAGGAGATGCGCGGCAAGGTGTCGCGTGCTGTGTTCGGCACCCCGACCATGATCTCCTATCCCGAGTACCGGGACTACCGCGACGCCGCGCGCACCCTCTCCGGGCTCGCCGCGTACGGCGAGATCGGCGTCTCGGCCGCGGGCCAGGAGGCCCTCGGCGTGCACGGCCAGCTCGCCACCTGCAACTATTTCCAGGTGCTGGAAGTGCCGATGGCGCTGGGGCGGCCGTTTACGCCGGAGGAATGCGAGCGGCCCGGTGCCAGTCCGGTGGTGGTGGTGAGTGACGGGTTCTGGCGGCGCCGGCTCGGCTCGGATCCCGCCGTGCTCGGAAAGCCGCTCACGCTCAACAGCCGCGTCTACACCATCGTGGGAGTGGCCCCGCGGGGATTCGGGGGCACCGAGCTCCGGGCGGCGGAGTTCTGGGCGCCGGTCACCATGCAGGGGCAGCTCTGGGAGCTCGACTGGCTGGCCAACCGGGAGTCCAGCTGGCTCACCGCGATCGGGCGGCTCGCTCCCGGCGTCGCCGCGGCACGGGCGCGCGCGGAGCTCGAGCTGGTGGCGAGGCGGGCCGACGCGAGTAACCCGGGCCGCACCACCACGGTCGTGCTCAACCGGGGCACCCTGACCAACAATCCCGAAATGCGCCGCCTGGGCCGCGTCGTGGCCGTGGCCGCGCTCACCCTGGTCGGGCTGGTGGTGCTGATGGCCTGCGCCAACGTGATGAATCTCCTGCTCGCGCGGGCGGCCGCCCGCCGGCGCGAGGTCGGGATCCGGCTCTCCCTCGGCGCGGGGCGCCGCCGCCTGGTCGCGCAATTCATGACCGAGAGCGCACTGCTCGCCCTGCTCGGCGGAGCCGCCGGTTTGCTCCTGGCCCGCTGGCTGCCGCCGCTCCTGCTGCGCGCGCTGCCCGGGCAGCAGCTCACGGTCAACCTCGCCCCGGACCTCGGGATATTCCTCTACGCCTTCCTGCTCGCGGGGCTCGCCGCGCTCGGCTTCGGGCTGCTCCCCGCGATGCAGGAGAGCCGGCTCGATCTCGTGGCGGTGCTCAAGGGCGACGCGGCCGGCGGGGGCCGCTCGCGTGTCTCACGCCTCCGGAACGGCGTGGTGGCACTCGAGGTAGCGGGCTGCCTGCTGCTGCTCATCGTCGGCGGGCTCCTGACCCGCGGGGTGGTGCGGGCGCGCTCCATCGATCCCGGGTTTGAGACCCGGAACCTCCTGGTGGTGGAGACCGAGCTCCGGCAAGCGGGTTATGACGAGCCGAGGACGGCGGCGTTCATGCGGGAGCTGGCGGACCGGCTGGCCGCGCTTCCGGGTGTCGAGACCGTGGCGGCGACCGGATCGCTGCCGCTCACCGGCCGCCGCACCACCGGCATCCGGAGCGAGGGCCAGGATGTCACGGTGCTCTGGAACGTGGTCTCGGGATCGTACTTCAGGACCATGGGAATCCCTCTGCTCCGGGGCCGGACCTTCCGCGCGGACGAGCCCCGGGCGGGCGCGCCGATCCCCGCGGTGATCACCCCGGCGTTCGCGCGGCGCTTCTTCGGGGAGCGGGACCCGCTGGGCCGGCAGTTTCTGAGCAGCACCGACTCGATTCGCTACGAGGTGGTCGGGGTGGCCGCCGACGTGCGGAGCTCCTCCCTCGCCGAGCTGGACGGGCCGTTCTTTTACGAGGCGGCGAATGCCGCCAGGCCGGAGGGACGGCTGCTGCTCCGCACCACGGGAGATCCGGGCGCGCTGCGCGCCGCCGCGGCGCAGGCGGTGCGGAGCCTGGACCGCAACGTGCTGGCGCTGGTCGAGCCGATGGAGGAGCGGCTGGCGTTGTGGCGCAAGCCGGTCGAGGTGGGGGCGATGCTGGCGTCGCTGCTCGGCCTGCTCGCGGCGCTGGTGGCGGTGGTCGGGGTGTACGGGGTGGTGAGCTACGCGGTGAGCCAGCGGACCCGGGAGATCGGGGTGCGGGTGGCGCTGGGTGCAGGGCGCGGCGACATCCTGCGGCTGGTGTTCCGGCAGGGGCTGGTACCGGTCGCGGCCGGGGCGGTGATCGGCATGGCACTCGCGGCCGGCGCGGGCCAGGTGATCCGCGGCGCGCTCTATGGGGTGAGCGGACTCGATCCGCTGGCGTTCCTCGGAATGCTCGGGTTGCTCCTGCTCGCGGCGAGCCTGGCGACCCTGCTGCCGGCCCGCCGGGCGATCCGGGTGGACCCCGCGGTGACGTTGCGGTCGGATTGAGGGACATTCCCGGACAACAGCGACGGGTCACCTCCGAGCGCCACCAGCGCGCCTGGGCTGCGCGGCGGCGCGCCAGCCTCAGTCTCTGACACGGGCGTGCCGCGCCAAGCGGGTGAGGAGGTGCCGCTTGACGTCCTGCCATTCCGCGGCGAGGAGACTGTACATCACCGTGTCGCGTACCGTGCCGTCGCGGCGAGCGTGGTGATGGCGGATCACGCCGTCCTTCCTGGCGCCGAGTGCCGCGATAGCGCGTTGACTGGCGAAATTGAAGTTGTCGGTTCGCAGCCCGACCACGGCGCAATGGAGCGTCTCGAAGGCGTGTCCGAGAAGGAGCAGCTTGCAGGTCGTGTTCACGTGGCTTCGTTGCCAGGTGGCGGCATACCACGTGTAGCCGATCTCAACGCGATCGATCGGCGCGACGATATCATGGTACCGCGTACTCCCGACGATCGCCCCCGAGGTCAATTCGCGCACGGCCCATGGCAGCATGTGCCCGGCTCGTTGGCCCGCCAGGGCGTCCGCGATATAGGTCGCCGTCTGGTCCGGGCTCGGGACCGACGTGTACCACAGCTCCCAGAGCCGGCCATCCGCGGCGGCGGCCGCGAGCCCCTCCTGATGCGCCTCGTCCAGCGGTTCGAGGCGTACACGGTCGTTCTGGAGAACGACTGGAGCCGGAGAGATCACCACCACCTCTGCACCTGAAGCGTGGAGTCCACGCTGTGGCCACCGAACGGGTTGCATGCTTGCCGCGGAGCCGCCGGGACACGCCCCGCGCGGCCGCCCCGCGACGATCATAGCGCCGCGACGGCGGAGGCGCCACGCCGGCGCGGCAGGTGACGGGCGATGGCGGGTTAGGCCGCAGGGCTCAAGGCGTGGGGCGGTACGGCCCCCCCGGCACGCCCCACCCCCAGTGGGGCATCGGCGCCTCGGGATCGACCGCCGCGCCCGGCTCGGAATTCAGTACCGCCAGCCGAGAACCCCACTCGAGATAGGCGACCAGCGCGGATCGAAACTCGGGGTCTTCCGGCAGACCCACTTCGTCCGCGGCTTCGAGGAGGAGCCGGACCCATTGGGCGCGCTGGGGTTGCGTGAGGTGGCGATCCAGATGCCGCGCGATCATGTGCGGATGCCCGCCGCGCTCCGTGGTGTAGCGCGCCGGCCCACCGAGGACCTCGGCGACGAAGTGCGCCACGTGTCGTGGGTGATCCCCGGTCATCCCGGCGAAGACCGGCGCGAGCAGCGGGTCCTGCCGGACCTTCGCATAGAAGGTGTCCATCAATCGCTCGATCGCCGGCATTCCGCCTGCCCATTCGTAGAGGCTGGGCGGGGGCTCAGGGGGCATCGGTCTCCTCCGGGTGTGTCCGACTGCGACCCAGTACCAGATAATGCCCCAGCCCCACTCACACGAATGTGTGAATGGGGCTGGGGCTGGTTTCCAGGTTCGGCAATTCAGCCACTGCAACAGTCGGGACGGCGGGATTTGAACCCGCGACCCCCTGAACCCCATTCAGGTGCGCTACCGGACTGCGCCACGTCCCGTCAACCGGCCCATCAAATTAACCGGCACCCGGCCCCACGGCTACCTGTCGCGCGCCAATTCGGCCAGGTCCGCGTGCTTCGGATCCCAGGTCCAGTACTCACCTCGCGTAGCTTCGGCCTTCGACACCTGGGGCTTCGGACCGAGCACCCTTCGTTAGGGTAACGGCATGGTCGAATTGGCAGACCACGAGCCCCTCCTTGATTGCGCCCCTGCGGGCGCCCGCGTATATGTAGTGGAGCCACCATGCCGCAATGGGCCTGGCTTGAGGAGAACCCCAAGAAAGCGGCACGGGTGGCTTGGTTTTGTTCGGCGTTGGGTTGTTCCTCGAATGGAGGTACCAGAGTTGACTGGCTTTCTCCTCAGTATGGCTGGGATCTTCGCTGTGGCGCTGGTCGGAGCCGTAATTGTTCGGCAGGCCTTTATCGCAACCGAGGCTGCGAAGAAGGCGAAGACGCCCGGCAGTCCCGAGATCGACCCAGCGAAGCGCGATTCCTAGCCCCGACGTTGACCGTTGACCGTTGACGCTTTTCCGACCGCTACCGCTTCGCCCTCCCCCCCACCGCCGCCGCCACCTTCGCCGCGATCTGTTGCTGCCCCGCCAGCAGCTCGCCCACCCTGTAGTCGTACGACTCGCTCCACACCACGTTGTCCTCCGCCGCGTTCACCACCTGCATCGTCACGTGCGCCGTCTGGCCGTCGCTCTGCACCGTGCCGAGCACGAGATACATCACGTGGAGCGAGTCGGCGATCTGCCTGGCGCTGCGCCCGGCATTCCGGAGCGTCTCGACCGACGCGCTCGACACCACCCGCACTCCGGCCAATCGCTGCAGCGCGGACTCGATGTCGCCGACGATGGCGAGGCCGAACTGCGAAAGACTCGCCTCACTCGCGGACACCGCCGGTCGGAGAACCGCAACGCCCACCTGCGGCGTGCCGCCCCGCCGGAGCGCGACATACCCGCCTACGCCGAGCCCGATCGCCAGCAGCACGCCGGCCACGCCGAGCACCAGCTTGTTCATGCCGCCCGCGGGTGGGGGAGGGGGAGGCGGGGGCGTTCCGCCCCCCGCCCCCACCGTCCGCGCCGCCGCCGCTGCCTCCGGCGTGCCGAGCGTCGCCGCCTGCGCCGCGGCGGCCGCTGCCACGCTCGCCGGGGTCTTCACTCCCGGCGGGGTGGCCCGCTCCAGCGTGGTGAGCGCCGCCACCAGCCGGAGCGCCTCGAGCATCTCGTCCGCGGTCTGGAACCGCTTGGTCCGGTCCTTGGCCAGCGCGCGCTGGAGGATCTGGTCCAGCGCCTCGGGCGCCTCGGCCCGAAACTCCCGCACCGAGGGCGGCGGCGCCAGGAGGTGCTGCTGGATGACCTTGCCCACCGACACGCCCACGAACGGCGGCCGCCCGGCCACCATCTCGAACAGCACGCAGGCCAGCGCGTAGATGTCGCTCCGGAGGTCGATGTTCTCCAGCCCCTGCGCCTGCTCCGGGCTCATGTAGGGCGGCGTACCCAGCGGGATCCCCACCGCGGTGATGGACCGCTGCCCCTCGCTCACCGCCCGCGCGATGCCGAAGTCCGCCACGATGGCGTGGCCGGTCGAGAAGAGGATGTTCTCGGGCTTGATGTCGCGGTGCACCACCCCGTGCGAATGGGCGTAAGCCAGCGCGCTCGCCACCTCGATCGCCACCTGGATCGCGGTATCCACCGCCAGCTGCTTCTCCCAGAGCAGCCGGTCCCGCAGGCTCTCGCCCTCCACGTGCGGCATGACGTAGTAGCAGAGCCCCTCCTCCGCCCCGGAATCGAAGAGGGTGAGGATGTTCGGGTGCTGGAGCTTGGCGGTGATGGTGATCTCGCGGAGGAACCGCTCCGCGGTGAGCGAGGTGGTGATCTCCGGCTGGAGCAGCTTGATCGCCACCTGCCGCCCGTGCCGGAGGTCGCGCGCCAGGTAGACCGTGGCCATGCCGCCCCGGCCCAGCTCGCGCTCGATCGCGTAGCGGCCCTGGAGCAGGGCCTGAAACCTCCGTTCCAGCGGATCGCTCACGAGAGCAGCCGGTCGTGAAGGTGAGGATGCTCGGCCGACGGCCGCGACTCCCGGGTCCAGGTGCCGTCGGCCCGAAGCGTCCAGGCCGAAGCTTCCGAGAGCAGGGCGGTCAGCAGGGTGTCGAGCCGCGCGGCCAGGGCGGGGTCGCGTACCGGGGTTACCACCTCGACCCGGCGCCGGAGGTTCCGGGGGCGCCAGTCCGCCGATCCGATAAGATACTCGTCCCGGCCGCCGTTCCCGAAATGGTAGATCCGCTCGTGCTCCAGGAACCGGCCCAGGATGCTCCGCACCACGATCCCCTCGGACACCCCCGGCACGCCCGGCCGGAGCACGCAGAGGGTCCGCACCACCAGCTCGATCCGGACCCCCGCCGCCGAGGCGCGGTAGAGCGCCGCCACGATCTCGGGATCCTCCACCCCGTTGAGCTGGGCCCGAATGAGCCCGCGTCCGCCCGCCGCCGCGTGGCCGATCTCCCGCTCGATCCGCTCCAGGAACCCGGTCAGGAGCGTGGCCGGCGCGATCAGCAGCCGGCGGTAGCTCCCGCCCGGCGCCCGGGCGGAGCCGGTGAGCTGGTTGAAGAGATCGGTGAGGTCGCTGGTGATCTCGGCGTCGGCGGTGAAGAGGCCCAGGTCGGTGTAATAGCGCGCGGTGGCGGCGTTGTAGTTCCCCGTGCTCACGTGGGCGTAGCGGCGGAGCCCGTTGGCATCCCGCCGCACCACCATCGCCACCTTGGCGTGGATCTTGTGGCCCACCAGTCCGTAAATCACCTGCGCCCCCGCCTCCTCCAGCCGCCGCACCCAACCCACGTTGCGCGCCTCGTCGAAGCGGGCCTTGAGCTCGACGAACACCGCCACGTCCTTGCCCCGCTCGGCCGCCTTGATGAGCGACTCGACGATGGGGAAGCGGTCCCCGATCCGGTAGAGGGTCTGCTTGAGCGCCACCACCTCCGGGTCGTCCGCCGCTTCCTCGAGGAAGCGCGCCACCGTCGCGGTGTAGTCGTCGTAGGGGTGGTGGACCAGGAGGTCGCCCCGGTCGATCTGCCGGAACAGCGGCTCCGGGCCGAGTGGCCGCCGGGGGTGGAACGGGGGGTAGGACTGGTCGGGGGGGAGCCTGGCCGCGACGTCCTTGAGGAGCGCTAGATCGAGCGGCGGCACCATTTCGTAGATGTCCTCGGGCCCCAGCGCGGCCGTCGCCCCGCGGCGCTCGAAGCGGAGCTCGCGCAGGATCGTATCCCGGACCGTCTCCGGCATGCCGGGCTCGATCTCCACCCGCACCGTCGAGTTCCCCGAGCGGCGCTGCACTTCCTCCTCGATCGCCTGGAGCAGGTCGCCCGCCTCGTCCTCGTCTATGTCCAGCTCGGCCGCGCGGGTTATCCGGAAGAGCCAGGCGCCCTCGACCTCCCGGTCGGGATAAAACGCCTGGATGTTGGCCCGAACCAGCTCTTCGAGAAGAATGAAGTCCGCCGAGCCGGGCACCGGGATGAGCCGCTCGAGCCGGGTCTTGAGTGGGAGCGAGGCGAAGTGGTCGGGCCCGGTGCGCACGTCCCGCACGATCGCCCCGAAGGTGAGCACCAGCTGGGGGATGAGCGGGAAGGGATGCCCGGGCGAGAGGGTCACCGCGCGCGGGGTGAGCACCGGGAGGAGCTCGCGCTCGAAGTGCGCGGTGAGCGCGGCGCGGGTCGCGTCGTCCAGCTCGTCCCAGCGGCGGAGCCGGGCGCCCTTCTCTGCCGCGGCCGCCAGGCACTCCTCGGCAGCGCGCGCCGCGCGGGCGAGGAACGGCGGCACCCGGGTCGCGATCACCAGGAGCTGCTCCCGCGCGGTGAGCCCGTCGAAGCTCCGCGCCGTGATCCCCGCGAGGAGCGCCGCCTTGAGCGCGCCCACCCGGACCGCGAAGAACTCGTCGAGGTTGCCGCCCACGATCGCGAGGAACCGGAGCCGCTCCGCCAGCGGCACGCCGGGGTCCTCCGCCATCTCCAGCACCCGCTCCTGGAAGGCGAGCTGGGCCATCTCCACGTTGAGGAACCGCTCCGGCGGGAGCTCGTTCTGCGCGCGCGCCGGCGCCACCCGGTGGGGCGGGGTGGGGTCGCTCCGCCGCGGCGGGTGGGGCGCCGACGCGGGGTGGCGCTCGGGCGCCTCGCGGACGGGAAGCGCCAGGAGATTCGCCCGGGTCGCCACCGCCAGCGCGGCGAGGGTTTCGGGCGCGCGGATCTCCGGCGTGCCGATCCGCGCCACCGCCTCGCGGGCCTCGATCCAGTGGAGCCGGGTTGGCCCGCTCCCCCCGGTGCCGTCTTCGCGGATCTTCCGCGCCACCCACACCTCGAGTGCGTCGCGATCCTCGCTGGCGGGGAGCGAGCTCAGCAGGAAGAGGGTCCCCACCCCGCTCCCGGTGACGTAGCGGAGCAGGTGACGCACCGCTTCCTCCCCGCTCCCCCGCGCCACCGGCAGCGCCTGACCGCCCTCGTGCTCCAGGAACGCGATCCGCTCCCCGTCGAGCGCCAGCAGCACCACGGCGGTCTGGGAGGAGAGCATCCGCGCGGCGCCTTCGGCGGCCATGACCTCGACCAGCTGCGCCGCGCGCACGTGACGGGGGAGGAGGAGCGGCCGGAGCCCGTGCTGGCGCTCGAGCGCCAGGGCCACCTGCTCCAACCGCGGCGCTCCGGGCGCCAGGCGGCGGACCTGGAGCTCCTCGAAGGTGCGGGTGAGCCCGGCGTGGCGGACGGTGCAGGCGTCGTAGAGGAACGCGAAGCGCGGCGCCCGGCGAACCAGTCCGCTCGCGGCGATCCGGCTCCACCGCTCCACCTCGAGCTCGATCCGGGGCCGGAGCTGCCCCGGATCCACCAGCCCCCGGAGCCGGCGGGCCGGGTCGGAGTCGCCCTCCAGCGCCTGCCGGGGGTCGAGCTCCGGCACCTCCGCTTCGTACCGCTCCACCGCCGCGCTCGGGCCCCCGCCGATGAACAGGGTGAGCAGCCTGCGGTCGTCGGCCCGGATCCGCACCCGGCAGGAGACCCCGCGGGCGAGGAGCGCCCGGTCGTTGGTGTCGAGGTAGATGTCACGGTGGAAGTTGCGGCTGGGCGGGCCGCCGCGGAGCCCGGGCGGCAGCGGCGCCTCACGAAGGGCGGCGAGCGCCTCCGGTCCCGCCACGTCGCAGCGGAACTGCGCTTCGGCGGCCATCAGGCATCCCGCACGTCAATCGTCACCACTTTGGGCAGGACGCTCCGGCGCATGGCCTCCACCACGAGAGTGCTGGGAATGCTCTTCTTGAACCTCACTTTGTACTGCGCCATCGCGCGGCCGCCGTCGCCGGCACCCGCCTTCTCGAACTCCCACCGCTTGGTCTGGCCGGCGAGCACATTCTCGATGGCGGTGCGCACTACCTGCGCGTCGTCGGGCTGCATCATGATCCGGAGGAGGGAGTTGAACTTTGGCTGCTTCTCCTCCTCGGTCATGCCCCCGCCCCCCCCGCCGCGCGCCACCCCCCCGGCCCCGCCGTCCCGCGGCCCGAGGTCGAGCCCTTCCGAGGCCTTCCGACTCCGTTTCGCGGCCCGCTCGGAGAGCGCCTGGAGCATGTCGGGTGTCATGGACTTGAGCAATTGATTGTCCACCAGGTTCAGGAAATCGGCCGGAGCGGCCCCGGTCGCCTTGACCCGGTCCAGGCGCTTCTCGGCGATGTGGGCCTCGAGCTGCGCCGGCATCCGGCCGAAGTCGAAGCGCCAGGCCGAGAGGACCACCAGGTTGAAGAAGACCGAGATGACCGCAGCGACCGAGAGCACCTGCACGCCCGCGGCGAGCCCGACCGCGATCGCCACGAAGATGTAGATCGCGTCCTTGGGGTCCGCCAGCCGGTTGCGGAAGCTCACCGCCCCCACCACTCCGCCCAGCCCGAACGCCAGGGCGACGCTGTGCTGCACCAGCATCAGCACCCCCGCCACCACCAGCGGCAGGAAGATCAGGGTCTGCACCATGGATTGGCTGAAGCCCTTGCGCGACCGGGTGAGGATGTGGACCCAGGCCACCGGCACCATCAACAGCACGCCGCCCAGCATCGCGATCACCGTCTCAGAGGCGACCTTGAGCGGGGGGAGAAACGTCTGGGCGGCATCCTCCACCAGCGCCCGCTTGCCGGCGCCCACGTTCTCCCCGAACCGCGCGGTGGAGAAGACTCCGGGCAGGTTGGGGGCGAGACGGTAGAGCAGGGCGACGGCCAGAGCGAGCACCGCGTAGTAGAGCAGAATCTTGACCACTGGATGGTCGGTGCGTTTGGGCTGCGGGGTCGGACCGCGGGAAGACTCCATCAGAGCCTCTGTCAGGGAAGTCATTCCAAAATAATGCGTTCGGGCGAATGCAGCTATCGGCTATCGGCTATCGGCTATCGGCTGTCGGCCGATAGCCGATAGCCGATGGCCCTAGTATGGGAATCCGAACCCAAGCACGAACCGGGTCCCCTCCGATCCCCTGGTCGGCATCCCCGCCCCGGCATACACCACGTTATCGCGGCCCAGGAAGGAGAGCCAGATGCCGCCGCCGGTGGTGGCGTGCCATTCGTCCGAGCTTTCGCCGCGCAGGTACACCCTGCCCCCGTCGGCAAATCCGAAGGCGCCCTGCTGCCCCGGCACCACGAGGGTGAGCCGGGTGAGCGGCAGCCGGACCTCGGCGGAGCCGTACACCGAGGCGTCGCCGGCGAAGCGGTCAGGCCGGTATCCCCGCAGGATTCGGGTTCCGCCCAGCGTCGGAGCCACGAAGAAGGGGACGGTCCCCCACGTCTTCACACCGCCGGCCACCAGCGTGAGCGAGGGCTGCCAACCGCCATTGGGCGCCAGCGAGAGCGAGCCTTCCGCCTGGACCCGGCCCACCGGCTTCACGGCATCCCACCAGCCGGGAAAACCGCTCGCCTCTATGGAGAGCGTCACACCCCTGGTCGCGAACGCCGGATGATCCCGGGTGTCCACCAGCAGCGCGGCGCGGACGCCCCCCATGCCGAACTTTCCGGTGCCGTACGGCGCGTCCACCGCGATGAACCGGTCGCGGTTTTTGTCCCCGCCGAGGTCGGTGTCGGACCAGCGAATCACCGGCCCGAAGCTCAGCCGGTTCCGCCGGCCGAACCGGGCGCCCAGGCTCATGCCGCCGGCGAGCTGGATCTGGTTCAGACGGTAGAACGACGCCGGGCCGGGGGCCACCGTCTCGTTGCCGAAACCGTACCAGCGGAGGGTCTCGATGCCGCTCCCGAGCGCGTCGAGCTCGAAGAAGCCCCGCGAATTCTCGAACTGGCGGGTGACGCCCAGGTCCACGCGGCCGGAGGTTTCCCCGGTGGCGAAGACGGCCTTGTAATTCGCCCGCGTGGCGTACGGCACCCGCCGGAAGCCGTACCAGTCGGTATGCCCGAAGTAGCCGATCACCGCACCCACGTCGGGGCCGTAGCTCGCGGTGAGAAGGAGGATCGTCTTCCGTCCCCAGTCGCGGGGCGGGAGCTCGCGGGGGTGGAGGCTGTCGGGCTTCCAGTGCCACGGCTTCCGGTTGAGCCCCGCGCCCTCCACGGTATTCTGGCCCCGATCGTCGTAGAGCTTGATCCCTCCCTCGCTCCTCGCGACGCTGAACCGATCGTCGCCTCCGCCACCGATCACCCGGACCGTCGGCGAGCTCTTTCCTGTCCCTTCCACCACGAGATGATCGGCCCCGCCCTGGAGGTAGAGCCGGATCTCCCGGGTCTCGCCCGGAGCGAACCGGCGGCGGAAGTACTCGGTCCCCTTGTGAGTGAGAACCAGGTCGGTCGTGCCGTCGCCCCGGCGGGTGACGCTCGCGTCGTCCGGCTTGTCGGTGGCGTACACGTCCACTTCGGCGGCGAGCAGGCGGTAGTATCTCGCCGCGGCCTGGTCGAGATGGTCCCTCCGGGCGCGGAGCGCGGCTTCGAGGCGGGGGCCGTCAATCGGGCGGAGCTCGGCGGGCAGCCGGGCGACCGCGCTCGCGATCGCCTGGTCGGTGAGCCGGGACCTGAGGACCCCGGCGATGGAATCCCACACCGACCGGTCGAGGCCAGTGAGGAACCGGCGGTCCAGGTCGCGGCCGTTCCAGGTGGCGCCGACGATGCTCCCGTAGCTCGGGCCGAACTCGAGCAGCTGGGGCGAGGCCCGCCGGGCCTGGTCCAGGATGAAGCCGTCGAAGCGGGAGAAGGCCTGGTCGCGGTCGCGCGGGATGGGCACCCAGCGCTGCCTGCCCTCCGGTCCCCCTCCGACCAGCGCCCAGCGCCACTGGTCGCGGTGGCGATCCCAGTCGCCCAGGAAGACGTCGGTGAGCCGGGCGAGCAGGAACGCGCGCCCGTCCACCCGGGTCTCCGGCTCGTCGTCGAGGCGCTTGTAGAGCTCGTCCGAGGAGACGATGTCGCTCGCGCCGGCGAAGGAGCTCTCCTCGTCGCCCATCTCCTTGGGCCGCTCCTCGATCATGCCGAGAAGCCCGGCGAACTCGGCGCGGAACTCGCCGAGGGTCGGGTCGTCCGGCATCACGAAGAGTGAGGGCGCGGGGTGCAGCACCCCCGCCGCCTCGAGCAGGGGCGCCACCACCAGGGGGCCGGCGGGATGTCCGCTGCTCATCTGGTCCCTGAGCAGGTTCGCCGCGAAGGTGTTCCTGAGCTCGTCGGGAAGGACCGCGATCGGGTCCTTCTGCACCGAGCGGAAGGCGTACTCCCGTCCGTCGGCGCCGGTGAAGCGGAGCGATCTGGTCTGCTGGCCACCGCCCTTCCGGGTGGGCTTGAGGCCGCCGGCGAAATGCTGCAGGTCGAGCACCGGCACCCGGATCGGCGTCGTCCAGAGCTTCCGGTACCGGCTGCCGAAGAAGAACTGGTGAAGCCCACCGGCGCGGTACTGGGCGCCCGGGGTCACCGTGACCGAGTCGGAGCTCGGCCTCCCGGCTCCGACACCGGCCACCTGGCCGCGGGCCGCCGATACGCCCAGGAAAACCGCGAGTACGGCTGCGGCCGGCGCCGCCACCCGACGAGAGCAAAGCGGAATGGACATGCGGGTTCCCTTCCCCTATCAGGGCTCGGTCAGGAGAAGCCCGAACGCCTCCCGGGCCTCCTTGGGTTCCACCACCGTCACAGAGAGCCGGATCTCCCCGTTCCGGCTCACGTCCAGA
>DASYRI010000168.1:0-15025 GCA_036004545.1 Gemmatimonadales bacterium
CGCCCACCCGGCGGAAGTGAGCGAGCTGGCGACCGAGATGAAGAGCTATGCCAAGACGCTGCCCGGCTCGGTGTACGTCGTGGACCGGCGGCAGAACCGCTCCGATGACGAACGGGTCGGGACGGCGTCCCCGAAGGAGGCGGCGGGAGAGGCGCGATGAACGTCACTTGTACGCATTGCCAGACGGTGTTCCGGGTGGATCCGGCCAAGGTTCCCGCCGCGGGCGTGCGGGCCCGCTGCTCGGTGTGCGCCGGCGTGTTCTGGGTCCGGAGCGAGCCGGAGCGCGCGCCGGTGGCCGCGTCCCCGGGCCCGACATACACACCGCCGCCGCCACCGCCCCCACTGGTCGCGGCGAGGGCAGTCGCCCCGCCGGCGGCTTCGCGCCCGGCGCCGCCCCTCCCCCCCGCGCCCAGTCCCGCGGTGTCGGCCCCCCAAAGCCCGCCGCGCGCGGCTCCGCCTCCTTCCCAGCCGCCGCCTCCGAGGCCGGCGCCGGTTCTCCCACCGGCCAGGGCCTTTCCGGGTCCGGCCGCGGCCCCGCCGCCGCGTCCGCCCTCGCCCGCGGCAGCACCTCGCCCGGCCGGGCCTCCCGCGCCGACGTTCGGGGCGTCGGGAGGGGGAGGGACGGGGTGGGGAGGCGGTGGGGGCGGGGCGTCTCGTTCGGCTGCGGCCCCGCCCGCTCCACCTCCACCTGCCGCACCGGCTGCCGGGCCTGCTCGGGGTTCGCCTCCGGCGGCGCCCCGACAGGCCGAACCGGCACCGGCCGCGCCGCCCAGACGAGCGGCGAATCCGTTCCTCTCCCAGGACCCGGAGTCGCGGGCCCGCCGGCTGGCCCGCGCCCTGGTGAGCGACATCGTGGTCTACCATCCGGCCAAGCGGCGCGACGGGCTCCGGGACGGCTCGCTCAAGCTCCTGTTCGAGGACGAGATCCGGAAGAGCTGGGAGGAGTACGTCGAGCAGGTGGGACGGGAGCTGGCCGAAACCACCTCGTACTTCACCGACGCACTCAACGAGATCCTGGCGGACGGGCAGCCGGTGTTCCCCTGACCGTCGGTTATATTTCTCCCTGCTGAATCGAGCCGTTCCTTCGCCGCGGGGCGGGGGACGGCTCGCATCGTAAGCACAACCTCACGCGGGGGCGGGTGACGATGGCGAGTCTGGATGACCGGCTGGACGAGCTGGAGCGGCGGGACCTCGAGCTCCGGGAGTTTCTTTGACCTCCCCGCCAGGGAAGCCCGCCTGAAGGAGCTGGAGGCGCAACAGGCCGATCCCGGCTTCTGGTCCAACGCCGACCGGGCCCGGGGGCTGCTGCAGGAAGCGAAGACCCTCAAGGGCCTGCTGGGCCCCGCGGGAGCGATCGGCGCCCGGCTGGCGGACGCGCGCGGCATGAGCGAGCTGCTCCAGGCGGAGCCCGACGAGGCGCTGGCGGTCGAGCTCGTGGCGGAAGTGGAGAGCATCGCGCGGGCGCTGGAGGCGTACGAGCTCAAGACGCTGCTCCGCGAGCCGGATGACGCGGGCGACGCGATCCTCACCATCCATCCCGGCGCCGGCGGCACCGAGTCGCAGGACTGGGCCGAGATGCTGATGCGGATGTACGTCCGCTGGGCGGAGCGCAAGGGCTACACGACGAGCATCCTCGACCTCCTGCCCGGCGACGAGGCGGGCATCAAGTCGGTGTCGATCGAGATCAAGGGCGAGTACGCCTACGGTTTCCTCAAATCGGAGAAGGGGGTGCACCGGCTGGTGCGCATCTCCCCCTACGACGCCCAGGCCCGCCGCCACACCTCGTTCGCCTCGGTCTTCGTCTACCCGGACATCGACGACACGATCGAGGTGGACCTCCGCGACGAGGACATCAAGATGGACGTCTACCGCGCTTCGGGCGCGGGCGGCCAGCACGTCAACAAGACGTCCTCGGCGGTGCGGCTCACCCACATTCCCACCGGGATCGTGGTGGCGTGCCAGCAGGAGCGGAGCCAGGGGAAGAACAAGGCCACGGCGTACAAGATGCTGCGCGCGGCGCTCTACCAGAAGAAGCTCGAGGAGCAGGAAGCGGCCCACGCCGTGCTCGAGGCGACCAAGACCGACAACTCGTGGGGCAACCAGATCCGCTCCTACGTGTTCCAGCCGTACACCATGGTGAACGACCACCGCACCGAGCTCAAGGTGACCGACGTGCAGCGGGTCATGGACGGCGACCTCGACGGGTTCATCCAGGCCTATCTCAAGCGCTTCGCGGGGCGGGCGGCGTGAGCGGGACCGCGGAGCGGGGCTACGTCGAGGACGCCCGCCGGACCAACCGCGCGGCGCTCGAAGCCCGCGGGGTGCGGCCCTACGCCTACCGCTACGAACGGACCCATCTGGCCGCGGACGCCCTGGCGCTCTACCAGGATTCGCACGGCGACCAGGGGCCGATGGTCGCGGTGGCGGGACGGCTGGCGGCGCTCCGGGTCCAGGGGAAGGCGATGTTCGCGCACCTCACGGACCCGAGCGGCCGCATTCAGCTCTATTTCCGCCAGGATGCCCTGGGCGACGGGTGGGAAACCGCGCGGCTTCTCGATCTCGACGACCACGTCGGGGTGACCGGCACGCTCTTCCGGACCAGGACGGGCGAGGTCACGGTGCGCGCGCTGGTGGTGGAGCTCCTGGCCAAGAGCCTGCGCCCGCTGCCCCGGGGAAAGACCCGTGCGGGCGAGAACGGCGCGGTGACCTGGGGCGGCCTCGCCGATCCGGAGGTGCGCTACCGGCAGCGCTACGCCGACCTCGCCGTGCACCCCGAAGTCCGGCGCAGCTTCGAGACCCGGGCCGAGGCGATCCGCTTCCTCCGGCGCTTCCTCGAGGGGCGGGGCTATCTGGAGGTGGAGACGCCGGTCCTGCAGCCGCTCTATGGCGGCGCCGCCGCGCGCCCCTTCGTGACCCACCACCACGCGCTCGACATGCCGCTCTACCTCCGCATCGCGGACGAGCTCTACCTCAAGCGGCTGATCGTGGGGGGATTCGAGCGGGTCTACGAGATCGGCCATGACTTCCGGAACGAGGGGATGGACCGGAGCCACAATCCGGAATTCACCATGCTGGAATGCTATCAGGCGTACGCCGACTACACCGACATGATGGCGCTCACCGAGGCGATGGTGGCCGAGGTGGTGCACCACTGCACCGGCGGCCCCGGCGTCACGGTGGACGGGACGGCGCTGGACTTCACCCCGCCGTTCCGGCGGATCGGCTTCGTCGAGGGACTCCTGGAGCGGACCGGGCTCGACGTGCGGACGGCGAGCGAGGCGGAGCTCGGTGCGAAGCTGGTCTCCTCGGGCGTCTCCCGCGATGAGGCGGAACGCCACGGCCGGGCCAAGCTGGTCGACGAAGTCTTCAAGGCGTTCCTCGAGCCGCACCTGATCCAGCCGACGTTCGTGGTGGACTATCCCCGGGCGATCTCGCCGCTCGCCCGGACCCACCGTCAGGACCCGGCGCTCGCCGAGCGGTTCGAGCTCTTCGTCAACGGGAAGGAGATCGCCAACGCGTTCAGCGAGCTCAACGATCCGGACGACCAGCGCGCCCGCTTCGAGGACCAGGTGCGCCGGCGGGCCGCGGGCGACGAGGAGGCCCCGCCGCTCGACGCCGATTACCTGCGGGCCCTCGAATACGGGATGCCGCCCACCGGCGGCATGGGACTGGGCGTGGACCGCCTGGTCATGCTGATCACCGGCTCGGCCTCGATCCGGGACGTGATCCTCTTTCCGGCGATGCGGCCGGAGCATCGGCTCTCGCCTGTCGGCCACCGGCTGTCGGACGAAGACAAGCCGATAGCCGACAGCCGATAGCCGGCAGCGGACAGCCATGCCCCAGCTCCCAACCGCCCTCGAGCGGGCCATCGCGCTCCGCTACCTCCGGGGCCGGAAGAAGTCCCGCTTCGCCTCGCTCAACACGGTGATCGCGGTGGGCGGAGTGGCGATCGGCGTCACCGCGCTCATCGTGGTGCTCGGGGTGATGAACGGGCTGCGGGACGATCTCCGGGACCGGATCCTGGTGGCCAACCCGCACCTCCGGATCCTCACCTACGGGCCCTCGCTCCGGATGGACAAATGGCGCTCGGCGATCGCCCTGGTGCGGAGCGACTCGGACGTGGTCGCCGCGGCCCCCGAGGTGCTCACCCAGTCGCTGGTGCTCAACCAGGCCAACTATCCTTCGGCGGTGAACGTGATCGGGATCGATCCGGACACCAGCCGCGGATCGGTCACCACGCTCCCCCAGGCGATCAAGGAGGGCGACCTCTCGTTCCGCTCCAGCGCCGACAGCGTGGACGGCGGGATCATCCTGGGCTACCGCCTGGCGTCCCGCCTTTCCAGCTACCGGGGCGACGTGGTGACGCTGGTCTCGCCCGCGGCGGCGAAGGTGAACCGCGCCCTCGGGCGCGCGGTGCCGCGGTTCTGGCGCTTCGAGGTCCTGGGGACCTTCGACACCGGGATGTACCAGTACG
Organism: Gemmatimonadales bacterium; assembly: GCA_036004545.1. Lineage (GTDB taxonomy): Bacteria > Gemmatimonadota > Gemmatimonadetes > Gemmatimonadales > GWC2-71-9 > JABFSM01. Next base: position 4,475 of record DASYRI010000168.1, read on the forward strand.
ACGACGGCTTCGCGGTGATGGACCTGGCCGTCGCGCAGCGGTTCGCCGGCATCGACAGCGCCGTCACCGGGATCGAGATCCGGCTCCACGATCCCTGGCGGGCGCCGGAGGTGGGCGCCCGCCTCCAGCAGGCGCTCGGCTATCCGTTCCGCTCCTTCGACTGGCAGAGCCAGAACCAGAGCCTCTTCAGCGCGCTCGAGCTGGAGAAGCTCGCGATGGGGCTCATCATCTGCTTCGTCATGGTGGTGGCGGCGTTCAACATCATCGGGACGCTCACCATGGTCGTGTCGGAGAAGACCAAGGAGATCGGCATCCTCCAGGCGATGGGTCTCACGCCGGGAGGGATCGGCCGGATCTTCCTGGCGCAGGGCGCGATCATCGGCGCGGTCGGCACCGCGGCCGGCCTGGTGGGAGGCCTGGTGCTGGCGTACCTGATCGACGCCTCCGGTCTCATCCGGATCGACCCGGCCGTGTATTTCATCGACCACCTGCCGGTCCACGTCGAGCTGCTGGACGTGTTGGGGGTGGTGGTCTTCAGCTCCCTGGTGGCCGTGGCGGCCACGCTGCCCCCGTCCCGGGGCGCGGCGCGACTGACCCCGGTGGAGGCGATCCGGCACGAATGAGCGCGGTGCTCGAGACCCGGGGACTCCGCAAGAGCTATCTCGGCGGCGACGGCAGCACCCTCGAGGTGCTCCGCGGGCTGGACTTCGAGGTGGCGACCGGGGAATTCGTCGCGGTGACCGGGGAGAGCGGCTCGGGGAAAAGCACCCTGCTGCACCTGGTCGGCGCGCTCGATCGTCCCACGGCGGGCCGGATCGCGCTGGGCGGCGCGGCCTACGACGACCTCGACCCCGACGGGCTGGCCGGGCTCCGGAACCGGCAGATCGGCTTCGTGTTCCAGTTCCACCATCTCCTGCGCGATTTCACCGCCCAGGAGAACGTCGCGATGCCGCTGCTCATCGCGGGGATGCCGTCCGAAGCGGCGAGCGGGCGGGCCCGCACTCTGCTCGACTCGGTCGGGCTGGGCGGGCGGCGGCACCACTTGCCGGCGCAGCTCTCGGGGGGGGAGCAGCAGCGGGTGGCGGTGGCGCGGGCCCTGGCCACCCAGCCGGCGCTGCTGCTTGCCGATGAACCCTCGGGCAACCTGGACGAAGCCAATGCCGAGCAGCTCCATGCCCTCTTCGCCGTGCTGGCACGGGAGTTCCGGACGGCGGTCGTGGTCGTGACCCACAACCGGTCCCTGGCGGCGCGAGCCGATCGGGTGCTGGTGCTCAGCGAGGGCGTGCTCGCCCCCGCGGCCGGCTACGGAGCGGAGGCGGTACCGGGATGAGGTGCACCAGCTGCGGTGAGCGGGAGGGGGTGGTCAGCCTGACGCAGATCGTCGAGGGCGATGTGCGGACGGTGAGCCTGTGCGCCCAGTGCGCCGCGGAGAAGGGCATCGAGACCGGCGTGGGTCTCTCGGAGACGCCCCTGGGCGGCTTCCTCGCGGCGCTGGGTGAGGCGGGTCCCGACCAGGCCCTCGCCGCCGCGCTGGAGACCACCTGCGGCCGCTGCGGCGCCACCCTGCGCGATTTCCGGGAGACCGGCCGGGTGGGCTGCGCGGAGTGCTACCGGGCCTTCGACGTGCCGCTCCGGGAGCTGCTGCGACGGCTGCACGGCTCCACGCATCACACCGGCAGGCGCTACACCGGGAGCGAGCCGCCCCCCAGGCCCCGCCGCGAGGATAACGCCCGGGAGCTTCGGGAGCAGCTTCGCCGCGCCATCCAGTCGGAACAATTCGAGCTGGCGGCCGAGCTGCGCGACCGGTTGCGGGAGCGGGAATGATTGATTTCGGGCTGATTCCCGACGGCGGGATGGCGTGGCTGGAGGCGAGCGGGCCGGGCAGCCACCTGGTGGTGTCCACCCGGATGCGGCTGGCGCGGAACCTTGAGCGCCACCGGTTCGCGCCGCGGAGCGACCCGGCCGAGCGGGAGGCCATCCTCGCCGAAGTGCAGGCGGCGGCCGCGGCCACCCCGGGGCTGGCGCGGGCCGCCCTCTTCCGGATGGATCAGCTGGAGCCGGCGGACCGCCAGCTGCTGCACGAGCGCCACCTGGTGAGCCGCGAGCTGGCCGCGCTGGAGCCCGGCGGGCGGCTCAAGGCGGGCGGCGGGCTCCTGGTCCAGGACATGGCCAGCGTGATGATCAACGAGGAGGACCACCTCCGGCTCCAGGCGCTCCGGTCCGGTTTCTCCCTGGAGGCGACCTGGGAGCTGGTGGAGACGCTGGACACCGAACTGGGGCAACGACTTGCCTTCGCCTTTCACCCCGAGTTCGGTTACCTTACCAGTTGTCCCACGAACGTCGGGACTGGACTCAGGGCATCGGTCCTGGTCCACCTTCCGGGGCTCGTGCTGACGAAGGAGATCAACAAGATCCTGCAGGCCCTCACCCAGGTCGGCCTCACGTTCCGGGGCCTGTATGGGGAGGGGAGCGAGGTGGTCGGCAACCTGTTCCAGCTGTCGAACCAGACCACGCTCGGCAAGGCGGAACCCGAGCTGCTGGACCACCTGGGCAAGCTGGTCCGGCAGGTGATGGAGCATGAAGAGCGCGCCCGGCAGATCCTGCTGCGCGACGCGACGGCGATCATCGAGGACAAGGTCTGGCGGGCGTACGGGCTCCTCCGGTACGCGCGCACGCTGTCCTTCGACGAGACGATGAACCTGTTGAGCGGCGTGCGGCTCGGTGTGGGGCTCGGGCTCCTCCCCAACGTCGGTATGTATGCGCTCAACAAGCTTCTCGTCTACACGCAGCCGGCTCATCTCGCCGCCGCCCACGGCCGGGCCCTCTCCGAGGAAGAGCTCCCGGTGCGGCGCGCGGCGTACGTGCGGCAGACGCTGGAGGAGGAAGTGGGGCGCCGCGGCTCCTCGACCGGGACGCCACCCACCTAGAGGCAGGGCGACGCGATGAACGGCTACAACTTCACCGATCGGGTGCGGAAGGTGCTGCAGATGGCTCGCGAGGAGGCGGCGCGCCTCCACCACGAGTACGTCGGGACGGAGCACATCCTGCTCGGACTGATCCGCGAAGGCGAGGGGGTCGCCGCGGCGGTCCTCACCAATCTGAACGTGGACCTCGACGACATCCAGCAGAAGATCGAGGAGACGGTGAAGAAGGGGAAGGCCGCGGCCGCGCCGGGCCCCGACCTGCCCTACACCTCGCGGGCCAAGAAGGTGCTCGAGCTGGCGATGACCGAGGCCCGCGAGCTCAACCATTCCTACGTCGGCACCGAGCACCTCCTGCTGGGCCTGCTCCGGGAGGAGAAGGGGATCGCGGCCCAGGTGCTCACCGACGCCGGCGTCACCCTCGAGCAGTCGCGCGCGGAGACCCTCCGGCTGCTGGGGAGCGACATGCCGCAGCCCACCCAGGGCGCCGCGGCGCCCACCCCGCCCAGCTCGGCGCCCAAGTCGGAGAAGAAGTCCAAGACCCCGGCGCTCGACCACTTCTGCCGCGACCTCACCCAGCTCGGCGCCGAGGGGCAGCTCGATCCGACCATCGGCCGCACCAAGGAAATCCAGCGGGTTATGGAGATCCTGGCCCGGCGGAAGAAGAACAACCCGGTCCTGATCGGCGAGCCCGGGGTGGGGAAGACCGCCATCGTGGAGGGGCTCGCGCTGCTCATCGCCAGCGGCTCCTGCCCCGACGTGCTGCGCGACCACCGGGTCCTCTCGCTCGACATGGCGGCGGTGATCGCGGGGACCAAGTACCGGGGCCAGTTCGAGGAGCGGCTCAAGGCGGTGATGAACGAGATCGCGCAGAGCAAGAACGTGGTGCTCTTCATCGACGAGCTCCACACCCTGGTCGGCGCCGGGGCGGCGGAGGGCGCGATCGACGCCTCCAACATGCTCAAGCCGGCGCTGGCGCGCGGTGAGCTCCAGTGCGTCGGCGCCTCGACCCTCAACGAGTACCGCAAGTACATCGAGAAGGACGGCGCGCTGGAGCGGCGCTTCCAGGCCGTCATCGTGGACCCGCCCACCGTGGAGGAGACGGTGGAGATCCTCAAGGGCCTGCGCAAGAAGTACGAGGACCACCACCGGGTGGCGCTGCCCGATCCCACCCTGCGGGCCGCCGCGGAGCTGTCCGACCGCTACATCACCGACCGGTTCCTGCCCGACAAGGCGATCGACGTGATCGACGAGGCGGGCGCCCGGGCCCGGCTCGCCTCCCAGGCGCCGCCGGCCGAGATCGGGGCGCTTCAGGGCGACCTCGAGAAAGTGAACCAGGAGAAGGAAGCCGCGGTCCGCGACCAGAACTTCGAGCGGGCGGCGGCGCTTCGCGATACCGAGCGCGACCTGCAGAACCGGATCCGGCTCCGCCAGGAGGAGTGGGAGCGGGAGCGCCAGACCAAGCGGCCCACCATCGACGAGGAGGCGGTGGCGTTCATCGTCTCCCGGTGGACCGGGATCCCGCTCACCCGGCTGCAGGAAGCGGAGACCGCCCGGCTGCTCCGGATGGAGGAGGAGATCCACCTGCAGGTGATCGGCCAGGACGAGGCGATCACCGCCGTGGCCCGCGCGATCCGGCGGAGCCGGGCCGGGCTCAAGGACCCCAACCGGCCGATCGGGTCGTTCATCTTCAGCGGCCCCACCGGCGTGGGCAAGACCGAGCTGGCCCGCGCGCTGGCCAAGTTCCTCTTCGCCGACGCCCAGGCGCTGATCCGGGTGGACATGTCGGAATACATGGAGAAGTTCTCGGTGTCGCGGCTCATCGGGGCCCCGCCGGGCTACGTGGGCTACGAGGACAGCGGCACCCTGACCAAGGCGGTGCGCCGGAAGCCCTACTCGGTGGTGCTGCTCGACGAGATCGAGAAGGCCCACCCCGACGTGTTCAACATCCTGCTCCAGGTGCTCGACGAGGGCCACCTGACCGACAATTACGGCCGGGTAATCGACTTCAAGAACACGGTCGTGATCATGACCTCCAATGTCGGCGCCCGCGACATCACCCAGTCCAAGGCGCTCGGCTTCCACGGGGGCGAACGGGGCCAGACGTTCGAGAAGATCGCCGAGACGGTGAAGGAAGAGATCGCCAAGGTGTTCAACCCGGAGTTCCTCAACCGGCTGGACGACACCATCGTGTTCCATCCGCTCGACAAGGAGCACATCGCGAAAATCGTGGGGGTGCTGCTCAAGGAGGTGCAGCGCCGCATCGGCGACGAAGTGCGGCTGACCCCCGCGGCCACCGAATTCCTGGTGAAGCACGGGTACGACCAGACCTACGGGGCCCGGCCGCTCAAGCGGGCCATTCAGCGCTACATCGAGGACCCGCTGAGCGAGAAGATCCTGACCAACGAATTCAACCGCGGCGACGAGATCGAGGTGGACGTCGCCCCCGAAGGGGACAAGCTCACGTTTCGCGCCTTGACCAGCGCCCCCCGGGTCTGACCCCGGCTCCCCGTCGTCCGTCCCCGGATCGCACCCGGTCCGGGGCCCCGTCCGGTTTCCGATGCGCCGCTTCCCGCTGCCCGCCGCCCTGACCGTCCTGCTCCTCGGAGGGGCGGGCCGGGCGGAGGCGCAGGACACCACGACGGCGAGCGCGCCGGTGGACAGCATCGCGGTCGAGGGCGCGGTCCGCAACACGCCGGCCCAGGTCATCGCCTTCGCCGCGATCGCGCGCCACCAGCCGGTCACCTACCGCATCGTGCAGCGGGCGGTCCAGTCGCTCTTCTCCACCGGCCAGTTCGACGACGTGCGGGTGCTCCAGCGCCGGAGCGAGGGCAGGCTGGTGCTGGTGCTCGTGGTCAAGGAGCGGCCGATCCTGCAGAAGTGGACCCTCAAGGGCGTGGACCGGGTGGACGAGGGGACGGTGCGCCGGAAGATCTCGCTCCCGGAGGCGAAGCCGCTCGACCGCGCCGCGCTGGAGCGCTCCCGGCACGCGGTGGACTCGGTCTACCGCCGGCGCGGGTACTACGCGGTTCAGGTGAAGGTGCTCGAGCTCCCCCAGCCCAACAACCAGGTGCGGATTGTCTTCGAGGTCAACGAGGGCCCCCGGGTCGTGGTGAGCCAGGTCGCGATCGACGGCAACGCCGGCTTCAAGGACCAGGACATCGTCAAGGGGATGGCCACCAAGCCGGAAGGCTTCTGGTGGTTCCGGAAGGGGGAGTACAGCGAGGAGAAGGTCGAGGAAGACCTCCGCACCAACATCCCCGCCTGGTACGCCGCCCGCGGCCATGTGGACCTCCGGGTGCTGAGCGACACCCTCATCGCCGACAGCGTCCCGGGGAAGGCGATCGTCCGGGTCGCGGTGGACGAAGGCGCGACCTACAAGGTGGGGCGGTTCGACGTCTCGGGGAACCGGCGCTTCTCGACCGAGGACCTGAGCGCGATCTTCCCGTTCGGGCGGAACGTCACGGCCGGCGACGGCAAGTCCGTGGGCGAGCCGTTCAGCAGCGCCGACTGGACCGCCGCCACCGAGAAGCTCAGCAACCTCTACCAGAACAACGGGTACATCTACTCCTCGGTGGAGCCGCAGGAAACCCGCCGCACCGACGCCGACGGGACCCACTACCTCGATCTGAAGTGGAACATCCGGGAGGGCCAGCCGGCGACGATCAACCGGATCATTATTGTGGGCAACGAGGTCACCCACGAGCGGGTGATCCGGGAGGCGATCGTCCTCCTGCCCGGCCAGACCTTCAACCGCGACCTGCTGATCCGCTCGTACCAGAACGTCTCCAACCTCAATTTCTTCCAGCAGCCGATGCCGCCGCCGAGCGTGGATCCCTCGGACAACGGGGTGGACGTGGATGTCACCTTCCGCGTCACCGAGAAACACACCGGCAACATCAACTTCGGCGCGTCGGTGGGGCAGGGGGTCGGGGTGGGCGGGTTCATCGGCCTGGAGGAGCCCAACCTCTTCGGCAAGGCGAAGCGGGGCAAGCTCCAATGGCAGTTCGGCCGCAACATCAACGACTTCAACTTGAGCTATACCGATCCCGCGATCCTGGAGACCCGGACCTCGGGCACGATCACGGTGTTCAATTCGCGCCGGCGCTACACCATCGGCGACCTCGGCCGGCAGCGGCAGCGGGGATTCCAGCTCCAGTTCGGCTTCCCGCTCCTCGGCTCCCGCTACACCCGGATCTTCACCTCCTGGGGCCTGCAGCAGATCCGCTATTCCGACGCCGCGGCGGACCTGAGCCGGACCTTCGCCTGCGACAACTGCACCCGGTCGTCGCTCGGTCTGAGCCTCGCCCGGGATACCCGGATCGGCCTCCCCTTCGCGATCGCGGGCTCCTCGGCGACGATCAGCACGGAGCAGAGCGGCGGCTTCCTGGGCGGCACCGGGAATTATCAGAAGGTGGACCTGGAGGGGCGCTGGTACACCCCGCTCGGACGGCTGGGCAGCTCCGACCAGTTCGGCGGCGGGGTGCAGTTCACCCTCGGCCTCACCGCCAAATCGGGGTTCATCGCCGGCAACGCGGGCCCGTTCTACACCGAGCTCTACTCGATGGGCGGGGTGCAGTACGGGATCCCGCTCAGGGGCTACGAGGAATTCGCCATCACGCCCAACGGGTTCGACCCGAACGCGGGGGGCTCCCAGGCCCAGCCGACCTCGTTCGGGAAGGCCTACGCGGCCTTCACCGTCGAGGCCGGCGCCCGGATCAGCCAGGCGCTCTACTTCGACGTCTTCAGCGACGCCGGCAACGTGTATCGCCGGGTGCGCGAGTACAATCCGAGCCGGCTGTTCCGGAGCGTCGGCGCCGGTGTGGCGATCATCTCGCCGCTCGGGCCCCTCGGCCTCGACCTCGGCTACGGGCTCGACAAGACGGACATCACCGGCCGGCCGAAGCCCGGCTGGCAGCTTCACTTCCGGCTCGGCAACTTCTTCTGAGCCCCGGCCTCACGTCGCGCGGAATACCCACACGGAGGAACCAGTGATGATCGTCGCCGTCCGGAGGCTCGTGACCGGCCTCGCTCTGTTCACCCTGTCCGGCGCCGCCACGGCGGCGGCCCAGGCGCCGCAGACCCAGGCGCCGCCGACCCAGACGCCGGCGTCCGCCTCCATTCGCGTCGCCTTCGTCAACGCGCAGGCGGTGCTGCGGGGGATGCCGGGTTATGCCAAGGCGGAGAGCACCTGGACCAAGGAGCTCCAGAACGCTCAGGTCCAGGGCCAGAAGCTCCAGGCCTCGATGGATTCGGCGGTCGCCGCGTTCCAGCAGTCCTCGGCGATGCTCTCGCCCTCGGCGCGGAGCTCCCGGCAGAAGGCGCTGGAGGCGCAGAACGACAGCCTCCAGGGCAAGCTCCAGGCGCTGCAGGACAAGGTGGAGGGCCGGCAGAAGGAGCTGCTCGCGCCGATGCAGACCCGGCTTGGCGCCATCCTGGAGGGGATCCGGGCCGAGGGGAACTACTGGATGATCGTGGATCTCGGCAATCCGGCCTCGCAGAACATCGTCGCGTACGACAAGTCGCTCGACATCACCGAGCGGGTGGTCCGCCGGCTCCTGCAGAGCAACTGACCGTGGCCCGGGTGTCCGTGCCGCTCACCGCCCAGGCAGTGACCGAGCTGGTCGGCGGGCGCCTGGTGGGCGAAGGTACCGGCACCCTCCGCGCCGTCGGTCCTCTCGAAGGGGCCGACGGCGCGACCCTCTCGCTGCTCACCTCCACGCGGTACCTCCCCGAATTCCGGACCTCCGGCGCGGGCGCGGTCCTCCTCAAGCCCGAAGCGGAGGCGGAGCCGGCCGGCCCGCCGGTCCGGATCGTGGTGAGCGACCCTCAGGGCGCCATGGCGCGGGTTCTCGGTGTCATGTTCCCTCCGGCGGGCCTCACGCCCGGCGTGGACCCGACCGCGACGCTCGGGCGCGGTGTGCGACTTGGCCCGGGGGTCTCGATCGGGCCCCGGGCGGTGCTGGGCGAGGGCGTCGGGCTCGGCGCCGGGGTCCGCCTCGGGCCGGGCGTCGTGCTCGAGGCGGGGGTCACCATCGGTGACGGCAGCGAGCTCCAGGCCTATGTCGTCTGCCATCAGGGTACCCGGATCGGCCGCCGTTGCTTCCTCAAGGCCGGAACGGTCGTAGGCGGTGCCGGCTTCGGCTACATTTCAGGGCCCGACGGACATCGCCGGATCCCCCATATCGGCGGCTGCATCCTGGGCGACGAGGTGGAGATCGGCGCGAACTGCTGCGTGGACCGCGGCAGCATCGACGATACCGTGATCGGGGCGGGGACCAAGCTCGACAACCACGTGCACATCGGACATAACGCGCGCGTGGGCGAGCGCTGCCTGATCATGGGCGGGTGCGTGCTGGCGGGAAGCGCCGAGCTCGGCAACGGGGTGATCGTGGCCGGGCACACGGCGATCGCGGGCCACTTCCGGGTGGGGGATCGCGCCCGGATCGGGGCCAAGTCCGGCGTCATCTCGGCGGTGCCCGACGGCACCGACGTCACCGGTTTTCCGGCGCGGCCGCACCGGGAGTTTCTCAAGGCGCAGGCGGCGCTCTACCGGCTGGCGAAGATCACCGACGATCTGGAGGCGCTGGTGCGCCCGCGGAGCGGCAAGGATGCCTAGACGGACCATCGCGGGGACGGCGGAGCTTTCCGGCGTGGGGCTCCACACCGGGGCGAATACCCGGGTCTCCTGCCGGCCCGGGGAGCCGGAGCAGGGCGTCGTCTTCCGGCGCACCGACCTGGAGGGCCGCCCGGAGGTGCCCGCCCGGGTGAGCGAGGTCGAGGCGACCGAGCGCCGCACCGCGATCGGGCACGGAGAGAGCACGATTCACACCGTCGAACACCTGCTGGCCGCGGTCGCCGCGCTCCAGCTCGACGACCTGGTAATCGAGCTCGACGGCCCGGAGCCGCCGATTCTCGACGGCTCCTTCGGCCCCTACCTGGAGATGCTGGAAAGCGCCGGGGTGCGGACCCAGGAGGGCGAGCCGGCCAATTACCGGGTGTCCCGGCCGTTCTCGCTCACCGAGGGCGACGCGAGCTACACCGTCTCTCCCGCCGACGGCCTCCGCCTCTCCGCGACGATCGAGTGGAGCCATCCGCTCATCGGCCGCCAGAGCGGCTCCTGGGACATCACGCTGGAATCGTTCCGGCACGATCTCGCGCGGGCCCGCACCTTCGGCTTCACCCACGAAGTGGAGGCGCTCCGCAGCCGAGGGCTCCTCAAGGGCGGCACCATGAGCTCGGCCGTGGTGCTCTCCGAAGACGCGGTGCTGGGCACCACGCTCCGCTGGCCCGACGAATTCCTGCGGCACAAGGCGGGCGACATCCTGGGCGATCTGGCCCTGGTGGGCGGCCGGGTGCAGGCCCACGTTGTCGCCACCCGCCCGAGCCACCAGGGCAACGTGGCGCTGGCCCGGCAGATCACCCGCACGGCGGACCGGACCGGCGGGAGGATCTTCGAGATCGGCCGGATCATGGAGGTCATCCCGCACCGGTATCCGTTTCTGCTGGTGGACCGGGTGCTCGATCTGGAGCCGCGGCGGCGGGTCGTCGGCATCAAGAACGTGAGCATCAACGAGCCGTTCTTTCAGGGCCATTTTCCGGGGCATCCGATCATGCCCGGCGTGCTCAT
>DASYRI010000169.1:0-9908 GCA_036004545.1 Gemmatimonadales bacterium
CCCTTCGCGCTGCCCACCCAGAGCCCGCAGGTGACGGTGTTCGATCCGAAGTTCGGAGCACCGCGGGCGTGGCGGGGGTCGCTCGGCGCCTCGCACCGCACCGGCACCTGGGTGCTGGGCGTGGACCTGAGCGTGGCCCGCGGGGTGAATCAGTCGGGCTACACCGACCGCAACCTGGGAGTCCCGCGGTTCCAGCTCGCCGGCGAAGGCGGGCGGCCGGTGTATGTGCCCGCGAGCGCGATTGATTCGGCGCGCGGCGTGCTCCCGCTCGCCGCCTCGCGGCTCGACCCGCGCTTCGGCCAGGTGCTCCTGCTCGATTCGCGGCTCGGCACCCGCGCGGCCCAGGTGACGTTCTCGGCGAACGGGATCACCCGCAACGGGATCATCCTGAACGGGTCCTACACCTGGATGCGCTCGCGCGACCAGTCGTCGTCCTCCGAGGGCGGCGGCGCCCGCGGGTTCGCGGGACAGACGGCCGGATTCAATCCCAACGCGCGGGACTGGGCCCGGAGCGACTTCGAGCGCAGGCACTCGTTCCTCACCACGGTGACCTGGCCCGCCAGCTCAGGGCTGGAGGTCACCGCCATCGGGCGGCTCACCTCGGGCACGCCGTATACCCCGCTGGTGGGGAGCGACATCAATGGCGACGGCTCCCGGAACGACCGGGCGTTCATCTTCGATCCCGCCACCGCCCCGGACACCGCCGTCGCCAATGGCATGACCCGGCTCCTCGCCGGGGCATCGTCGGGGGCGCGGAAGTGCCTCGAGGCGCAGATGGGCGCCATCGCCGCGCGGAACAGCTGCACCGGCTCGTGGCAACCCTCGCTCGATCTGCAGCTCAACCTGCGGCCGATGTGGTTCGGGCTGAATCGCCGACTCACCTTCTCGGTCGTCACCCAGAACCTGCTGGCCGGCGTGGACCAGCTGTTCCACGGCGCCGACAACCTCCACGGCTGGGGACAGGTGGCCCGGCCGTCCACGACGCTGCTCTCGGTGCACGGCTTCGACCCGGTGAGCGGGCGCTTCCTCTACACGGTGAACGAGCGGTTCGGGGCGACCTCGATCGGGAGCAACGCGGTCCGCATCCCGTTCCAGATCGGGCTGCAGCTCCGTTACCACCTGGGTCAGACCCGCGGGTTATTCGGGGGCTTCGGCGGGGGCGGGGGCGGGGCCGGGGGGCGAGGCGGAGGGGGCGGCGCGGGCGCGGGCGGGCGCGGTGGCCAGCCCGGAGCGGAGGGGGGAGATCCGTTCACGCGCTTCGCCGGGATGATGCCGAACCCGATCAAGGAGATTCTCGAGCTCCGGGTGGGGCTCCGGCTGAGCGACGAGCAGGAGGCGAAGCTGAATGGGATCTCCGATACGCTGGTGGCCGCGAACACGGTGACCGGCAGGGAGATTCAGGCCGAGATCGCGAAGATAGGTGCCAGCCCGGACGCCGGGCGGATGATGGCGGTAGTGCGGCCCAGGCTCGAGGAGATGCGGAAGCACCTCCAGGCCGCGCTCGATTCGGCCAGGGCCGTGCTCAACGCCGAGCAGTGGAACTATCTGCCCGACCGGATCAAGAGCCCCCGCACGCTCGGCGCGCCGGGCGGCGGCGAGCGACGCCGCCCACCGGGAGAGTGACAGGGCGCGCAGCGCGGGTTCCGGCGATAGACTTGTGCGCAGATCCTCAAAGCGGAGAGCACCATGAGCTATCGACGATCGCCGCGGCACCGCGAGGTCGCGGACACCTGGGTGTCATTCGTCCAGGCCAATGCGGCCGGCATCGCAGCCGCCGGCCTCCCCGGGCTTGCGACCAAGTCGATCGAGCATTGGGACGACCTCCTCATGCACGGCACCTTTGACCACCATGAGGACCCTTCGCACTTCGCCATCAAGAAGCTGACGGAAGCCCAGTATGGCGCCTTCGTCACTCTGGTCGACAGCTACTTCGCAGCAGGATACGAGTATTTCACGCCGATGGCCCTGCGTCCGGCGGATCAGGACCAATTCGCCGGCCGTCACGGATCCCGGTAGCGATCCCAGGGATCTCCGATGCCAGCCGCGCCGCGTGAAGACAAGCGCCTCGCCCGCCTCACCACCCTCTGTTCCGCCCTCCCGGAGGTCACCCGCGAGCTGGGCGGCGGGCACGCAACGTTTCGGGTCCGCGGCAAGCCGTTCGTCTACTTTCTCAGCAATCATCACGGCGATGGAGTCGTCTCGTTTTGCTGGAAGGCCGGCCCCGGAGAGAACCGGGACTGGGTTGTGCTGGACCCGGAGCGGTACTTCCTCCCGGCGTACATCGGTCCGCGGGGGTGGGCCGGCCTTCGCCTGGACGTGGGCCGCCCGGACTGGGCCGAGATCGCCGGCCTCGCCAGGGACAGCTACCGGCTCACGGCCCCGACGCGGCTGGTCGCGCGATTGCCGCCGCTCCGAGGGTCGCCCGGCAGGCCGCCGGTGCCGTGATCGGATGCCCGGCCACGACCGCCGGGGCTTCGCCAGACTCCCGCGCCCGGCCGCGGCGCATTCGGTGGCCGCGGAAAGGCGCTCCGGCAAGGACACCTCGTGGAACAAGCCACCCAGGTCTTTGCGGCCGTCTCTCTCCTCGTGATCGGGCTTTCGCATCTCCTTCAGCCGAAAGCCTGGGTCACCTATTTCCAGGCCCTTGCCACCCAGGGTGAACCCGGGGCCTTTGTCGAAGGGTTTCTCTGCCTGACGTTTGGCGGGATTATCGTCGGCTTCCATAACGTGTGGCACGGGCCTGCCCTGGTGCTGACGCTGGTAGGCTGGGCACAGGTTCTCAAGGGCCTGGGTCGCTTTGTAGCCCCCCGGCTCGCAGTCCAGATCATGGCTCGCGCATCGCTCGAGCGCGCGTGGGTCTTCCGGGTCGGCGGCGTGTTTGCCTTGCTCCTGAGCGGGTACATCTGGTGGCTGCGCTTGCGGCCCGGCGCGATGCCTTGAGGTCAACCTGTCAGGATGCGCACGGCGGCGGTGCGTCATGGGGGCGACCAGAGGAGCGTCGGCGCGCCACCAGGTCGCACGAGACCGTCCTCGCTGTACTGCCCCGATAGATTACAAGGTCCCTGCGGCAGACCCAACCAGATGGAGCCAGGCGTCCCATGACGGCAACTCCGGATCGTACCGAGGCGGCGGAATACTATTTCAGGTACATCGACCTGGTCCCCGAAGGCGACATCTGCGAGCTGCTCGACGCCCAGGGGAAGGAAACGCTGGCATTGCTGCGGGACATCTCCGAGGAGCAGTCGCTGCATCGCTACGCCCCGGGGAAGTGGAGCATCCGCGATGTCGTGAATCACCTCAGCGACACCGAGCGCCTCTTCGTCTTTCGCGCGTTCGGGTTCGCCCGCGGGTTCGACAGCCCGCTGCCCAGTTTCGATCAGGGTATCGCGGCGTCCGCGGCGCACGCCGATGAGCGCTCGTGGCTCGGCATCGCGGACGAGTTCGCCGCGGTCCGGGCGGCGACGCTGGCCTTCTTCCGATCCCTGCCGGCTTCCGCCTGGACGCGGCGCGGCATCGCGAGCGACAACCCCTTCTCGGTGCGGGCGCTGGCATACCTTGCGGCGGGACACGTCATCCATCACACCAGGATTCTGCGGGAACAGTACCTGCGCCCCTGAGGTGCCTGCCTTGAACCGCGACACCATCGCCCGGCTGGTGCGCGCCGGCCTCCTCACCGGCGTCACGGACGGACTCTTCTCGAGCGTCCTGGCGGTCGCCTTCTACCATTCGACGGTGCAGCGCCTCTGGCAGGGGGTCGCCTCGACGCTGCTCGGCAGGTCGGCGCTCGATGGCGCCACGCGGACGGCGCTGGTCGGCGTGCTGATGCACTTCGGGGTGGCGTTTGGATGGTCCACGGTGTTTCTGCTCGTCGTCCTGCGGTCCCGTCGGATCCGTGAGGTGCTCACAACGCCGTACGGGGTGCTCAAGGTTGCGGCGCTATACGGGCCCTTTATCTGGATGGTGATGTCCCTCGCGGTCATTCCGCTCCTCCTGCACCGCCCGCCCGCGATCACTGCCCGATGGTGGACCCAGCTGATCGGGCACTTCCCGTTCGTCGGGATGCCGATCGTGGCGACGCTCGCCCGGGTCGGCTCCCCGGCCGAGGGGCAGGCCGCGAAGGGTCGGGGTCCGGCCTGATTGGCTCGAGCGACTGCCGCCTCCGCCAGCGTGACAGCGGATCGGCGGCCCCTGTCCTGCCAGGGGGTCTCAGGATCGGGAGCCCCACCGCTGTTCCAGCCAGTCATACATCGTGGGGAGCACGAGCAGCGTCAACAGGGTTGAGCTGATCAGGCCCCCGATCACCACCGTCGCCAGCGGCCGCTGGACTTCCGCGCCGGCGCTGGTCGAGAGGGCCATCGGGAGGAACCCGACGCTGGCCACCAGCGCCGTCATGAGTACGGGCCGGAACCGGCCGGCTGCGCCCTCCTCCACCGCTTCGCGTAGGCTTCGGCCGGCGGCACGCAGCTGCCCGAGGTAGGCGAGCAGGACCACGCCATTGAGCACCGCCACTCCGAACACGGCGATCAAGCCGACCGACGCGCTGAGATTCAGATTGTACCCCCGCAGCCAAAGGGACGCGATCCCGCCGACCAGGGCGAAGGGCACGTTGAGCATGACCAGGAGCACATGCCGCCCGCTGCCGAAGCTCGCGTACAGCAGACCGCCGATCACCAGCAGAACGAGGGGCACCACGATGGCCAGCCGGCGGGTCGCGCGGGTCTGGTTCTCGAACTGCCCGCCGAATTCCAGGTAATACCCCGGAGGCAGGCTCACCTCGCGGCTCACCGCCTTGCGAACGTCGGCGACGAATCCGCCGAGGTCCCGGCCGCGCACGTTGCTCTGCACCACGAGGTACCGCTGGCCGTCCTCGTGGTTGAGGACCTCGGGCCCTTCCACGATTCTGAGATCGGCGATCTGCCCCAGCGTCACCGTGCCCCCTGCCGGCGTCCGCACGAGGGTCTGGGCGACGGCTTCCGCGGTTGTCCGATATGGAGCATCGAGCCGCACCACCACCGGAAACCGCCGCCGGCCGCTCCGGATCTCGGTGGCCACGGCGCCGCCGATGCCGCTTTCCACCGCGTCACGAACCGCGGAGATGCTGAGTCCGTACCGCGCAATGGTCGGACGCCGGACATCGATCTCCAATTGCAGGGCGCCCTGACTCACGCCCACGACCACATCCTCGGCACCGGGGATCTTCTCGGTGACACGCTTGATCGCTTCGGCCTTTTCCGCCAGGATCGGCAGACTGTCGCCGTAGAGCTTGATGCCCAGATCGGTCTTGACGCCCGAGATGACCTCGTCCAGGCGCATCCGCATCGGGGCGCTGAATTCGAATTCCAGGCCGGGAATCTCGGAGAGCGCCGAATCCATTCCCGCGATCAGCGCATCGAGGGAGCGGGCGCGCCACTCGCCCCGGGGCTTGAGCAGGACGTACACGTCCGCCTGGTTGAGCGCCATCGTCTCGGTGGCTTCGTGGGGCCTTCCGAGATTCGTCACGACGCCGGCGACCTCGGGGAACCGGCCAAGGGTTCGCTCCACTTCAGCCGACACCGCCAAGCCCTGCCCCAGCGACGCACTCGGCGCGCGCCGGGTTTCGATCAACAACGAACCCTCATCGAGCTTCGGCATGAACTCGGTCCCGAGCAACGGCACCGAGGCGATCGCGAGGGCGAGGAGCGCTACCGCCGTGGCGAGCACCCGTCCCGGGTAGGGCAACACGCGGCCGAGCGCACTGCGGTAGCGGGTCCGCAGCGCCGTAAGCCACTCGGCCTCCCCCGGGTGGGGCCGCCGGTCGGAGGGAAGCGGCCCGAGCAGGTAGGCGGCGCCCACTGGGACGTAGGTGAGCCCAAGCAGGAGTGAGCCGAGCACGGCGGCCGCCACAGTGAATGCCATCGGCCGGAACATCCTGCCCTCGATTCCCTCCAGGCCGAGGATGGGGATGTACACCGCCATGATGATCGCCACCCCGAACAGGATCGGCCGGCCGACCTCGAACGCCGCCTGCCGGATCGTGTCCAGCCGCTCCGGCCCGGAAGCCGGCCTGGCTGCCTCGAGACGGCGTACGATGTTCTCGATCATGACGACCGCGCCGTCCACCACGAGCCCGAAATCCAGCGCGCCGAGGCTCATGAGGCTGGCGGTGATTCCGGACCACTTCATCGCGAGGAACGCGGCGAGGAGCGCGAGCGGAATCACCGAGGCGGTGAGCAGGGACGCCCGCCAGTCCCGCAGGAACAGGATCAGGATCAGCACCACGAGGACAGCGCCCTCGAGGAGATTCCGGAACACCGTCCGGGTCGTGCGCTCCACGACCCGGCCCTGGTCGTAGAAGGGACGAACCCGCACCCCGGCCGGCAGGAGGGACTGCACCTCGGCGAGGCGGCGTTTGATCCGCGTCACGACCTCACGGCCATTTGCTCCCTTCAGCATGATCGCCACGGCGGAAACGATCTCGCCGCGATCATCCCGGCTCACCGCCCCGTACCGGGGCGCAGGGGAGTGGCTCACCCGGGCCACGTCCCCCACCCGCACCGGCGTCGCGTTCCGGGTGCTCACGACGACGGCGGCGATGTCCGCCGTATCGGCCAGGCGGCCCACCCCGCGCAGCGTCAGCCGCTCGCCACCCTGTTCGAGGTAGCCACCGCCGAAGTTGGCGTTGTTGCTTCGCAGCGCTTGCGCGAGATCGTCCAGGGTGAGCCCGTAGCCGGCCAGCTTGGTGGGATCGGCGTTCACCTGGAACTGCTGCAGCATGCCGCCCCAGGTGTTGATCGAGGCCACTCCGGGGATGGTGCGGAGCAGCGGCTTGACGGTGTACTCCTGAAGGTTCGTGAGCTCCAGCAACGTCAGGCTGTCGGTCCGGCCCCCACTCGACTCCAGCGAATACTGAAAAATCTCCCCCATCGCCGTGCCCGGCGGCCCCAGCATGGGCTCGATCCCCTCCGGGAGCTGCATCCGGGCATCCTGCATGCGCTGCTGGACCTGGGTCCGGGCAAAGTAGAAGTCGACGCGGTCCTCGAACGTCACCGTGACCACGGACAACCCCGCCTTCGAGATCGAGCGGACCCGCTCCATCCGGGGGAGGCCGAGCATCGCGATTTCCATCGGATAGGTGACCTGCTGCTCCACTTCCACCGCGGAGAGCCCCGGCGCCTCGGTCATCACCACCACCTGGTTGGGCGTGAGATCCGGGAAGGCGTCGGTGTTGAGCGTGGCGAAGGCCTGGATGCCCGCGACGATGAGTACGAGCACCGCCGCGATGACCGCGACCCGGTGCCGGAAGGAAAAGTCGAGCAGCCGATCCACCAGGGCGCCCATGTCACATCACCATCTTGGGGCCGGCGCTCTTCTGGAGCTCGGCCTTGAGGGTAAAGGCTCCCTGCACGACGACGAGCTCTCCGGCGGCAAGGCCCTCCAGTACCGCGACCTTCCCCGCCGATACAGGGCTGACTCTGACGGTGCGCGCTTCGAATGTCGCGCCACCTTTCCCGTCGGGGGCCGCCACGAAGGCGGTCGGATGCCCGTTGATGAGCTGCACGGCGTCGGCCGGGAGCAACACCGCGGTCGGTCCGCGCTCCCCGCGAACCAGGACCGACGCGAGCATTTCCGGTTTGAGCCGGCCGCCGGGATTCCTGATCGTCGCGCGAATCGAGAGCGTGCGGGTCGCCGGCTCGAGACCCGGGGCCACGGCATCCACCGGCGCGACGAAGGTGTCGGCGGGGAACGCGGGGACGGTGAAGCGCAGGATGCCGCCCACCCGGAAGAGACCCGCGGACGGTTCCGGGGCGCTGATCACGAGCCAGAGGGTCGTGGGGTCGGTCACCACGACGAGGGGCATCCCGGCTTCCACCACGGCTCCAGGCTGGGCCGTCCGCGCCAGCACCACACCCTGCTGCGGGGAACGCAGCTCGAGAAGCCCCGACGCGGACACGCTCGCCCCGAGCTGCTCCGCGGTGGAGCGCGCCCTGCGCAGCTCCGCCTCGGCCTGGGTCAGTGCCGCTCGAGCCAGCTCGTCGTCCGCGATGGCGCGCTCGTAGTCCTGCCGGGGAATGGCCTTGAGAGCGGTGAGCCGTTCGGCGCGCTCCCGAGCGCTGCGGGCGAAACGGGCCTGGGCCTGGCGCGAGGCGGTTTCCGCCTCGGCCTTGGCCAGGTCCGCCTGCGCCATGCCGGCTCCGGGACTTTGCAGCGTGACGAGCACGCGACCCCGCGCGACGCGGTCCCCGGGCCGCACCAGGACCGAGACAATGCGACCTCCAGCCGGCGCTCCCAGTCGAACGGTCCGGTCCTCATTCGGGACCAGCTGTGCTGGGAGCGCGGTCGCCTCGAGATCCGTCCCCACCGCCGCCGGCTCCCATCGGATCCTGCCGTGTTCCACCTGTGCCGCGCTGAGAGACAGCTCACCCGTCTTCATGCCGGGCATGCCGGCCATGGAGTCCGCCCCCGTAGCGCCCGCGCTGTCGGTGACGCTATCGGGTTTGGCCCCCCCGGCGGTGCGGTCGCGCGAGCAGGCCGCCGCGAGGGCGAGGGCCGCGACCAACCACCTCAGTTTCGATTTCATCGTTCCGGCCCTTTCTCCCCCGGGGGCAACGCGCTCAGCAAGTCCGTGCCCTGCAGGCTGAGGAGGGTCAATACCGTTTCCCGTTGGGCGAAGAGGGCTTCGTAGTAGGCGCGGCGGGCCTCGCCCCAGGCATGTGCGGCGTCGAGCACGCCGAAGAGCGGGACGGCTCCTTCCCGGTAGGCCCCCAGCGCGATCCGCCGCGCCTCGTCGGCGCGCCAAAGCATGGCCGGGCCTCCGTCCGCCGCGTGCTGCGCCAGGGCGGCGATCCGCTCGGTCAGGACCCGGGCCGACGCAGCCACTCCGGCGAGGGTCGCCGCGGCGACACGCTCCTCCACCACGAGGTCGGAGGCCGCCGCGTCGCGCTCCCCCTTCCTGCGAGCGATCTCGCCGCGGTTCCAGTCGAGCAGCGGGAGCGGCAACGAGAAGCCTCCCACGAACGAGGTCACCCCCACGCTTTGCTTGAGACCAACCATGACGCCCAGCTGGCGCACCAGCATCGTCCGCTCCACCGAAATGGCCGCACCGGACGCATCGAGGCGTTCCCGTGCCGCTCGCACCCCAGGCAGAAGGGGGGTCGCATCGGCCGGTGGCGAGAGCCCCGCGGGAAGCTCGAGGGGCTCGTCGGTCACCTCGACCCGAACGAGCACCGAGTCACCCGGCCGGAGCACGCGGGAGGCGTCCACGAACTCCGACAGCGCGGCCGCGGCCCCGGCCAGCTCGGCGGAATGGGTTGCCGCCTGGGCGACCGCGCGGTCCCGCTCCAGCTGCGCGCGCAGCAGGTCCGCCTCGGCGGCCACTCCTTCCGTCACCCGGTTGCGGTTATACGCCACCAGGCTGTCGAGCCAAGCGACCAGATCGGCGTCGGCATCCACGACGATCTGGGCGAGGGCCGTCCGGTGATAGGCTCGCACCGCCGCGAGAGTCACCCGCTGTTTGACCGCCGCGGCATCGGCCTCACTGGCCCGGAGCTCGGCAGCGGCCCGGTGCACTCGCGCGCCCCGCTGGTAGAACGCCTCGAGGGGGAGCATCGCTGTCGCCATGGTTTCGCGGTCCATGGGCGGCTGGGGTCTGCCCGGCAGCGGCGCATTCTCCAGCTGCACGCCGAACACCAGATTGCCGAGCGCGCCGGCCGTGCTCCGGGAGCCGGCGGCTGCGCGCACGCGGGCGCCCGCCGCCTGGATCGCGGGGTGATGCGCCACCGACTCGAGAACCGCCCGCAGCGTGATCGATGGCGGCGGGACCGGTGGGGATTGGGCGTCGATCGCAGCCGGCGGCCTCGGTGGGACTTGAGCGGCAATGGACCCAACGCAGAGGCACATCCAGGCGATCGGTAGAGCCATCCCATAGCCGG
>DASYRI010000170.1:0-16512 GCA_036004545.1 Gemmatimonadales bacterium
ACGCTCCCGCCCCTCCTCCGTCTCGCCGTCCCGCTCTGTCTCGCGGCGCCGCTCGCCGCCCAGACCCTCGATACCGCCGCCTTCGGCTCGCTCACCTGGCGGAACCTCGGGCCCCAGCGTGGCGGCCGCTCGGTGGCCGTCGCCGGGTCCTCCTCGCGGCCCAACGAGTACTACATGGGCACCACCGGCGGCGGGGTCTTCAAGACCACCGACGGCGGCCAGGGCTGGGCGCCGGTGAGCGACAAGTATTTCGGCGGGACAGTCGGCGCGATCGCCGTGAGCGAGTCCAACCCCGACGTCGTGTACGCGGGCGGCGGCGAATTCCCGATCCGCGGCAACGTCTCCCACGGCGACGGGGTCTACAAGACGACCGACGGAGGCAAGACCTGGGTCTACGTCGGGCTGGTCGAGACCCGCCAGGTCGCCAAGATCCGGATCCATCCGCGGAACCCCGACATCGCCTACGTCGCCGCGTTCGGTCCGGTGTGGGGGCCGAGCCCGGCGCGGGGCGTCTTCAAGACCACCGATGGCGGCAAGACCTGGTCGAAGGTGCTCTTCCGCAACGATTCCACCGGGGCGATCGACCTCTCGATGGATCCCTCGAATCCCGACGTGCTCTACGCCGGCCTTTGGCAGGCGTACCGGAAGCCGTGGGTCCTGGTGAGCGGCGGCCCGGGGAGCGGGCTGTTCAAGTCCACCGACGCGGGCCGCACCTGGAAGGAGATCACCCGCCATCCCGGGCTCCCCGCCGGCATCATCGGCAACGTGGGGATCAGCGTTTCCCCCGCGAATCCGAAGCGGGTGTACGCCATCGTCGAGGCCGATTCGGGCGGGGTCTACCGCTCCGATGACGGCGGCGACACCTGGGCCCGGATGAACGACGAGCGGAAGCTCCGGCAGCGGGCCTGGTATTACACCCGGATCTTCGCCGACCCCAGGGACGAGAACACCGTGTACGTGGACAACGTCCAGCTCTGGAGGTCCACCGACGGGGGCAGGACGTTCCCCCGTCCGATCAACACCCCGCATGGGGATCACCACGACCTCTGGATCGCGCCCAACGATCCGCGACGCCTCGGGAGCGCGGACGACGGCGGGGTCGCGATCTCGACCGACGGCGGCCAGCACTGGACCGATCTCCGCTACCCGACGGCGCAGTTCTACCACGTCACCACCACCAACCACTTCCCCTACCGGGTCTGCGGCGCGCAGCAGGACAACAGCACGGCGTGCCTCCCCAGCAAGGCGGTCTTCGGGAGCGACCTCGCCGACTTCTATGACGCGGGCGGCGGGGAATCGGGCTACATCGCGGTGCGGCCCGACGATCCCGACATCATGTTCGCGGGAAGTTACGGCGGATTTCTCACCCGCAAGGACACCCGGAGCGGCATCGAGCGCGACGTGAATCCCTGGCCGCTCAATCCGATGGGCCACTCCGCCGGCGATCTCAAGTACCGGTTCCAGTGGACCTTCCCGATCGTGATCTCGCCCCATGACCCGAAGACGCTGTACGCCGGGGCGAACGTCGTCTTCCAGTCCACCGACGAGGGCGGGAGCTGGACCGCGATCTCCCCCGACCTGACCCGGCACGACCCCGCGACGCTGGGCCCGTCCGGCGGCCCCATCACGAAGGACCAGACCAGCGTCGAGTACTACGGCACCGTGTTCACCATCGCCGAATCGCCGGTGGAGAAGGGCGTGATCTGGACCGGCTCGGATGACGGCATGGTGTACGTCAAGCCGGCCGACGGCAACTGGCTCAACGTCACCCCGAAGGACCTGCCGGAGTGGACCCGGATCTCGATGGTCGAGGCGTCGCCCCACGCCAGGGGCGCGGCCTACGTCGCGGGGAACCGGTACCAGCTCAACGACAATGCGCCCTATCTCTGGAAGACCACCGATTACGGGAAGAGCTGGACCAGGATCGTGACCGGCATCAGCGCCGGCGAATTCGTCCGCGTGGTGCGGGAGGACCCGGTGCGACGGGGGCTCCTCTTCGCCGGCACCGAGCGGGGCGTGTGGGTCTCCTTCGACGACGGCGCGCGCTGGCAGCGGCTGCAGCGGAATCTTCCGCCGGTGCCGGTGCACGACCTCGCCGTCAAGGAGGGCGACCTGGTCGCCGCGACCCACGGCCGGGCGTTCTGGATCCTCGACGACATCTCGGTGCTCCGCCAGCTCGCCGCCGAGCAGCTCCAGCAGGACGCCCGCCTTTACAAGCCGCGCGATACCTGGCGGATCGCCTTCTCGTTCGGCGGCGCCAGCTCGGGCTGGGACGGGGCGTCGGTGCAGTACTGGCTCAAGAAGGGCGGCCAGAAGCTGACTCTCGACTTCCTCGATGCGAAGGGCGCCGTGATCCGGAGCTTTTCCAGCGAGCAGGACTCCCTCGCCCGCGCGGACAGCCTGCGGGGCGTGGCGCGCCGCGCGGAGGCCGACGCGGTCGCCCGGCGGCTGGCCGACAGCCTCGCCGCGCTCGGCGTGCTCCCGGGCGCTGTCAAGCCGGATTCGATGATCGAGCCGCCCCGCCAGGGCTTTCATTACACCCCGCCGCCCAGGGTCCCCAACAAGCCGGGGATGAACCGGTTCAACTGGAACCTCCGCGCGCCGGAGCCGGCCGCGTTCGAGGGGCTGATCATGTGGGCGGCCGGCGTCTCCGGGCCGGTGATCCCGCCGGGCGCGTACTCGGTCCGCCTGACCGCGGGGGACAAGTCCGAGACCCAGCCGTTCGCGGTGCTCAAGGACCCGCGCAGCTCGGCCACCCAGGCCGACCTCGACGCGCAGTACGAGTTCCTCGTCAGGGTGCGGGACAAGACCTCGGAGGCCAACAACGCGGTGCGCACCATCCGAAACGTGAAAGCCCAGCTCGCCGACCGTAAGAAGAGGGCGGGGACCCGCGGCACGGCGCTGGAACGGGTGGCGGCCTCGCTGGAAGGCCGGCTCTCCCAGGTCGAGGGGGAGATCTACCAGGTGAAGAACCGGAGCGGCCAGGACCCGCTCAACTACCCGATCAAGCTCAACAACCAGATCGCGGCACTGCTCGGCTTGGCGGGCGGGGCGGAAGCGCGGCCCACCAGCCAGTCCGTCGCGGTATTCCGTCTCTTGTCGGAGCAGCTCGACGCGGAGCTCAAGAAGCTCGGCGACCTGCTCGGCGCCGGGATTGGCGAGGTGAACGCGGAGCTCACCCGGCTGGGGCTCGACCGGATCGCGCCGAGCCCGGCGGAAATCCCGCCGTCGTGAGGCGGGCGTCGGACGTCTCCCTCGCGGTTCGAGGCGCGTTCGCCCTCGCGCTCGCCGCGTGCGGCGGCCCGGCGGCGCCTCCGAGCGGCGAGTCGCTTCCGCTTCCCTCCGATACGCTGGTCGGGCCGTGGGCCAATCTGCCGGTTGCGGCCTGGGCCGGCGATGGCCGCTGGGCGGTGGTGGCGGGCGACTTCGACGCCGCGGTGATCGCCGATTTCACGACCAGGATGCTTACGCCGCTCGGCGGCGCGGGGCAGAAGGCCTATCTCCACCCGTTCGCCGCCTTCGCCGTGGGCGACACCGTCTACCTCTCCGACTGGGGCCGCCGCCGGGCCACGGTGTGGACCGCCGCCGGGAAGCTGCTCGACTCGCTGCCCGCGGCGGACCCGCTCCGGGGCGCCTACCCGCGGGCCCGCGACGCGGCGGGGCAGCTCTATTTCGAGGTCCCGCCCGCGCCCGGGCGCGATGGCAGCGGCAACCGCGACTCGGCGGCGATCGTCCGCGCGCCGCGATCCTTCGCCCGCTTCGACACGGTGACGCGGCTCACTCCGGTGGAAGTCGCCGAGATGCGGCGGGAAAACTCCAGCCGGTTCGAGCGACGGGTCTTCAGCGGCAGCGATCTGTGGGGCGTCTGGCCCGACGGGACGCTCTGGATCGCGCGGGTGGGTCACAATCAGCTGGTTACGGTGGATGCGCAGGGCCAGAGGACCGCCGGCCCCCGGCTTCCCGATCCGGTCTTCGAGGTGACCCAGGCCGACCGCGACCGCTATTTGCAAGGGTTCCCTGCCGACGTCCGTCCCAACGAGACGGCCATCGCCTGGGCGCTGGTCTTCCCGCCGTTCGCGGCGGCGTTCGCGGCGCCGGGGCCCACCATCTGGCTGGAGAAGAGCAAGCCGGTGCTCGATAGCGTGCGGAGGATCCACGTGGTGGACCGGGCGGGGAATCTCACCCGCGTGCTCCTGCTCCATGGGCAGGCGCGGCTGCTGGGGGTGGGTGACAAGACGCTGCTCCTGGCCGAGCAGTTCGAGCAGGGTGTGCGGCTCATGCAGGTGCGGATTCCGGCCGGGGCGGTCAGCGGGACGGAGCGGCGGAAGGGCCTGGCGGTGCGGGATCTGCGGGTACCGCCGCTCGACGCCCCCTGAGCGTCACGGCCTGACCCCTATCGCTGCAACGGCAGCTCCTCCTGATTCGACCCCTCCACTTCCCGCACCCCGCCGCTGCCTCCACTCGGCTCCCCCTCCGGTTCCACCTGGCGCTGCTGCTTCTCCCGCCTCTCGTCGTACCACCGCCGGGTGATCTCCCCCGCCAGCTTCCGGCTGCCGAGCCCGAACGCGAGCCCCGCGCCCAGCGCGATGGCGCCCACGATGAGCGTGAACGCCGCCGTCACGATCTCCGCGGACACGCCGAGCTGCTGCATGGCCATGAACACCGCGATCAGCACCACCGCCCCCTTGGAGAGCCGTGCCAGCACCGGCACCCCCTCCACCCCGCCGGCGCTCGCGAGCACCAGCGCGCGCACGAACTCGCCCACGATCATGCCCAGGATCACGATGACGATCGCGGCGATGAGGGTAGGGATATACGAGAGCATGGTCCCGAACATGATGTTGATGCTCTGCAGCCCGAGCGCGGTGCTCGCGAGCAGAATCACCACCAGCATCACCATCCAGAAGAGGAGCTTGCCCACCGCGTGGATCGGGTCGAGCCGGGTACCGGTCCTCCCCATGGCCTCGGAGAGCCCGCCCCGCTCGGCCATCTTGTTGAAGTTGAGCCGCTTGAGGAGCGCGTCGGTCCACCGCTCGATCATCCGCGCCAGGAAGTAGCCCGCGAGCAGGATCGCCGCGGCCGCCAGGAACGAGGGGAGGACGCCCAGAAGCTGATCGGCGCCGACGTAGAGCCGCTGCCAGAGTTCGTTCACCGGGACACCTCGATTACGAGTTTGCCGAGCTGCTCCCCCCGCGCCATGCGCTCGTAGGCGAGGCGCCCCTGCTCCAGCGGAACCACCGAATCCACCACCGGCCAGAGCTTGCCGGCATGGGCGAGCGCCACGATCGCCGCGAATTCCTTCCTGGTGCCCATGGTCGAGCCGAGCAGGCTCCACTGGAACCAGAAGAGCCGCCGGATGTCGAGCCCGACGTGCGGACCGCTGGTGGCGCCGCAGGTCACCAGCCGCCCGCCCGGCCGGAGCGACTTGAGCGATGCCTCCCAGGTCTTCTCGCCCACCGAGTCCACCACCACGTCCACGCCGCCGGAGGTGAGCGTCCGCACCTCGCGCGCGATCTCCTCGGGCGTCCGCTCGGCGTGATTGTAGGTCTCGTCCGCGCCGAGCTCGCGCGCCCTGGCGAGCTTCCGCTCCGTGGAGCTCGTCACCATCACCCGCGCTCCAAGATGCTTCGCGATCGAGAGCGCCGCGAGAGGCAAGCCGCCGCCCACGCCCCAGATCAGCACCGTCTCGCCCGGCTCGAGCCTGGCGCGGGTGGTGAGCATCCGCCACGCGGTGAGCGTCGAGAGCGGGAACCCGGCCGCCACATCCCACGGCATCGGGTCCGGGATCCGCGCGACGTTCCGCTCTGGAACGAGCACCAGCTCCGCCGCAGTCCCCGCCCGGTGTTCCCCCACGATGCCGAAGCTCCGGCAGAAGGGCTCCTGGCCCGCCCGGCAGAGGGGGCAGTCTCCGCAGGAGATTCCGGGGTTGATCATCACCCGGTCTCCAGGCCGTACCGCCGTCACCGCGGCACCGACCGCCTCGACCACCCCCGCGCCATCCGTCCCGACGATGTGGGGAAAGGTCGGGTTGATCCCCTTCACCCCCTCGGTCAGGTAGAGGTCGAGGCGGTTGATGGCCGCGGACCGCACCCGTATGAGCACGTCGTCCGGCGCCGCGAGGGCCGGGGCGGGGAGGTCGAGAACGGCCAGATTCCCGATGCCGCCGTGCTCCGTGAGGGCCAGCGCCCGCATCAGCACACTCTCCGGCTTGCAGTTGTGCGGAAGATGTGCAAGATATATCCAGCCGCAAAACCAGGGCGCATTCGCGCCACCCCAAAGAGCGGCGGGGCGAGCCGCCACCGACTTCCCGGAGGAAGCCAGCATGGCCGCGTTCCGTGACATGGAGATGGGTTGGTCCGGGTCAGGTTGGATGGACCCGATGCCGTCGTCTGCTCCGCCGCCACCGCCGCCCCAGCCCCCGCCTCCGCCCCCTCCGCCGCCGGCGATGAAGCCGATGGCGCCCAAGCCGGCAGCAAAGCCGGCGCCTATGGCGGCGAAGCCGATGGCGGCCAGGCCCGAAGCGGCCAAGCCGATGGCGGCGAAGCCCGCAGCGGCCAGGCCGGCCGCCAAGAAGCCAGCCGCCAAGGCGGTCGCGAAGAAGAAGCCCGCCGCCAAGGCAGCGAAGAAGACGGTGAAGAAGGCGGCGAAGAAGTCGGCGAAGAAGAAGGCCCCCGCCCGGAAGAAGGCCGCGGCCCGCCGGCCGGCCAGAAAGAAGGCGGCGAAGCGGCGGCGCTAGGACGAGCGGGCGGCGGCCGGCGCGAGGCGCTCCGGGTTAGCGGGGCGCCTCGTTCTTTCCATGAGAGCCGGGCGTCAGCGAACCTGGATCGTGCCGACCATCGGGGTGGTCCCGGTGTAGGGATCGCTTAGGTGCCCGTGCACGGTGCAGAGGTAGTGGTAGTCGCCCGTCGTGGCGAAGCTGACTGGCCCGAGCGTGAAGCCCGCAGCGCTCACCGGGGCGTTGGGCGAGAAGGCCGGCGAGCCGGTGGAGGTGACGCTGTGTCCCGAGCCCACCCAGGTCCAGGTGACCTGGCCGCCGGCAGCGAGCAGGACGGTCTCGGGCGAGAAGTAGTTGTTGTAGACAGCTACGCTGGCCGACTGGACCGGGTTGGGCGCTGGGGGCGGCGGGGGCGGCGGGGCCGGTGGCGGACTCGGGTTCATTCCGTAGCTCGAGCCGGTGCTGCCTCCGCCGCCACAAGCCCCCACGAGGATGAGCGCACCCGCCAGCGGCGTGAGCAGCGCGCATGACACGACTGGCCTCCGGGGAGAGGAGAAGACGTCTCACAACTAAGGCGTTTTAACCCTGGAGCGCAACCTCCACCAGCCACCAGGCTCCCACCGCGATGCTCGCCACCCCTGCGGCGCCGGTCACCCGCTTGCCCCACCGGACCGAGCGCTCCGCCGCCTGCCGCATCGCCGCGGCGGCGATCAGTGCGAAGAGCGCCATCCCGGCGGTGACGCCCACGCCGAACGCCACCAGATAGGCCAGGCCGAGCCCCGCCGGCCGGAGCAGGGTGACGGGGACCAGCGCCACCACCGCGCTGGTCCCCGCGAGGCCGTGGAGGAACCCGACGGCGGTGATGCCCTGAGCGGCGCGCTGGTGGGTGTGATCGTGCGGGTGGGGGTGGGAAGGGGGCTCGGCCTCGGGGTTCGGGTGGGCATGGTGGCGCTCCGGCGGCGCCCCCTTGTGCAGGTGCAGATGGGCGTGGTCCCCGTGCTCCGCCGGGGGATGAAGGTGTAAGTTCCGGGCCGCGCGGAGGGACCAGGCCCCGACCCCCACCAGCGCCACCCCGACCGCCCCCTCGAGGATGGTGCCGACCCCGGGCGACCAATGCAGCCCGGTCGCCAGGAGCACGGCGCCCGCACCGAGCACGGCGAGCGAGTGGCCCAGGCCCCAGCGGGCGCCGAACCCGGCGGCTCGCTGGAGCGCTGGGCCGCGGCTGACGAACGCCGTCACCGCCGCCATGTGGTCTATCTCCAGCGCATGGACGAAGCCCAGCACCAGCGCCGTGCCCAGGGCGAGCAGAGCGGACACCCTTCACTCCGAGGCGATATGGTGGACCAGCCGCCCGACCAGCGACCGCGTATCCGGCTGACCGCGCTCTCTCACGGCGCGGGTTGAGCCTGCAAGCTCGGCAGCGCCGAGTTGGCGCAGGTCCTGCGCCATCTGCCCGCCGTCGAGGACCCCGATGTGCTCGCGGACGCCGCCTCGCGCGACGACGCGGCGGTGTACCGGATCGCGCCCGACCGGGCGCTGCTCGCGACGGTGGACTTCTTCACCCCCATCGTGGACGACGCCGGAGCGTGGGGCGCCATCGCCGCGGCGAACGCGCTCTCCGACGTCTACGCGATGGGCGGCCGGCCGCTCTTCGCGCTCAACCTGGTGGGCTGGCCACGCGACGTGCTGCCGTTCGAGCTCCTGGGCGAGGTGCTCGAGGGCTCAGCCGGGGTATGCCGCCGCGCCGGCTGCCTGGTGCTGGGCGGCCACTCGATCGACGACCCCGAGCCCAAGTTCGGCCTCGTGGTGCTGGGCGAGGTACACCCCGACCGGATGATGGCCAACGGCGCCGCGCGGTCCGGCGACCTGCTCGTGCTCACCAAGCCACTGGGCACCGGGATCCTGACCACGGCCCTCAAGCGCGATCTCAGCCCGGAGAGCGCCCTCGCCGAAGCGGTGCGGAGCATGACGGCGCTCAACGACGGCGCCGCCCGGGCGGCGCTCGCCGCCGGCGTCCGGTGCGCCACCGACGTCACCGGGTTCGGCCTGCTCGGACATCTGGAGAATATCCTGACCTCGAGCGGCGTGGGGGCGCGGGTTGACTTCGCCCGGCTGCCGCTGCTGGCCGGCGCCCTCGAGCTGGCGGGAGCCGGATGCGTTCCCGGCGGGACCCGGCGAAACTTGGAGGCGGCACGGGTCGAGTGGGATCCCGAGCTGGGGGAGGCCGAGCGCCTCCTGGCCACCGACGCCCAGACCTCGGGCGGCCTGCTCCTCGCGGTGCCGCCGGAGCGGCTCGACGCGCTCCTCGCGGCGCTCAAGGCGGAGGGGACCCTGGCGCGCGCGGTCATCGGTGAGATCGTGTCCGGTCGTGATCCGGTGCGAGTGGTCCGGGGGCGGAAGGAACGGTAGCGGGAGCGCCATGGCCTCGTTCCGCTGGACCCCGGCTCGCATGGAGCAGCTGGAGCGGGCGGCGCAGTTCGGCCGCCGGGTGGTGCTGATGCGGCGGGGCACCGAGTATATCGTGATCGCGAAGCGCCTGCTGCACCAGGGCCCGCGGGAAATCCTGGTCGGATACCTCCCGATGACGGGCGAAGAGCTCCGCTTCGAGCTCGAGGAGCTGGACGAATTCCAGGTGCTGCCGTGAGGCCGTTGAATCCCTCCGTCGTGCATCTCGACGAGAGCTGCCTCGGCAACGGGATGGAGGGGGACAACCCGGGGGGCGCCGGGGGGCTGGTCGAGATCCGCCCGAAGGCCGGGGGCGGGATCGAGCGGCGCGATTTCTTCATCAGCTCGCCCGCCACCACCAACAACCGGATGGCGCTCGCCGGCGCGATCGGCGTGCTCCAGCTCCTCGGCCGGAAGGGGGCGCGGCTCCGGCTGCTGGTCGTCTCCGACTCGGAGTACCTGGTGCGCGGCGTCCGCGAGTGGCTGCCGGGGTGGATCGCGCGGGGCTGGAAGCGGAAGGGCGGGGCGATCGAGAATCTGGAGCTCTGGCAGGCGCTTCACCAGTCGCTCGCGCTGCACGAGGTGCAGCTCGCCTGGGTTCGGGGCCACAGCGGCCACCCCAAGAACGAGTACGCCAACGACCTCGCGATGCGGGCCGCCCGCAATCAGGAAACCTCGGCCGGAATCGTCCCGTCCGGCTTCGGCGAGTGGCTGGGGCGCAAGCGGGCGGCAGGGCAGTTCACTGAGTATGATCCGGATATGGCATTCGCGGCCCTGGAGCAGCGGCTGACGGACGGGGGAAGCATCCCGCTCGACCTGAACTCGTCTGGAACCAACGGGAGTGGCTGAGACATGGATCAGCTGATCCGGTTCGCCCGGCGGCTCGCCGAGCGGCTCGGCACCACGCCGGGAGAGGTGTACCGGCCGGTCTCGGTGACGGAGCTCCGGGCGACAATCCTGCCCTATCGCACCCACCGGCGGGCCCTGGAGCTGGAGACCGTCGAGGATTACGAGACGGTGCTGCTCCGGCTGGCCGCGGAGGAGAGCGGCTTCGTGAAGACCCTCCCCGCCGCCGCCGCCGAGCGGTGCCGGAAAGAGCTGGCCGAGCCGAATCCCGACCTCGCGGTGCTGGACGAGATCGGCGAGGCCACGGTGCAGATCACCTCGCTCGCGGCCGCCCGGATCGGGGCTGACGCGCCGCCGGCGACGGAGCCGCCGCCCGTTCCGGCCCCGCCGAAAGAGTCGGCCCGGGCCCCGCGAGTAGTCGCTCCGCCGCCTTTGCCGCAGGAGGAGCTACCGCTCCCCCAGAAGAACGCCCGGGCCGCCCCCGCGGGCCCGGTTTCCTCACCCCGGAGGTCTGAGCCGGAAATGTCCCCAACGCCCGCTCCCGCGAAGTCCCCCGCCGCCTCGGCGGCCGCCCCGGCCGCGAGCTGCCGGCATTGCCAGCACGCGCTGCCGGACGGCCGGCAGGTCGTGTTCTGCCCCTGGTGCGGCGAGCGGCTGATCCCGTTCACCTGCGGCCGCTGCGGCACCGAGCTCGCTTCCGATTGGAAGCATTGCATCACCTGCGGCGCTCCCGTGAAAGACCCCTACAGGTTCGCATGACTCAAGCCCAGGAGATCGTCTTCCTCTCCGGCGTCCGCACCGGCTTCGGCTCCTTCGGCGGCACCTGCAAGGACCTCACCGCCACCGAGCTCGGCGCCGTCGCGGCGAAGGCCGCGATCGAGCGGGCCGGCATCACGGCGGAGGAAGTGGACCACGCCGTGGTCGGCAACGCGATGCAGACGTCCGCGGACGGCGCCTACATCTCGCGCCACGTGGCGCTCCGCGCGGGCTGCCGGATCGAGACCCCGGCGCTCACGGTGAACCGGCTCTGCGGCTCGGGTTTCGAGGCGATCGTCCAGGGGGCGCAGCAGATCCTGCTGGGCGAGTCCCGCGTCGTCCTCGCCGTGGGCGCGGAATCCATGAGCCAGTCGCCGCACGTGGTGCGGGGCATCCGCTGGGGGGCCAAGCTCGGAGTGAGCCCGCCGCTCGAGGACCAGCTCTGGCAGGGGCTCACCGACCAGTACTGCGGCTGTCCCATGGGGATCACCGCCGAAAACCTGGCGACCCAGTACGGCATCAAGCGGAGCGACGTGGACGCTTACGCGCTCCGGAGCCAGCAGGCGGCCGCCACCGCGTGGGAGATGGGCTGGCTCGCCGACGAGCTCTGCCCGGTGCCGATTCCCAACCGCAAGACGAAAGCGTCCGAGCCGTGGGCCAGAGACGAGCACATGCGGCCCGAGACCACCGCAGAGGGCCTCGCCAAACTGCCGCCGGTGTTCAAGAAGGACGGCGTGGTGACTGCGGGAAACGCGTCGGGGATCTCGGACGGCGCGGGCGCGTGCGTGGTGACCTCGGCCGCCTTCGCCAGGGAGCGGGGGCTCGCCCCGATCGGCCGGCTGATCGCGTGGGGAGTTGCCGGGGTCATGCCGGAGATCATGGGGATCGGCCCCGCGCCCGCGGCGCGGCAGGCGCTCCAGCGCGCCGGGATGACCCTCGCCGAGATGGACCGGGTCGAGGTGAACGAGGCGTTCGCGGCGCAGTACCTCGCGGTGGAGAAGGAGCTCTGCCTCGACCGGGCCCGGACCAACGCGGAGGGCGGCGCCGTGGCGATCGGCCACCCGCTCGGCGCGAGCGGGACGCGGATCACGGTCCACCTGCTGCACACCCTCCGGCGGATCGGGCAGCGCTACGGCCTGGGGAGCGCGTGCATCGGGGGCGGCCAGGGGATCGCGGTGATCGTGGAAGCGTTCCACGCCTAGGAGAGGTCCATGCCGATTCTGCTGGCGGTGGCGGGCGGGATCCTCGCGTACCTGCTCGGAAGCCTCAAGGTCCTGAGGCAGTACGAGCGCGGGGTGGTGTTCTTCCTCGGCCGCTATACCGCGACCAAAGGCCCCGGGCTGATCTTTGTTCCCGGCGGCCTGGCCCAGATGAAGCGGGTGTCCATGCGGATCGTCGCGATGGACATCCCGGCCCAGGACGTCATCACCCGCGACAACATCTCGGCCAAGGTCAACGCGGTGCTCTACTTCCGGGTGCTGGAGCCGTCGCTCGCCATCATCGAGATCCAGGACTACCTCTACGCCACCGGCCAGCTGGCGCAGACCACGCTGCTCTCGGTGCTGGGGCAGGTGGAGCTCGACGAGCTGCTGGCGGACCGGAAAAAGGTGAACGAGCTCCTCCGGCAGATCATTGACGAGCGGACCGATTTCTGGGGGATCGAGGTCTCCGCGGTCGAGATCAAGGACGTGCAGCTGCCGGACGGGATGCGCCGGGCGATCGCGCGGCAGGCGGAGGCGGAGCGGGAGCGGCGGGCCAAGGTGATCAGCGCGCAGGGCGAGCTGCAGGCGTCGGAGACCCTGGCGCAGGCAGCGCGCATGCTGCAGAGCCAGCCGGCCTCGATCCAGCTCCGCTACCTGCAGACGCTCACCGAAATCGCCACCGAGAACAACACCACCACGATCTTTCCGATCCCGATCGACCTGCTCACGCCGTTCCTGAAGCGCGCGGACGACACCATGGCGGCGCCGCACCCCTCGGCCGCGGCGCTCGGGGCCGGCAGGGCGCCGGGGTCTTCTGCCGCGCTCCCCGCGCCGGAGCCGGCGGACGCCCTCGGTTCGCGTCGGATCGAGCCGGCGGCCAAGCCCGATGCCGGCTGACCTGAGCGGGCCGGGCCCGGGGGGAGGGGGAGAGAGAGGGGGTGGGGGAGGCGTAGGGGGCGAGCGGATTGACCGCGCCGCGCTGGAGCGGATCATGCAGCGCGCCGCCGAGTTGCAGGCCGCCGAGACCGAGGTGGGCGAAGGGCTCACCGTGGACGAGGTGGTGGCGCTGGGCCGGGAGGTCGGGATCCCGGGGCGGTATCTCCAGCAGGCCATGCTGGAGCAGGCGGCGGAGGTCGTGGCGCCGGCCCAGGCCGGGCTGCTCGCGCGCGTGGTGGGCCCGAGCGAGGTCGCGGCCCAGCGCGTGGTGGTGGGGGAGCCGGAGGACGCCGCCCGCGCCCTGATCGCCTGGTTCGAGCAGAACGAGCTGCTGGTGGTGCAGCGGCAGCAGCCGGGCCGGGTGAGCTTCGAGCCGCTCCGCGGGATGCAGGCGGCCATCCGTCGCGGCACCGCCGCCTTCGACAGCACCCGGCCCAAGCACATGCTCGCCCGCTCGGAGCTGGTGAGCGCCACGTTCACCAGGCTGGAGTCGGGCTACTGCCACGTGGGGTTGAGCGCCAGGCTCCGGAAGACGCGGAGCGAGTACCTCGGCGGCGCCATGGGCGCGGTGTCGTCCGGGGCGGCGGCGGGGATCGTGCTCGCCGCGATGAACGCGCTCTGGGCGGTCGTGGTGCCGCCCCTCCTCGTCGGCGCGGTGATCGGCTATTTCGCGCTGCAGCGCTACCGCCCGGTCACCGAGCGGACCCTCCTCGGACTCGAGCGGGCGCTCGACTACCTGGAGCGCGGCGGCGTCAAGCCGGCCCACGAGCTCCCGCCGGAGCGCGCCCCGGGAGGGGGGCTCCTCGAGCTCATGGCCGGCGAGATCCGCAAGGCGATCGCGGCGTCCACCGAAAGGCATCGGCGCAAGTGAGGCAGATCCGGACGATCGGCGTGCTGGGCACCGGCCAGATGGGAAGCGGCATCGCGCAGGTGGCGGCGGTGGCGGGGTTCGAGGTGACGGCGCGGGACCTGCACGAGGACCAGCTCGCGCAGGGACGCAAGGCGATCGAGCAGTCGCTCGGCAAGTTCGTCGAGAAGGGAAGGCTTCCCGCCGCGGAGCGCGACGCCGCGCTGGCCAGGATCCGCTACGTCACGGCGCTCGAGGACCTCGCCGGGTCGGATCTGGTGATCGAGGCGGTCACCGAGGACCTCGAGACCAAGAGCCGGCTGTGGACCGCGCTCGACGGGCTCTGCCCGCCGGAGACGCTCTTCGCCTCCAACACCTCGAGCCTCTCGATC
The DNA here is from genome assembly GCA_036004545.1 of Gemmatimonadales bacterium. Taxonomy (GTDB): domain Bacteria; phylum Gemmatimonadota; class Gemmatimonadetes; order Gemmatimonadales; family GWC2-71-9; genus JABFSM01. The sequence continues at coordinate 14,140 of DASYRI010000170.1, forward strand.
ATGGCGATGGCGACGGTGACGGGCCGGCCGGAGCGGTTCCTGGGCCTCCACTTCTTCAATCCGGTTCCGATGATGCCGCTGGTCGAGGTGGTGCGGAGCATCGCGACGTCCAGGGAGGCGATCGAGGCCGGCACCGGCTTCGTGCGGCGGCTGGGCAAGGAGCCGGTGCTCGCCAGGGACTCGGCGGGGTTCATCGTCAATCTGCTGCTGATACCGTATCTGCTCGACGCGGTGCGCGCGGTGGAGCGCGGCGTCGCGTCGGTGGCGGACATCGACACCGGGATGAAGCTCGGCTGCGGCCATCCGATGGGGCCGCTCACGCTGCTCGATTTCGTGGGCCTCGATACCGCTTGCAAGGTGGGGCAGATCCTGTACGAGGAGTTCCGCGAGGCGCGCTACGCGCCGCCCCCGCTCCTCAAGCGGATGGTGCTGGCGGGCTGGTACGGGAAGAAGAGCGGGAAGGGGTTCTACGACTGGAGCGTGACGCCGGCGACTCCGACCCAGCTGTGGCGTTGACGATGAACTGCGTCAACCGTCAACGGTCAACAGTCGACAGTCGGCAGCCCATGCGCTCCGGGCACCGATGGTGGCTCGCGCGGCAGTTCCCGTTGACCGTTGCCCGTTCCCTGTTGACGCTGTTGTTGTTCGCCGTTGCTTGCCGGGCAACCACATCCCGGCCTACGTACGTCCCCCTCCCCACCGCCGCCGTCGCCCAGGTCGAGCTCGACATTCCCCAGGCCACCCGCGCCCTCGCGGAGACCATGGCGAAGGACAGCATCGCGCTCACGATTATCAAGGAGCAGGACGGGTTCATTGATTCGGGATGGCTCGACGCGAAGACGCTGGAGCATACCCACGCGCGCCCGCTGGGGAGCGACGTGGTGCGGGTGCGCGCGTGGATCAATCCGGCCAAGCAGTACTGGAGCGAGCTGGTGGTGGAGGGGACCTACCGGGCGATGGACGATCCCTCCCGGCCGGAGCGCGAGCTCGACGTGCAGCTTCCCGAGGACCATCCGCTGCAGCGCCGGCTGGGCGACGTGATCCGGAGGATGATCGAGGAGTACGGCGACAAGGAGGCGCTCAAGGCGCTGGCTCAGCCGGCGGCGAAGCCCGACAGTGCGGCCGCGAAGAAGGATTCGCTCGGGGTCAAGAAGGATACCACTGCGGCGAGGCGGGATTCGCTCAAGGTCAAGAAAGACACGACGAAAGTGAAGAAGGATACGATTCCCTGAAGCGCCGCCGACGCGGCCATTGCGAGGCGGCGAAGCCGCCGACATTGCGCTGGAGTTGTACCGTAGAGTCTTCAGGGTCCGTCACGAGAAGCGGTGGTCCAGCAGGCCACTGATCAGGCCACGGCGCCGCAGGTCTCCCAACATCGACTGAAACTCCATCGAACGCCAGCGTCAGCTTCGCATGGCTCGCCGGCTTCACGAACCGGATCGTCAGCGACTTCGCCACCGTCGAATCACCGACTCGGAGAACCGACGCCTGGATCCTGGGAAGCTTCGAGGGGCCTAAGATCTCCTCCTACGCGGGGCAGTTGTCGTTGGCTGTTGACCGTTGACGCTGTTCGCCATCACGCTACATAAGCTTTCACCCACTCCTCCAACAGTCCCAGATCCAGCCTCGTGTCCTTGCACGGCCCGCTGGGCAGCGTGAGCGTGAGCCCCAGCACCGGTACCTTCCCCGCCACGTCGTGGAGCCCGCTCACCATGTCGCGCTCGCAGGCCACCGCCACCACCGCGCGGGGCCGCCGCTCCCGGATCACCCGCCGCGCGAGCTGACCCCGGGTGGCTACGAAGACCGGGATCTTGTACCTCCCCGCCACGCCCAGCACGCCCTCGAGCGTCTCCTTGGCGAGGCAGCGCGGAATGAGCAGCAGCAGCTCCCCGCCGCTCACCTTCCGCTTCCGGGCCAGCGCCAGCGCGTCGTACACCTTGACCGCCGCGTTCTCCACCCGGTCCCTGTGGCCGAAGCGATCCGCCAGGCGCGAGGTGCGCCGCATGAGCCGAAGCAGCGGTCCCCGCTCGGCGAGCCGCTCCGGGAGGAGTGACGCTCGGGCCGCGTACGACACCGCGATGAGCCCCCACCAGAGCAGCATCACCGCCGTCGCCGCGGCGAGGCTCCGGTAGAGGATCGAAGGGAGGGACGGAAGCAGGCCCGCGAGCCTGGGCGCGAGAATGAAGACGCCGAGGGCCGCCAGGATGGCCGCGCCCACGATCCACGCCAGAGACCACGCGAAGAAGAGCCGGGTCGGGGCGTCGAAATTCCCGCCGTTCTCGAGCGGAGTCCCGTCCCACTCGTCCCACTCGTGGCCCAGTCGCCGATCCACCTCGAGGTGGATCAGCTCGGGCCGCTGGCCTGGTACCGGCA
>DASYRI010000171.1:0-4684 GCA_036004545.1 Gemmatimonadales bacterium
GGTTCCGCTCAGCTCGGCCAGCACGCGACGGACCTCATCCGGCGTCAGCACCACCGGCAGTCGGTCCGGCGCTCGGGGACGAGGAATGACGTTGCCGATCGCCAGCGGCCGCCTGACGATCTCGCGGTAAAGAAACTGGAGGGCCGCCAGGGCCTGGGTCAGGGTCGACGGCGCCAGCCGGCGATCGACCGCCAAGTGGCTCAGGAACGCGGTGACCTCGGCGTCGCCCATCCGGTCAGGGTGCTCCAGACGGTGAAACTTGACGAAGCGTCTGACCCAGGCGGTGTAGGCCTCCTCGGTTCTCGGGCTGAAGTGCCGGAGTCGGAGATTAGCCCGCATTCTATGCAAGAGTCTCTGCTTAGGCTGCAGAGGAGCCAACCGAGGCTGGTCCAAGGTGAGGTTTCGTACCGACATCCCTTCAGTCTATCGACGCCGGGCCAGAAAACCGGTATCGAAAAAACCCCCGCCGGTGCGAATTGACGCCGGCTCAGGCGGGTGTCAGGTCGTCAGCCGCCATGAACGCCCGCTTCCCCGCCTCTCTCAGCTCGAGAGGCGTGCCAATATCTCGTCCGGCATCGCCCATTTGCTGGCACCCCGCCGACCCGCGCCTTCCACGCTCAACCTGGAGAGTCCTGCCGGGGCGATGACCGGTGTGGGCGCCATTGGCGATGCTGCTGGAAGTCGAGACCCTTGTTCAGAGATTCCCTACCGGCCCGCGGCCTTCCGCTTCTTGGGCGCCGGGGCCTCCGCCGCGGGCGCGTCCTTGCCGCGGGCCAGGCTCGCCTTGAGCGCCGCCATGAGATCGATCACCTTGGTGGCGGGTGCCTCGGCGGGCTCCTCGGTGATCTCGTGTCCGTCGATCTTCCGCTGGATGGCCTCGAGCACCCGCTCACGCACGGTGTCGTGGTACTTTTCGGGCCGGAACTCGTCGGTGGCGGCCTGCTCGATGAGCTGCTTCGCGAGCGTAAGCTCGGCGGGCTTGACGTCGGCCTCGCCCAGCGGCACCTCGGAGCCCGCGCGGAGCTCGTCGGCGTAGTGGAGCTGCTCCATCACCAGCACGCCGTCCCGCGGGCGCACCAGGACGAGATACTGCCGCCCGCGCGAGGCGTATTGGCCCAGTGCGGCGCGGCCGGTTTCCTTGAGGGCTTCGGCGAGCAGGCGATAGGCCCGGTGGCCTCCCTTGTCGGGGCCGACGTAATAGGCCCTTTCGAGATAGATCCGGTCGACGGCCGCGAGGGGGACGAATTCCGCGATGTCGATGGTGTCGGTGGCCTTCTGGTCGAGGGCCTTGATCTCCTGCGGGCTGAACACGGCGTACTGGTTCTTGGCGAACTCGTAGCCCTTGACGGTGTCGTCGCGGGCGACGACCACTTCGTCCTTGGGGCAGATATACTGCTGCTTGAGCCGGGTGCCGCACTGCTTGTGCAGCATGTTGAACGACACCGATGCGGCCGATTCGCCGGTGGAATACACCTGCACCGGAACCGAGACCAGGCCGAAAGAGATCGTGGCGTTGCCGATGGCGCGCGCGGGCATGAGTGAACGCTCGGGTTGTTGTACCCGATAAAGATACGACATCGGAGCCGGAGGATGGCGGATCGGGAATCGGAGGACGGGGGTCGGGGGCCGGGGGACCTGCTGCGCGCGTATCGCGCCAAGCGGTCGCCGGACCGGACCCCCGAGCCGTTCGGGGCCGCGGAGGCCGGCTCCCGGCCGGAGGGCGGCGGGCTGTTCGTGGTCCACAAGCACGCGGCGCGGCGGCTCCATTTCGATCTCCGGCTCGAAATGGAGGGTGTGCTGCGCTCCTGGGCGGTGCCCAAGGGGCCGTCCTGCGACACCAAAGAGAAGCGGCTCGCGGTCTTCGTCGAGGATCATCCGCTGGAGTACGGCGACTTCGAGGGGATGATCCCCGAGGGGGAATACGGCGCCGGGGCGGTCATCGTATGGGACCGCGGGGAATGGGTACCGGTGGAGGACCCGCTCGAGGGGCTCCGCAAGGGCAAGCTGCTCTTCGACCTCAAGGGGTACAAGCTCAAGGGGCGCTGGACGCTGGTCAAGCTCAAGAAATCGGAGAAGGATTGGCTCCTCATCAAGGAGCGCGACGGGTACGCCGCAGCCGACCCGCCGCCCTATCCCGAGGAGTCGGTGCTCTCGGGGCGCACCGTCGAGGAGCTGGCGGAGGGCCGCGGTCCCGCCGACCGGGTGCGTGCGGCGCTGGACCGGCTCCGGGTTCCGGCGGGCAGGGTGGACGCCCGCAAGCTCGAAGTGATGCTGGCGGAGCCCAGGGACGAGCCGTTCCGCAAGGCGGGTTGGGTCTTCGAGCCCAAGCTCGACGGCTATCGCATCGTCGCGACGCTCGACGGCGGCTCAGGCGTGCTCATCAGCCGGAATGGCAACGACCTGACCGCCGGCTTTCCGGAGGTCGCGCGCGCGGTCCGGGCCCTGCCGGTGCCTCGTGCGGTCCTGGACGGAGAGCTGGTGGTGCTGGATGCCGGCGGGCGGCCCAGCTTTCAGGGGCTCCAGAAGCGCTCTCGCCTGGGTCGGGCGCTCGACGTGCGGCGCGCCGCGGCCGGATCGCCGGCGGTGTACTTCGTGTTCGATCTGCTGGAGTTCGACGGCCTGGACGTGCGCGGGTTAGCGCTCCTCGAGCGGAAGCGCCTCCTGGCCATGCTCCTGCCGCCGCTGGGACCAATCCGGTATCTGGAGCATTTCGACCAGGACGGCGTGGCGGTGATGGAGCACGCCACCGCGCTCGGGTTCGAGGGGGTTGTCGCGAAGCGGGCCGACGCGCCGTACCGATCGGGCCGCCATCCGGTCTGGCTCAAGATCCGGGCCCAGCAAACCGCCGACTTCGTCGTCGTCGGCTTCACCGCGCCCAAGGGGAGCCGGGGCGGGTTCGGGGCGCTCCAGCTCGCCGACTACGTGGAAGGGGAGCTGGTGTACGCCGGGCGGGCCGGCACCGGGTTCACCGGGAAGGAGCTGGCCGCGCTGCGCCGGGAGTTCGAGGGGGCGATCCGCCCGACGCCGCCCTGCAACGGGCCGCGGGCCTGGCCGTCCGGCGAAGAGACGCCGGCCCTCCGCGTCATTCCGGATGCGAAGACCACCACCTGGCTCGAGCCCCGCTCGGTGTGCGAGGTGCGCTTTATGGAGTGGACCGAAGAAGGCCTGCTCCGCCAGCCGGTGTTCCTCCGGTTCCGGGACGACAAGAAGCCGGAGGACTGTGCCCGGCAGGCCGCCGGCGAGCGCGGCGCACCGGAGGAAGCCGACGATCCGCCCGCCTCGCGGGTGGAGCGGGCTCCGGAGGTGCCGCTCACCAACCTGAAGAAGATCTTCTGGCCCAATGAGGGCTACACCAAGGGAGACCTGATCGAGTACTACCGCGCCATGTGGCCGTGGATGGAGCCGTACCTCAAGGACCGGCCGCTCGTGTTGACCCGCTTTCCCAACGGGATCGAAGGGAAGTCGTTCTACCAGAAGGATGCGCCGGAGTTCACGCCCGACTGGGTCCGCACGGTGCCGATCTGGAGCGAGGACACCGCGCGCGACATCCGCTACATCGTGTGCGACACCCTCGAAACGCTCCTCTACGTCGCCAACCTCGGCGCGATCCCCCTCCATGTCTGGGCGAGCCGCGCTTCGAGCCTGGAGCAGCCCGACTGGTGCATCGTCGATCTCGACCCCAAGAGCGCGCCCTTCCGCGACGTCGTCGCGGTGGCGCAGGCACTGCACCGGCTCTGCGACGAGATCGCGCTGCCGCACTACATCAAGACCAGCGGCGCGAGCGGATTGCACCTGCTGATTCCGCTGGGGCGCCGGATGACGTTCGAGCAATCGCGCACCCTGGGCGAGCTGCTCTCCCGGCTGGTCGTGGCACAGCTTCCGGAGATCTCGACCATCGTGCGGCCGATCCGGGGACGGGAAGGGAAGGTGTACCTGGACTATCTCCAGAACCGGCACGGCCAGCTGCTGGTGACGCCGTTCAGCGTGCGTCCCCTGCCCGGCGCGCCGGTCTCCATGCCGCTCGTGTGGGGCGAGGTGGACGCCGGGCTCGAGGTGTCGGCGTTCACGATCAGGACCGCGAGCGGGCGGATGGAGGAGCTGGGGCACGATCCGGTGCGGGAGGTGCTGACGGTACAGCCTGATCTGGGCGCGGTGCTGGAGAAGCTCGCCGAGCGAACCCCGTAGCGGCGCGATGCCATCTCAGCCCCGCCCCGGTAGTGGGTCACCCACTACCCCCGCCCCCGCCGGCTTGACAGGCGGCCGGGCATTTGTTAGGCCGCACCCGCAAAGGGCACTAGAACGTCCACTTCATGGAGCCGTCAAGGTCGGTTCGATAGACCTGTTTCTTGGTGTTGTCTTTGTACCGTTTGAGTGCGGTCGGATGGGGAACGTTCTCGTACACCCCTGACTCCGTTGAGATGACGGTGTAGTGCGCTTGGCATGCCTTGAGGAACGTGAGGTCGGCACCGTTGAGGCTCCCGTGATGACTGGCATGTAGAATGTCGTCGCATATGTGGCTTATGCTGGCAACGTCCTGAAGGTTCGAGTCGGAGGCATCACCGGTGAAGAGGCATGAACGATTGCCGAGGTGCGCCTTCACGACGAGGCATGCGTCGTGGATCTCCCTCGTGTCCGATGTCGCAGTAGCTTTCTTGGGCCCCAGGACCCAAAAGCGAGCGCCGTT
>DASYRI010000172.1:0-11995 GCA_036004545.1 Gemmatimonadales bacterium
GGGCAACGGGGCGCGGCGTGAGGCGCCCCGCGAGGAGGGAGGTCGCGGCGCTGCTGGCGGCGCTCGCCGTGACGCTCGCCACCATGCTGCTCGACCCCTGGGCCTACCGCCACGCGGTGTGGCCGCCGATCTACCGGCACGACTGGGGCAATCTCCTGCGGGTAGTCGGCACCGTCTACTTCTGGCTCCCGGTCGCTCTGGCGGTGTGGCTCGAGGCGCGCGCGCGCGCTCCCGACCGCGCGAGCCGTGCCTGGCTCCTCCTGGTCGGCCCGGCGGTGGCCGGCGGTCTGGCCGAGGCGCTCAAGATGGTGGTGCGGCGCGAGCGGCCCGGGCTGCACGACGGCGCGTACGTCTTCCGCGCCTTCACCGACCACCCGTTCAGGACCACGGACTTCGGATTCCCGAGCGGCCACACGATGGTCGCGTTCGCCGGCGCCGCGGCCGTCGCCCGGCTTTTCCCCCGTGCCGGACCGGTGGCCTACCTGATGGCGGCGGGGTGCGGAGCGACCCGGGTGCTGGCGCAGGCCCACTTCGCCAGTGACGTGGTCGGCGCAGCGCTGGCGGCGTGGGCCGTGGTGGCGATTCTCTGGCACTGGGCCGTTCGCTCACCACGTGAGGCCGGAGCACCCGGTGGGTAGGCCGCTCGCGGCGCTTCCGCTCCTCGTCGCCGGAGCGCTGGGCTGCGCCCGGCCCGCTCCGGGTGCCAGGGTCGAGGAGCTCAAGGGCCCGCGGATCCTGCAGGCGCTCCCCCGCCCCGGCTTCCTGCTCAGGAAGGCCGACGGCTCGCCCTTCGATTTTCGCGCCGAAACCCGGGGGACGCTGACCTTCCTCTTCTTCGGCTACACCCATTGCCCCGACGTCTGCCCGCTCCACATGGCGAACCTCGCCGGCGTGCTCCACACGCTCCCGCCGGAAGTGCTGCACCGCATCCGCGTCGTCTTCGTCTCCACCGACCCCGAGCGCGACACGCCGGATGTGCTCCGAGGCTGGCTCGGGCAATTCGATTCGAGCTTCATCGGAGTCACCGGGACCCCGGCGGCGCTGGAGGTGGCCCAGCGGGCAGTGGGCATGCCGCCGGCTTCCCGCGAAGGCGAGCTCCCCATGGGCGGCTACGGAATCACCCACGCCGCTCAGATCTGGGCGTTCACGCCGGACGATTCCGCGCACGTGATGTATCCCTGGGGTGTCCCCCGCGAGGACCTCGCGGCGGACATCCCGAAGCTGCTCCAGATCTGGCCGGGACGATGAGGCTCGCGGCCACCGGCGCTGAATTATCTTTGTCGGCATGATGATCACGCTTCGGGTCGCCGCGGTCACCGCCGCGAGCCTCCTCGCCGGAAGGTTCCACAACCACCTCGTGAAGAGCATGCCGGGGGCCGGCCAGACGCTCGCCGGCTCGCCGGCGGAGGTGCGGCTCTGGTTCAACGAGCGCCCCGAGGTTCCCTTCACCAGCGTGACGATCCTCCGGGCCGACAGCAGCAAGGTCGCGACGATCAGGGCGGTGGCCACCGACGACACGCTCGCGGTCTCGGCGCCCCTGCCCGCGCCCCTGCCGGCCGCCACCTACGTGGTCCAGTGGCGCACCGCAAGCAGTGACGGGCACGCCATTCGGGGCAGGTTCGAGTTCACCATCGCTCCGTGAGCGAGCCCTATGCCCCGCTCGACGCGGCGTACGCCGCCGCGCGGTGGGGCTGGTATCTGGCGGCGTTTCTCATTCTGGGCGCGGGCAGCTACGCGCCGTTCCTGATCCGGATTCGGACCGGGGTTGACGCGACCCATCCGGAGCTGGCCACGGACCTCGCACGGCGGGCGGCGCGGATCGGCGCGGGCGCGGCGACGGCGCTCCTCCTCCTCACCACGCTCAGGCTCTACCTTCAAACCCGCACGCTGCTCGATCCGGGCGAGCCGGTCTCCGCGGACTTGCTGCGCGCCACCCTTGCCACGCGGTGGGGACACGGCTGGACCCGCCAAGCCCTGATGGCGCTCCTCGCCGGGCTCGCCTTCCTCCCGGCCAGCCGCGGCTCCCGCCCGGGCTGGATGGTGGCCGCGGCCGCGAGCGGCGGGCTCGGCCTGACCGCCGGGATGACGGGCCACTCGGTCACCGAGCGGGCCGGCGCGGGCGGGTTCCTGCTCGACGCCGCGCACATCTGGGCGGGCGGGCTCTGGCTCGGGAGCCTCGCCGTGCTGCTCATCGCCGGGTTCGGCGCCTGCCGCGGCGTCGAGGCCGGCGAGCGGCCGCTCCTGCTCCGCGCGCTGGTCGCGGATTTCTCGCGGCGGGCGCTGCTGTTCGGGCCCCTCGCCATGGGGCTCGGCGTCTGGCTCGCGGTGCGGTACCTGGGGTGGGGCTGGCCGCTCCACCTGACCGGGAGCGGCTACGGCATCGCGCTCGCCGTCAAGCTCGCGGCGCTCGCGGCCGTCGCGGCGATGGGCGTCTGGAACTGGCGGGTGGTGCGGCCCGCCCTGGCGCGGCCCGGGGGCGAAGCGCGGCTGCGGCGCTCGGCCCGGCTCGAGCTCATGTTCGGCGCGCTGCTCCTCGCCGCCACCGCGGTGCTGGTCGCCCTGCCGTTCCCGGGCGAGGAGATGTAGGCGCGGCGCGAGCCTTGCGTAGGAGTACCGCAAGCAATTGCACGACCTGGTCTGCCGGCACGCGGGTCCGCCCGTCAACGGGAACCCGGGGAGCTTGGTGACCCGTCTCGATTCGAACAACACCCTCGGCCCGGTGGCGTCGCTTGGACTCGAGTAGGGCTTTCAAGAGCGCTGGTGCCTCGCCGCGCCACCGCGCCGCGTCCCGGGTGCTGATGGTCGAGCCGGTCCACTTCCGGTACAACCGGGAGACCGGCGACACCAACGTGTTTCAGACCGCGCCCTCACCGGACGAAGAGGTGCGGCTCTCCGCTCTGGCGGTGGAGGAGCACCGCCAGCTCCGCGAGCTGCTGGCCCATCACGGCGTCACCCTGACGCTGGCGACGGGTCTGGAGGAGAGCCCCGACGCCCCCTTCTGCAACAACTGGTTTTCCACCCATCCGGCCGAGGGGAAGTATCCCCCGACGCTGGTGCTCTACCCCCTGCTCGCCCAGAACCGGCGTCTGGAGCGCAGCCCCGACCTGGTGGCGCTGCTGCGGCTCGCCTACCCGCGGCTGGTGGATCTTTCGCCGATCGAGGGGAAGGGCCGCTTCCTCGAAAGCACCGGTAGCCTGGTGCTTGATCATGACGCGCGCACCGCATATGCCGCGCTCTCGCCACGGACCGACTCCACCCTCGCTGCCGAGTGGGCCCGGGACCTCGGGTACCGGCTGGTGGCCTTCACCGCGGTGGACGCGTCGGGGGTGCCATATTACCACACCAACGTGGTCATGTTCATCGGACACGGCCTGGCGGGGATCTGCCTCGAGGCGATCGCCTCGCCCGCCGAGCGGCGGCTGGTGGAAGAGCGGCTCCGGCAGGATGGGCAGGAGATCCTGGCCCTCACCCGGCAGCAGGTGGCGAGCTTCTGCGGGAATTGTCTGGCTCTCGCCGGCAACCACCAGGAGGAGCTCTTCGTCATGTCGAGCCAGGCGTGGCGCGGGTTTTCACCCATCCAGCGCCTGGCGATCGAGCGCCACGGCCGGAGCCTCCACACCGAGCTTTCGGCCTTCGAGCGGCTGGGGGGCGGGTCGGCGCGGTGCCTGATCGCGGAGCTGTTTTAGGGGAACTGCGTCAACGCTGTTCTGCCGCCAGCGCCACCCTCCAGTGCACCGTCGCCAGCGCCACCACGACGCCCATGATCCAGAGCTCGTGCCCTTTGACCTGGGTGGCCATCACGATCATCCCCAGCACGCCCAGCGCCGCGAACCCGAGACCGCCCGGCAGTCTGAACCCGGCCGGGGGGGCGCCGCCGGGACGCCCGTCGCGCCGGCGGAGGACCGGAAGCGCGGCGCACACCAGGCCATAGGTGATGAGCCGCGCCGCCACCGACAGCGTGAGGTTCTGGAGAAAGGTGCCGCTGGATGCGAGCGCCCACACCAGGATCGCGTACCAGGCGATCGAGACGTGGGGCGTGCGGAAGCGAGGGTGCACCGCGCGGAAGGCGCGGGGGAGATCGCCCTGCTCCGCCATCGCGAAGGTGAGGCGCGGCACATTCACCATCCCGCCGGCGAGGTAGCCGAAAGTGGAGAGCAGCGCGCAGAGGGCGAGGAACCCCGCACCCGGCGCGCCGAAGAACACCCGCGCCGAGTCGGCGAGCGGGCGGCTGCTCGCCGCGGCGTCGGGCAGGGTGAAGGTCACCACCGCCTGACCCAGGGTATAGACTGCGGTCGCCGCGGCGAGCGCCACGAAGAGCGCGAACGGCGCGTCCCGTTCGGGATCTCGCGCCTCGGCCAACGGCATGAGCGCCGCCTCGAAGCCCCCGTAGGCGAAGACCAGCACCAGCAGCGCCTCGAGCCACGGGGTCACGCCCGGCGGCGCGGGCGGGGCGGCTACCGCACCGTGGCCCGCCACCCAGACCAGCCCGAGCAGGAGAAAGATCCCGAGCCCGGCCAGCTTGGCGAGCGCCAGGAGGCTGCTCACCCGCGAGCCGTGCCCCACCCCGCGGAAGTTGACCAGCGCGAGCCCGCCCAGGAGCAGGGTGAGCACCAGCACCGTGCCGGCGCGCGCGGTCACGCCGGGAAAGAATTCTCCCAGGTAGATCACGAAGAGATTGGCCACCGTGGCGGAGGCGGTGAGCCGCGCCAGGTACGCCATCCAGCCGGTCTGGAGCCCGGCGAAGCGGCCGAACGTCACCCGGGCGTAGAGGTAGGGCCCGCCCGCCCCCCGGAAGCGGGATGCGACCTCGGCGAAGCAGGCGAGTACCACGCCGATGAGCCCCGCGGCGAGGAGCCACGCCCACGGTGCCGCCTCACCCAGCTGACGCGCGATGACCGATGGAAGTCCGTAGATCGCGCTTCCGATGACACCGTTCAACACCAGCCCGGCAAGCGCCCACCGGCCGATCGAGCGGACCAGCCCGGCCGCCCCGGCCGGCACCGGCGCGCCCGCCGGGAGCGGCGCCGGGGCGGGCGCCGTCACCTGGCCGGCTTGCCGGCGTTCATGGAGAGCCAGTCCAGCGCGAGGCCCGCCAGGGTCCGCACCCCGACCGGGAGCGCGGCCTCGTCAGCGAAGAAGAGGGGCGAGTGGTTCCGCGGCGCGGCCGCCGGGTCCTTGCCCGCCGGGACAATGCCCAGGTAGAAGAACAGGCCCGGCACCTTCTGCTGGTAAAGCGCGAAATCCTCCGAGGGCGTCTGCAGCCCGGAGAGATGGACGTGCCCCGACCCCGCCGCGCGTTGCAGGGTCGGCAGCATCTTCTCGGTGAGCGCCGGGTCATTGACCGTCACAGCGTAACTGCCGCCCTCGACGCCGAAGCTCGCGCTCGCAGTGGCGCCGGCACTCTGGGCGATCGAGGACGCGGTGCGCCGGATCCGCTCCTTGATGTCCGTCCGCATCGCCTCGTCGAAGGTGCGAACGGTTCCCACCAGCACCACGCTGTCCGGAATGATGTTGCCCCGGTTCCCGCCCTGGATGCTGCCCACCGTGATGATGGCCGGGACCCTGGTGACGTCTATCTGCCGGCTCGCGATGGTCTGGAGGCCCAACACGACCTGCGACGCCACCACGATCGGATCCACGCCGCCCCACGGCAGCGCCCCGGGGGTCTGGCGGCCTTTCACCACGATGGTGAGCGGGTCCGCCGCGGCCATGAACGGCCCCGGCTTGTAGGCGATGGTCCCGACCGTATCGGGCCATACGTGGAGGCCGAAGATGGCCCCGGGGGCCGGATCGGCGAGCACGCCCTCGCGGATCATCAGCCCCGCGCCGCCTTCCTCGCCCACCGGTGCACCCTCCTCCGCGGGTTGGAAGATGAACTTCACGGAGCCCGGGATCTCCGCCTTCATGCCGGCAAGCACTTCGGCGACGCCCATCAGGATCGCGACGTGGTTGTCGTGCCCGCAGGCGTGCATGACGCCCACCTGCTGTCCGTTGTACTCGGTCTTCACCGTGGATTTGAACGGCAGATCGACCTGCTCGACCACCGGCAGCGCGTCCATGTCGGCGCGGAGTGCCACGACCGGCCCCGGCTTGCCCCCGCGGAGCAGGCCGACCACGCCGGTGTGGGCGACTCCGGTCTTCACCTCCAGGCCGAGCCTGGTGAGATGGTCGGCGACCAGCTTCGCGGTCCGCACTTCGCGATTGGAAAGCTCCGGGTGCTCGTGGATGTCGCGGCGCCAGGCGACGACCTTGGGCAACACCTGCGCCGTGCGGGCCTCGGCCTCCTGCATGAGCTTCGTGCCCGAACCCTGGGCAGCCGCCGGCGGGGGGGAGACCGCGAGCAGGAGAAGGGCAAGAGGCAGGAATCGGGTGATCATGGTTTCGCCTTTCATCGTCCGTCGGTCGTGCGGGTGAGGAGCAGGTCGTGGACCCCGCGGGAGGACATCCTGAGGCCGGTGGCGCGCTCTCCCTGGCGCACCACGGCGAGGCGGGCTCCGGCCACCTCGAACGTGTCGCGCGCCACCGGGCGAAGCCGGGCCGCCCGGCCGAGCCCGGCGCGCGCGAACAGCGAGTCGCCCCGCACCGTGATGCGCCAGTCGGCGAGGAGCTCGTCACTGTGCCAGGTCCCTGCCAGCTCGGCGGGGCTCGCAAGGAGGGCCGGGCTCGCGCGGCCGGGAGGCGGCCGCGTGGCCGGCGGCGCACCGGTCAACCGCTCACCGAGCACCAGGTCGGCCACCCGGGCGGCAAGCGCCCCCGGGCCCGCCTCGGCGAGGTTGCACAGCACGATGATCGAGGTGCCGAGGTCCGGAAACCGGGTGAGCTGCGCGCGAAATCCCGCCCACGAGCCGCCGTGGGCCACCGTCCGGGCACCGCGATAGCGGTCCACCACGAGACCGAGCGCGTAGGTGATCGGCTTGCCGTCGTTGAGCACGCCCGCCGTCTGCAATTCACGGAGCGCCGCGTCGCCGCCAACCCTGCCGGAAGAGAAGTTCCCGTCCCACGCGAGGAGATCCTCGACGGTGGTGTTCACCGCGCCGTCGCCGGTCTGCTCCCAGTTGGCGAGCGCCAGCCGGAACCCGCCGGCCGCCCTGGCGTAGGAAGCCGCCTTCCCCGGAACGATCTGGTCGTGGCGATCCAGGTACTGGGTGTGGCTCATGCCGAGCGGGCCGAAGATCCGTTCGGCCGCGAAGTCCCGGAGCGACTTCCCGCTCACCCGCCGGACCAGCACCGAGAGGAGGAAGAAGCCGGTGTTGCTGTAGCGGAACTCCGCGCCGGCCTCGAAGTTGGCGCCCCGCTGGCGCGCCAGGATGCCCAGCGCGTCGTTGTCGTCGGTCACCGCCTCTTCATCCAGCCCGCTCCAGACCAGGAGGTCTATGTAGTCGCGGAGCCCGCTGGTGTGGTGGAGGAGGTGCCGGATGGTCACCGGCCGCGAGTACCGGGGGATCTCGGGGAGGTAATTCTGAATTTCGTCGTCGAGCGAGAGCTTCCCCTCCCGGGCCAGCAGCACAACCGCCATCGCGGTGAACTGCTTCGAGACCGAGCCGATGTCGAACACCGTCCGGGAGGTGATCGGCACGCCGAGCTCGATACTGGCGAGGCCATACCCGCGGGCGTAGACCAGCCCGCCGCTCCGCACGATGCCCAGCGCGCAGCCGGGCGAGCCCGGCGCGGTGAACGGCCCGAACACCGAGTCCACCCGCGCGGCCGGCGCGAGAGCCAGAGGGGCGGCCTGCGCCGGGAGCTGCGCGCCGGGCAGGAGCAGGGCCAGGAAGGGGAGCGCCGGGCGAAGCCGTCGGAACATGCGCGCGGGTCCTCGAGGGTGGTGGTTGTGCGGAGAGCGATTCGGCCCGTATGATACGCGGGATCACACCGTCCCGCTCACCGGGGAACCAGACCGATGCCGATCCGCACCGCCCGCCGGCTAGCCGCCGGTCCGCTGCTTCTCGTCCCCGCCCTGCTCTCGGCGCAGGGAGCCCACCCGCTCGCGGTGGACGACTTCTTCGCGCTCAAGTCCGTGGGGGCGCCGAGCCTCTCGCCCGACGGGCGGTACGTCGCCTACAGCCTCGCCACGCCGGACCTCAAGAAGGACCGCTCGGCCACCCGGATCTGGATGGCGCCCACCGCGGGCGGCGAGGCGATCCCCCTGACGGCGGCCGGCGCCCCGGGCTCGAGCCCCAAGTGGAGCCCCGACGGCAAATACCTGGGATTCCGCGCGGCGCGGAATGGGGGCGAGTCCCAGGTCTGGACCTTGAACCGGCTCGGGGGCGAAGCGGAGCAGCTCACCCTGGTGAAGCAGGGCATCGAGGACTTCGAGTGGTCGCCCGACGGGAAGCGGCTGCTCCTCACCATTCGTGATCCCAAGCCGGAGCGGCCCAAGGCCGACAGCGGGGGGGCGGAGACCCCGCTGCCGATCGTGGTGGACCGGCTCCAGTTCAAGCGCGACAACCAGGGCTATCTCGATCGCCGCCGCCCGCACCTCTATGTGTTCGAGCCGGCGACGAAGCAGCTTCGCCAGATCACCTCGGGCGACTTCGACGACTCCGACGGCGTCTGGTCGCCGGACGGGAAGCTGGTCGCGTTCACCAGCAATCGCACCGAGGAGCCCGACAACAACCGGAACAGCGACCTCTGGATCGTCGCGGCCGACAATACCGACCAGGGCCGGACCCTGCGCCGCCTCACCACGAACCCCGGCTCCGACGATTCACCCGCCTGGAGCCCGGACGGGAAGAGCATCGCGTATGTGACCCAGACCGACCTGCACGCGATGTGGTACGCGACCCGCCACCTCGCGGTGATCCCCTCGGCCGGCGGCACCCCGGCGCTCCCCACGAAGACGCTGGACCGCAACGTCTCTTCACCGCGATACTCGCCCGATGGCGCCGGCATCCTCTTCCTGCTCGAGGACCAGGGCGAGCGACACCTCACCCGGATCCCCGCGGGCGGTGGGGCGATCACCCGCGTCGTGGGCGGCGCCCGGAGCGTCACCGCATTCGACGTGGCGCCCGACGGCCGGATCGCGGTTCGGGCCGCCGAGCCCCGGTTTCCGGGCGAGCTGTTCGCCGTGGGCGTCGGCGGGACGCTCGCGCGCCTGACCCACGCCAACGACTCGCTGCTTGGCCGGGTGCGGCTCGCCGAGGTGGAGAAGATCCGCTTCAAGAGCCGGGACGGGACCGGGATCGAGGGGTTCCTGTACTACCCGGTGGGCTACCAGAAGTCGCTCAAGTATCCGACCCTGCTCCGGATTCACGGCGGCCCGGTCTCCCAGTTCGAAGCGGCGTTCAACTTCGAGGCCCAGCTCTTCGCGGCGAACGGCTACGCGGTGGTGACCGTGAACCCCCGCGGCTCCTCCGGCTACGGCCAGGCGTTCTCCGAGGCGATCTTCGCCGACTGGGGCAACAAGGATTTCGAGGACGTGATGGCGGGCGTGGACTTCGCGCTGGCCCGGGGGATCGCCGACTCCGCGCGGCTCGGCGTGGGCGGCTGGTCGTACGGCGGGATCCTGACCGACTACGTCATCACCAAAAGCACCCGCTTCAAGGGAGCGATCTCCGGGGCCAGCGAGGCGCTCATCGTGGCGAACTACGGGCACGACCACTACCAGCAGGAGTACGAGGCCGAGCTCGGCCTCCCCTGGAAGAACCGGGCGGTGTACGAGAAGCTCTCCTCCTTCAACGACGTCGAGAAGATCGTGACGCCGACCCTCTGGATGGGGGGATCGGAGGACTGGAACGTCCCGATCCTCAACTCGGAGCAGATGTACCAGGCGATGAAGCGCCTCGGCCGCACCACCGAGCTCGTTGTCTACCCCGGAGAGCACCACGGGATCGCCCGGCCGACCTTCCAGAAGGATCGGCTGGAGCGGTATCTCGCCTGGTACGGCAAGTACGTGAAGGGGGGGCCGCCCCCGTCACCCTGAGGGCGGCGGGGGAGCCGCCGGCAGGCTCAGGCGGAAGGAGGCGCCGGGCGTATTCCCGGTGTAATCCAGCCCGCCGCCATGGCGCTCCGCGATGGCCCGCGCGATCGGCAGGCCGAGCCCCGATTCTTCCGAGGCCGATCGGGGCCGGCCGCTGCGGTAGAATCGCTGGAAGACCCCCGAGACCTCCTCCGCCTTGAGGCCGACGCCGCTGTCGGAGACCTCCACGCTCGCCGATGGACCATTGGCGAGCACCACGCGAATCTGCCCTCCCCGCGGCGACGCCAGGATGGCGCGCTCGAGCAGCCCGTCCATCGCCCGGAGCAGGAGGCCGTCGTCGGCGGAGACGAACCCCGCCGTTCCGCTCACCTCGATTCGGACTTCCCGGGCCGCGGCCAGGCCGGCCTTCTTCGCGATGGAGCGCTCCACCACCTCGTCGAGCTCCACGACATCCCGCTTTCCCCCCAGCACGCCGCCCTCCAGCCGGGCCAGAGTGAGCAGATCGTCGGCCAGGCGAGCCAGCCGGAGCACCTCGTCGAGGCCGCGACGGAGCGCTTCCTCGTATTCCGCGGCGGTGCGGATCCGGGAGAGGGCCAGCTCGATCTCCCCGCGAAGCACCGTAAGCGGCGCGCGGAGCTCGTGGCTCGCGTCGGCGGTGAACCGGCGGGTGCCGTTCACCGCCCGCTCGATCCTGGCAAGCAGCTCGTTCAGCGCCACCGCCATCCGGTTGAACTCGGCGAAATCGGCCGGCTCCGTGACCCGGCGGCCGAGCTCGCTCACCTGGATGGCTTCCGCCTCGGCGGTGAGGGCGAGCGCGGGGTGGATCGCCCGCCGGGCAATGGAAGACCCGATGAGCCAGGCGAGGCCAACCGCGATGCCTCCGAGGGCGAGCGTGAACCGGAAGAATTCGAAGACCGTGGCGTTGACGGGGTCGAGCGAGGCGCTGATCTGGAGGAGATGCCCCCGGTACGCCGGGTTGACCCGGCGGAGCGGAAAGATCGCGGTCCGAACCGGTGTCCGGTTCCAGCGGTGGGTCTCGAAACCCACCAGCCCCTGCCTCGCCCGCCCCAGGGCCCGCCGGGGCACCGGAAGCGACTCGGTGAGGTTCCCGCTCCGGGCACCGGGCGTGCCGTCGAACGACAGCAGCTGGGCCCACGGACGCAGCACCGGCCTCGGGTCTCCGAGGGCGAAAATGTCGGGGCGGAACTGGAACTGGTTGCTGGTGAGCGTCGCGCCCCCGCGGGCCTCGACCTCCGCGACCTCGCGAAGGCTCACATCCACCCCCGCCAGCAGCGAGGCCCGGAGGACGAGCGTCGCGCCCGCTACGACCACCACCGCCAGCACCAGCGCCTGGACGGCGACCCGCAGGGCGAGCGCCGACCGGAAGGAGCGCATGGTCAGGATACGGCGTCGGCCCGGAGGGTGTAGCCCACCCCGCGCACGGTGTGGATCAGGCGGGGCTCCCCGGTGCGCTCGAGCGCGCTCCGGAGGGTGGAGATGTGCGCGTCCACCAGGTTCGAGTCGGGATCGTAGGTGAGGTTCCAGACCTCGCGGAGGAGCTCCGACCGGCTGATCGCCCGCCCGGTGTGGAGCATGAGGTACTCGAGCAGGCGGAATTGGCGCGGCGCCAGCGGGATCGCCCGCTCCCCCCGGCGCACGCTGCGGCGCAGCCGGTCGAGCTCGAGCGTCCCGGCGCGCAGGACACCCTGCACGCCGGGCGCCTGCCGCCGGGTGAGCGCGCGCACCCGGGCGAGCAACTCCACGATGGCGAACGGTTTGACCAGGTAGTCGTCGGCGCCCGCGTCGAGGCCGGTGGCGACGTCCTCGGGCGTGTCACGCCCGGTGAGGATAAGGATCGGGGTTACCAGGCCTTCGCCGCGCAGGGTGGCGCACACGACGAGGCCGTTCGGCTCGGGGATCTGCAGGTCCAGGACGATCAGATCGTGGGGAGGGGTCTGGCGCCCCTTGGCCAGGGCGGTATTCCCGTCGAGCGCGACATCCACGGAGTGCCCGTCTTCCTCCAGACTCTGCTGCAGGAAACTCACCGTGCGCTCGTCGTCCTCCACCACCAGAATGTTC
>DASYRI010000173.1:0-18986 GCA_036004545.1 Gemmatimonadales bacterium
GCCGGTCACGGTCGCATCCGGGCAATCGGACTGACGCAGGGTGCGTGAGAAGACGAACGCCTTCATCCCCGGCATCCCGCTCGCACCGCCCTGCTGCCGGGTTGCCTCCCAGGTTTTCCGGCCCAGGAGGACGGTGTCGAACGCCCCGACCAGCGCTCGGAAGTCGATGTCCGGATCCATGACGATCCAGTCGAATTCACCCTTCGGGCCCGCGATGTATCCATCGAGGCTCATGGCCACCGAGTAGCGAACCCGTCTCATGAAATCCTCCTTGGTCAGCCGGCGCGAAGCGCCTGGGCCGCCCGCGACGGCTGCGTCAGAGCCCGAATTGTCTGAGATGGTGATCCGCGTGCTTGTACGCCCAGCGATGCCAGTCCTTCCGGGACATCGGCCCCACCATGAAATGAACCCGCGCCAGGCTCGCGGCCGGAGCCACCGCCAGCTGGTTGAGGCTGGCGATGACCCGGGCGCGGTCGCGCTGGAAATCGCCCGGCCGTGTGCCCGCCTGGTGCGGATCCACGCCCGGGCGGGTCTTGACATTCTTGGGCCAGGGCAGCGGGGAGTACAGGATGAGCCATTTGAGGATCGGCCTCGCCTTGCCGAACGGAGGCGGTCCCGGTGGAACCCGGACGCCCAGGACGGACTCGAATGAGTCCCCGAGATGGCAGAGCATCTCCGCCGGCGTCAGCGTCCCCCAGCGACCCACCGAATCCGGGGTCAGCCCCTCCAGGCGGCTGATCAGCCGGGCGCGCGGTTCAGCAGAGGAAATTGTCTTCACCGCCTCACCCTCGGAGCAGGAGCCGGAGTGGGTTGCTCACACCTGCTTCAGAAGCTTATGCCCAACCATGCGACAACCATCATGAACAGCGCGACAAACTGAAGCAGCAGAAAAATGCGGGAGACCCGCGCCATTTTCTTGAATTCCATGAACAGAATCACGAAAGAGCACAGCGCGTACAACCCTATGGCGACAATGAACATTCTAATCCTCCTTTCCCGCCGCCTTACTTCAAGGACTCGCGCTGGCCACGGGCCTGCTGCAGGGCCTCATCCAGTGAACCGCGCAGGATCAGGATCTTCATCTCCACGGTCGCACGCCCTCCGGGCGCGAGGGCCGTCTGGGGATCGACGTGCTGGCACGTCAGCTCCGGATTGCTCCACACATTCCCGGTTTCGCGGGCGAAGCTCGCGACCACCCACGCGCTGTCGGCCGACAGCGTGGCGATGAAGGGCTGGTCAACCGGGCGCGATTTGTTGTAGTAGGTGATCCCGTCATTCCGGCGCTCGATGCGCTGAGCCGGAACGGGCCATCTGAACGACGCAAGGTACCGGGCTGGGAGCCATCGGTCGAGGGGCATCGTGAGCCGGCCTGGCGACTCCGAGGCAAGCAGCTCGAAGCCGTCGGCGTGATGCACGTAGGTGCGCTCCAGGCGCGCATCGTGAAAGATCGAGGTCAGCCGGGGATCGGTGACGGCGTAGATCATATCGTAGGCGACGCCGGAGCGGTTGCTGAACTCATAGTGGAACCGGACACCGTCCTCATCCAGCGTCGCTCGCGCCAGCAGGTGTACCGCCCCGGGGAGATCCCGTTCGTATTCCAGGGCGCGTCCCGCTCTGCGCCAGGCAGGCCGATCACCTGTCGGCGCAGTGAACATGTAGAGCTGCTCGCCGGCCGTGCGCCCGTGTCTGACGGCGGTGACGTGCTCGGGGAAGAGCACTTCGATCCCGCGATCCGTGGTCGCATGCCCCGGGAGGACGATGCGCAACGCCGGACCCGGGCTCTCCGACACCACCAGCAACGTCAGCCCGCCGGCATACTGGATCGTGAGATCCTGGGCACTCACCGGACGGGTCAGGGCGCATGCCGGCGCGACGGCGGCAATCCAGAGCGTAACTGGAATCGAGGCCCTTGGCTTCATCTACGGTTTGCCCGCCTGGACGCCCGGTCGCTTCACGCCAAGGGCGGCGGCGACCACCAGGGCGACAAGAAACGCCGGCACGGCGGTCAGAAGGGGCCAGGCGACCAGGGCGACGAGCATGCGGGGCCGATAACCCGAGGCTGATCCGAGGTCGTGAATGTTGGCCGCGAGTGCCAGCAGGAAGCCACCGAAGGCGACGCCCACGGACGCGTGCCATGCCGTCGGGCGCGCCGGGTTACGAAGTCGAAAGTGCTCGTGGGCGATGTGCGCCGCGAACACCAGAGCACTGATGAAAAAGGCGGAAAACCGCCAGAAGGAGCGCATCTGATCGGACCCGGCCGCCCCGGCCAGTGCTGCGGCGGCGATACCAGCGGCGGGGTAGAGCACGCCGGCGAGTATCGCGGTGCCGAGCCATCGTTGGCGGCCGGAATCGTCCATGCGGGCGGTTTCCCCCCGGAAGGATCAGCGGGGCGACGCGACCGGCGGCGCGGGCGCCTCCTTCTTGCGGCGGCCGGCCAGGCGCTTCAGGGCTGCGGCACCCGCCGCGAGACCGACAAGGATAAGCTTCTTGAAGCCGAGAATGGCCACCCAGATCAGCTTGAAGAATCCCGCCTTCGCAGCCGCAACTCCTGCGACCAGCCCGATGATTCCGTACTTGGCGGCTTTATCCTTGCCGGGAAGATAGTCGGAGTACCGATGTCCTTCGTTGAACTCTACTGAAGCCAGTATCGATTGTGCCTCGGTACGAACCGCAGGAAGTACGTCCATGCTGGCAACGGCGTTGAGTACCAGGACGCCTCGGCGCCCGAGGATGCGGATGTTGTAGTTCAGGGTATGGAGCGAATCGTCGCCGAAGGCGATTTCCTTGGCCCAGTAGAGCTTGTGCGCCACGGAGTCATAGGAAGGGGGCTCGGCCCACCCCACGACCGCGATCGGTTGGTATCCTTGCCTGACGCGCTCCTTACTTGCCTCGCTAGCCCCTTGCTGCAACTCCTTCAGAAGTTTGTCATAGTCGATGGTCGAGGCGCCCTTGTCATCTACGTAGCCGTCCTCGTCGTATGTGATGACTATCCCCCAGCCTTCCCGGGAAAGCGGGCTGAGTCCGGTCGGGATCAGCATCCCGAGCACGCCGTCGGCAGCGCCTTTGGGATTGTTCCAAGCCTCCGTGAGAAGGCGCCGGCTGCCTTCAGGACCGATGAACCGGAATGTCTCCGGAAGATGAATCGTGGCCAATCCGCCCCTGATGGATACCGTGCCGGTCTGGTAGCCCAGTTTGGCCTCGAACTCTTCGGCGGTCTGATTCGGTGCCTGGGGGCCCTGGGAACTCGAGGTCGCGGGAAACAGAATGCCGAAGGCGAAGAGGGCGAGCGGCTTCATGGTGACTCCGGTAAACGAGAATGCTCCGGGAGTGCCGTTGGGACGGCCCGGGGAACGTCGTACCGGCACCACCATCGCGCACGGTTTCGCCGAGGACTGCAGGTGATGTGCCACGGCCCTCCTCCGCCGCGTTCGGCAGCTTGCGGTCCAACGCCGCCGCCAAGGCCGCGCGGCCGCGTCACCCTCCCCGTGGCACACCTCTCGCTTCCTTTACAGTCGAGAGAATTGACACTCTCGCGACTGTTTCTCGGGGACGGAGAAGCCGGTGACCGTACCGCGGCGATTCGGATCCACCACCATGTGGCTGGCGATCGGCGCGCTCCTCCAGAGCTGCGCCTCGCTGGCCGCGCCGCACCAGGTCGCCCTGCCGCCCGGCGCGGTGGAGATGGCCGCGCCGGCGATCTACCGCGAGTGGTCCGACCGCACCGAGGCGTGCAGCGGGCTCAACCGCAGTTTCTCCTCGGTAAAGTGGTATGTCGTGCCGGGCGTCGAGTCGTTCCAGACCGAGAAGGGGCCCAAGGTCGGGCTGTGGCTCTCCAAGGCCGGGACCGACCGGATCGTGATCGCGGGCGAGTATCGAAACTCCGAGATGGTGGTGCGCCACGAGCTGCTCCACCACCTGCTCGGCCAGGAAGGCCATCCCGATGGATACTTCGTGACCCGCTGCCATCTCACCTGGGATTCCTGGGCTTCGGCTCAAGAAAGGATCATCTCCGGCACCGGCCGCTGACGGACCCCCGCAACACCTGAGGCTCGCCCACCGCTCCCCTCACCCCTCCGGTCCTCGCTCCTCCCTCTTTCCGGTCCGCCATTCGCGCGTTACCCGCGCCCGCACGATGGAATCGAGCCGGGGATACACCCGGCGCAGGTAAGCACTGCCCCCCGCCTGGATCGAGTCCTGGTCTGGGCAGGTCCCCACGCTGCCCCTCCGGCAGGAGTACTCCGGGTTCATGGAGTCCACCGCCGCCATCCCCTCGGTCACCTCGCCGATCGCCGGAAACCCGAAGGTGCTGGTGGTGTCGAGCCGGACGTTGTCGGCCAGGTTCACGTAGAGCTGCGCGCCCCGCGTGTCAGGGCCGCCCCGGGCATAGCTCATCCGGCCCCGGGTGTTGCTCCGGCGGACCGGCTCGTCCGGCACGAAGCGCTCGCTCCAGACCCGGTTCACCGCGGCATCGCCCGAGATGCCCCACTGCACCACGAAACCCGGCACCACGCGGAAGAAGCGCGCCCCGTCGTAATAGCCCTGCCGCACCAGGAAGTGGAACCGGTCCACCCCCAGCGGCGACCAGTCGCGGTGCGCGGCGACGACGAACCGCCCCCGGCTCGTCTCGAAGGCCACGGTGAAGCTGTCCGGCGCGGTCCAGGCGAGGTCGCGCGGCGTGGGCGCGAGCAGCGGCGAGTGCCGATGGCACGCGCCGAGTAGCAGAAGCACGCCGAGCGCCGCGCGCTCCGTAGTCCACAAAAGCCGCGAATTCCACACGGGAAGCATCCTGGAGTCGTTGGTCCGGCCAGAAGATAGCCGCGTATCCGGCCGATGTGGATCGCGCCGCCCACACTCTCCACGCCGCGTGGAGAGGTCCATCTTGACCGGCGCGCGAGGGCGACGGGCGGGGCGGTCGGGTTGCGCCGCCACGACTTCCCACCCCCTGTGGAAACCGCCCGCCGGGTTGCGCCGCCACCCGACTCCGGCCACTTTCCCGGCTCCCGGAGTGGTGGCCGAGAGGCTGAAGGCGACGGTTTGCTAAACCGTTATAGGGGCGAAATCTCCTATCGAGGGTTCGAATCCCTCCCACTCCGTTCCTCCGCGCAGGTCCGACCGTGACCGACTCCGCCGTCGCCTCCGCCGCGCCGATCCAGGCGCTCGCCGGGCTCGCCCCGCTGCTCGACGCCGTCTCGCTCGCCGAGCCCTGGGCGTTGATCGAGCGCTTCGCCACCCGCAAGCGCGAGCACCCCGACGACGTCCGCTGGGCGGCGCGGGAGATCGTGAGCCGGCTCGAGCGCTTCGGGGTGCCGGTCACCGTCCACGAGCCCGAGATCTACCTGAGCCTGCCGGGCGCGGCGCGGGTCGAGGCCGCCGGCCGGACGATTCGCGCCAAGCCGCTCGCGATGAGCCGCGCCTGCCCCGAGGGGCTCGCCGCCCCGCTCGCCTTCGCCCCGACCGACTTCGATCCCAACACCGACCAGGTGATCTCGGGTCCCTCCGCGGACGATGCCGCGCTCGACCTCCGCGGCAAGCTCGTCCTCGCCCACGGATTCGGCATGTCCTCGATGGCTCGGCATTTCGAGGAGCGCGGCGCGGCCGGGCTCATCGCGGTCCATCCCGGAAAGAACCCGCACTGGGGCATCTGCAGCACGGTGTGGGGCACCCCGGATCTGCGCGATCTGCCCCGCAAGCCGAACTTCGTCGTGGTGTCGGTGAGCCACCCCGACGGGCTCGAGCTGATCGAGCTCGCGCGGCAAGGCGGCAAAGCGACCGTGTTCGCCGCGCTCGAGGAGGGGTGGTACGCCTCGCCGATCCCGGTGGTGACCATCCCCGGCGCCCTGGAGCCCGAAAGCTTTGTGCTGCTGCACGGGCACTACGACTCCTGGGACGTGGGCGTGGGCGACAACGCGGTGGGCGACGCCTGCATGCTCGAAGTCGCACGGGTGCTCTGGCAGCACCGCTCGGCGCTCCAGCGCTCGGTGCGGATCGCCTGGTGGCCGGGGCACTCGACCGGGCGCTACGCCGGCAGCACCTGGTTCGCCGACCACTACGCGCTCGATCTGTACCAGCACTGCATCGCCCAGGTCAACTGCGATTCACCCGGCTGCCGCTGGGCCACCGAGTACCTCGACGTGGCGTGGATGTCCGAAGCGGAGGATTGGGCCAGGGCCGTGATCCGCGCGGCGGCCGGCAAGGAGGCCCGGGGCGAGCGGCCCTACCAGGCCGGCGACTACTCGTTCAACAACATCGGGATCTCCTCGTATTTCATGCTCCTCAGCACCATGCCCCCCGACCTCCGCGCCGAGAAGGGGTACTACACCGTGGGAGGCTGCGGCGGCAACATCGCCTGGCACACCGAGGAGGACACGCTCGAGATCGCCGACCGGGACGTGCTGCTCACCGACATGAAGATCTACCTCGCCGCGGTCGCCGGCGCGGCGAACGCCACCATCGCGCCGTTCGATTTCGGCCGGACCGTCGAGGAGTTTTCGCGGAGCCTGGCCCGCTACCAGGAGGAGGCGGGGACTGAATTCGACTTCGCGCCGGCCCGCGCCGCGCTTACCGAGCTCGCTGAATTGCTCGATCGGTTCCGGGCCCATTGCGCCCGCCTCGCCCAGCGCCCGGTGAGCGATCCCGCCGTGCGCCGCGCCAACGCCGCGCTCCGCCGCCTCGCCCGGCTGCTGGTGCCGGTCAACTACACCACCGGCCCGGCGTTCTTCCACGACCCGGCCGAGACGATTCCTCCGCTCCCCGACCTGGCGCCCGCGCTCTCGCTCCAGGACGCGCCCGCCGAGCGGCGCGGCTTTATCCGCACCCACCTGGTTCGGGGGCAGAACCGGCTGGTCGCCGCCCTGCGGGACGCGGGCGCGGTCGTGGGGGAGGCGATGGGTTGACCGGTGCGCGGCCCGGAGATTGGACCCGCTGCGACGACCGCCGGCTCGGGAGAAGGCGCTGGCCGATCGGGCTGCTTGCCCTGATCCTCGCGGTCGCCTGCACCGCAAGCTCCCCCGCGCCCCCCGACACGCTTCGCCTGGCGCTCATCAACGATCCGATCCTCAATCCCGTCCTCGCGCCCGATCTGGGCTCGGTGATGGTCAACAAGGTGATCTTTCCCGGCCTGGTGCGCCCCGACGAGCGGCTCCGGCCGGAGCCGGATCTCGCCGAATCGTGGACCGCGTCCCCCGACGGGAAGACCTGGACCTTCGCGCTCCGCCGGGGCGTCAAGTGGCACGACGGGGTGCCCTTCTCCGCGGGGGACGTGCGCTTCACCTTCGAGCGGATTCTCGACCCCAGATCCGGCAGCCTGCTCTGGTCCGATTTCTCGGTGATCGACCGGATCGAGACGCCCGACTCGCTCACCGTGCGGTTCGTCCTCAAGACCCGGTTCGCGGCCTTCCTCACCCTGCTCGGCTACAACGCCGGAATCATCCCGGAGCACGCCTTCCACGGCCGCCCGATCTACGAGGCGGCCGATTTCAATCGCCGCCGGCCGATCGGCACCGGGCCCTTCCGCGTGGTGGACGCCGTGCCGGGGGCGTCGCTCACCCTGGAGGTAAACCCCGACTACTACGGAGCGAAGCCCCGGCTTCGGCGGGTCGTGTTCAAGCTGGTGCCGGACGCGAGCGCGCAGGTGGCCCAGCTCCGCGCCGGCGAGCTCGACCTGGTGACGCTGGAGCCCGCGAGCCTGCCCGGCGTGGAGCACGCGCCCGGGATCACGATTCGCGAGGCGGTGGTGCCGCAGCATTACTACGTCGCCTTCAACCAGCGCCGCCCGCTCTTGAAGCCGGTCCTGGTGCGCCGGGCGCTCGATCTCGCGGTGAACCGCCGCGCCATCGTGGAGGGCGTGCTCAAGGGCTCGGCGGACCTGCCGGTCGGCACCATTCCGGTGGCCCTGCCCGACTGGTTCGCCGATTCACTGGAGCGGGTGCCCTACGACACCGCCCGGGCCCGGCGGCTGTTGGCCGAGGCGGGTTGGCGGCGCGGCGCGGGCGGGGGCGGGGGCGGGGGCGGCCTGCTGCGGAATGACATTGGCGAGCCGTTTCGCCTCACCCTGCTGGTGGACAAGGGCAATCCGAGCCGGGAGCAGGCGGCGCTCGCGGTGCTCCAGGACCTCCGCGCGGTCGGGGTGGACGCCACCATGCAGACGCTGGAGTTCGCCGCGCTGGTGCGCGACTACCTCCAGCCCGGCCGCTACGACGCGATCCTCATCTGGTGGACCACGCCCCCCGATCCGGACCAGTACTCCTACTATGCCACCGGCCAGATCAACAACAACGTCGCCTGGTCGAATCCCCGCGCGGACAGCCTGCTCCTCGCCGGGCGCGGGGAGACCGACACCGTGCGCCGCCGGGCGATCTACCTCGCCTTCCAGGCGCTGGAGCGGGAGGACCCGCCGGTGCTGGTGCTCTACTACCCCCGCGAAGTCCAGGCGATGAGCTCGCGGCTTTCCGGCGTGCCGAAGCTCGGCGTCCGCGACGCGCTCCGGCACGTCGAGGCCTTCGGCTTCCGCTGACCGTGGCCCACCTGCGGTTTCTGCTCCGGCGGGCGGTCCAGGGCCTCGCGGTGATCTGGATCGTCACCACCATCACCTTCGCGCTGATCCACCTGGCTCCCGGCGGTCCCTCGATCCTGGCCGACCCCAAGCTCTCGCCGGTCGAGCGGCGCGCGGCCGAGGAGCGGCTCGGCCTCGACCGTCCGCTCGCGGTGCAGTACCTGGTGTGGCAGCGGAACCTCCTCCGGGGCGACCTCGGGCGGAGCTACCTCTACCAGACGCCGGCCGGCCGCACCGCGCTGGCCCGGGTGCCGAACACCGCGTTGCTCGCCGGGCTGGCCCTGCTGCTGAGCCTGGCGGTCGCGGTGCCCGCGGGCATCTACGCCGGCCGCCGTCCCGGCAGCGCGGCGGACCGGCTGCTCGGGCTGGGCAGCTTCGCCGCGCTCTCGGTGCCGACGTTCTGGTTCGGCATCGTGCTGATCATTCTCTTCGCGGCGCTCTGGCATCTGCTCCCCGCCGGCGGCACCTCGACCCCGGGGCTCGAGGGCTCCCCCGCCGACCGGGTCCGTCACCTCCTGCTTCCGGTGCTGGTCCTGGCCGTGCCGGTTGCCGCCGAGTTTGCCCGATACGTGCGGAGCGGGGTTGCCACCGCCGCGCACGCCCCGCACGTGGCGGCCGCGCGGGCCCGGGGGCTTGACGAGCGCCTGATCCTCCGCCGCCACGTGCTCCGGAACGCGCTCCTCCCGCTGGTCACCATCGTGGGGCTCCAGGCGCCGCTGCTGGCCGGCGGCGCGGCGATCACCGAGACGGTCTTCTCCTGGCCCGGCATGGGGCGGCTCGGCGTCGAGGCCGCGCTGGGCCGCGACTATCCCGTCGTCATGGCGATCACCCTCGGCGTGGCCGCGGCCGTCGTGGCGATCAACCTGGTGCTGGACGTGGTGTACTACCTGGTGGACCCCCGGGTCCGGATCGGCTGAGCGATGCCGCGCTCCGCTTCCGCCCTGCTGCTCGTCCTGCTCGTACTCTTCGCCTGGGCCGGCCCGCTTCTCCGGCGGACCGATCCCGACGCGCTCGACCTCCGCCACACCGTCGCCCCGAGATCGGCGGCGCATCCCCTCGGCACCGACGAGAGCGGCCGCGACGTCCTCGCGCGTCTCATGGCGGGGGGACGGGTGTCGCTCACGGTCGGGATCGTCGCCACCTTTGTGGCGCTTCTCCTGGGGACGCTGGTGGGCGCGGTCGCGGGGTGGCGGGGCGGCTGGGTGGAATCGCTGCTCATGCGTGGCACCGATGCGGCGATGGCGGTGCCGCCGCTCTTCGTCGCCCTCGCGGTGCTCTCGATCTACGGCAGCCGGCTGTGGCTCGTCGTCGGCGTCATCGGCGCCACCTCGTGGACCGGGGTCGGCCGACTGGTGCGCGCCGAGGTGCTGGCCCTCCGTGAGGCGGAGTTCGTGCTGGCCGCCCGGGCGCTGGGCCGGGGCGGCGCGGGGATCGTCCTCCGCCACCTGCTCCCCCAGCTGGTGCCGACGCTCACCGTCGCCGCGAGCGTCGGGGTGGCGTGGGCGATCCTCACCGAATCGGCGCTCTCCTTCCTCGGCCTGGGCGTGCAACCGCCCCGTGCCAGCTGGGGGAACATGCTGACCGGCGCTCAGGCCTCGCTCTACACCGCGCCCCGGCTCGCGGTCTGGCCGGGCGTGATGATCCTGCTCACCACGCTCGCCTGCAACGGGCTGGGGGAGGCGCTCCGCCGGCGGCACACCCGCTAGGCCGCTGGCGACACAGGCGCCGGCGGCGGCACCCGCAGCAGGCTCCGACCGGTTATTTTCCGCCGCCCCGACGAATGCGCCCGATGTTCGCCTCCATCCCCCGTGTCCGCTTCGCCCCCTCGCCCACCGGCTACCTGCACGTCGGCGGGGCGCGCACCGCGCTCTTCAACTGGCTCTACGCCCGGAAGACCGGCGGAAGGTTCATCCTCCGGATCGAGGACACCGACCAGGAGCGGAGCACCCCGGAGCACACCCAGGTGATTCTGGACGGGCTCACCTGGCTCGGGCTCGATTGGGACTTCGGCCCGCTGTTCCAGGGGGACTTCGTGGAGCGCCACCGCGCGGACGCCGAGGGGCTCCTCGCCTCCGGCAAGGCGTACCGCTGCTTCTGCACCAGGGAGGAGCTCGAGGCCCAGCGCAAGGCGACGACCCACGGCGGCGAGACGTTCCGCTACGACCGGCGTTGCGACCGGCTCCCTCCCGCCGAAGTCGAGGCCCGGATGGCGCGCGGGATGCCGTTCGTCATCCGCTTCCGGATGCCGCATGAGGAGATCGCCTGGGAGGACGCGGTGCACGGGCGGATCAGCTTCCAGGGACACGACCTCGACGACCTGGTCATCCTCCGCACCGACCGGACCCCGATCTACAACCTGGCGGTGGTGTCCGACGACATCGCGATGCGGGTTACTCACGTCATCCGGGGCGACGACCACATCTCCAACACGCCGAAGCAGATCGCGCTCTACCGCGCGCTGGACGCGCCGGTGCCGGTCTTCGCCCACGTGCCGATGATCCTGGGGGCCGACGGGAAGAAGCTCTCCAAGCGGCACGGCGCCACCGCCGTGGGCGACTACCAGCACCAGGGCATCCTCCCCGCCGCGATGCGGAACTTCCTGGCCCTGCTCGGCTGGTCGCCCGGCGAGGACCGGGAGATCATGAGCGGCGAGGACCTGATCGCCCTGTTCTCGCTCGAGGGGATCCAGAAGAAGCCCGCGGTCTTCGATCCGGTGAAGCTCGAGTGGATGAACGGGCAGTATCTCTCCCACATGCCGGCCGCCGAGCTGGTGGCGCCGGTGCTCCTAGAGCTCGACGGGATGGGCATCGCCCACGGCGGGGGCGACGGCATCGCGCCGGTGATCGACGCCGTAAAGGCGCGCTCCCGCACCATCCTCGACGTGGCGCGCCAGGTAGCCGTGCGGCTCGACCCGGGCCGGGCCGGACTCGACGAGAAGGGCCGGAAGCTGGTCGAGAAGATGGGGGACGGCTACGCCCGGAGCCTGCGCCTCGCCGCCGACACGCTGCGCGGCATTCCCGAGGGCGAGTGGGTGCCCGGGCGGATCCTGGAGGCGCTCCGGAGGCAAGTCGAGCATGAAGGGATGAGTCTCGGCGACCTGCTGCAGCCGATCCGGGTGGCGCTCACCGGCTCGACCGTGTCGGAGCCGGTGAACGAGCTGCTGGCGGTGGTGGGCAGGGCGAAGGCGCTGGAACGGCTGGGCGAGGCGGGGGGGACGGGGGGGGCGGGGGGGGGTCCCGGCGCGGGCCGCTAGGCAGAACAGGTTGGAACGGCATCAGGGGTCGTTTTAGGGCGGTTTCGGGAATTATGCCGTCCAGGCACTATGCCTTGGACGGCATAAAACGAGAAGGGTGGCCCAACGAGACCTGGTGTAGTGCCCTTCCAACTATTCGGGAGATCGGCACTCATGACGAAGCGCCGGAACGTCATCGTCCACATCGCCACCAGCGCGGACGGTTACATCGCGCGTCCGGACGGGGATCTCGACTGGCTGACGTCCCGCCCCGCTCCCGAAGGGTTCTATGGCATGAACGCCTTCATGCGGTCGATCGACACGAAGCTGCTTGGCCGGAAGACCTACGAGGTGAGTCTGCGCATGGGGGCGAAGTTCGACTCGAAGAGTCGGACCATCGTCTTCTCGCGGCATGCGCCACCAGCCGACGCCCCGTCAGGCGTGGAGTTCGTGAACGGTGCCATCGGCCCGTACGTGAGCCGTCTTCGAGAGCAGCCTGGCAAGGATATCTGGCTGATGGGCGGCGGCGAGCTCATCGCCTCCTTTCTTGACGAGCAGGCGATCGACGAGTTCGTCATCAGTGTGGCCCCGGTGTTCATCGGGGATGGTATTCCACTGATAGCGCGGCGTCACCGTCACGTGCCCCTGGAGTTGGACACCATGGAACGCTTCGATGATGGTCTGGTTCAACTGCATTACCGCGTTCAGAACCATTCTTGATGGCGCTGCATCTCCTTCGGGAGGGCTCGGTGGTCATGCGGCGCCACGAGCGAAACTTCAGAGGTGCTCGATGTCCTGACCAAAGACGATGCCCACACCATTGATATCGCTTATGCCAAACTCGCGAATGCCATACGGCTGGTTGGCAGGCTCCCCGGCAACGTCGGCCCCTCGATCGACGATCTCCTTGTAGTAGGCGTCGACGTTTTTCACCCACTGAAACAAGTGGATACCCCTCGGACTCGTATCGTCTTTCACGAAATGAACCGCTGAGTTGTCTCGCCAGACGACCGCATAGGATTCATCGCCGAAGTCCCAGGTAAACCCCAGGACATCACGATAGAACGCTGCCGTCCCCACGACGTCTGGGACGTGCAGCACCGGCGCACCTTGAACAAATTGTCTCGGATTAGACGACGGCAGCTCAGGCATCGGCCCCTCCTGACGTGATCGCACCCACCTCGCAGCAACTGGACAAGGCACAACGCGGCGTTCGTGCCGCATAACGATCTGCGCTTCTGCTGCGGGGCCGCTGCGGCGCAGCCGCCGCGCAAGTCTCGCAAGAATGGTATCCCCGTCGCGGCGGAGGCGCCATCTCAGCGCGGCCCCGGCAGCAGCAGGAGCGGGTTAGGCAGCGGAAGCGAGAACGGCGCGACGAATGGCTGCTGGTAATTTGACCACGGCAAACAAGGACTCTGGGAACAAGTAGTCCTCGCCTGACTCATCTATTACCCTGAGTTGACCATGCGCCTTGGCTTCCGGATCTGGCAGAGCTTGATAGATCTTACGGCGCTCGAGTGAGACCTCGTAGCCCTTATTGCGGAGGCATAAGACCAGTGTTGGGACGGTAGCCATAGTAATGAGCCTCTAACTTGGATATCACCTGATTTCGCCGTCAATTGCCCCTGCCTGACCGGGGAATCAGGGGATCACGGAATCCGGGGATCAGAGAATCAGGGAACCTTGGTCGTGTCCTTCGCCACCGGCTTCTTGTCCGGCTTGAGCCGCTGATTCTTCTCCAGCTCGTGCTGCCGCTCCCGCTCGGCGCGCAGCTCCCGGATCGCCCGCTTGAAATCCTCCATCGTCTGGGCCCGCTGCGCCGCGTACTGGAGGTCCTCCCGGATGGTCGCGAGCCGGTTCGCCTGGGAGAACTCCATCGTGGTGCCGCCCTTGATCGGCAGCATCGCGAGGATCGCGCTCGGGATCTTGAGCCCGCCCAGGTAGATGTACTTGCTGTCTATCCCGAAAGTCTTCCCGAACACCTGAGTCGTCCAGCTCGGCGGCCGCTCGCCCGGCTGGGAGGGGGCGTTGAGCACCGAGTCAATGTATGCCTGGACGATCGCGCTCACCGCGCTGTCCACCAGCTCCACGTGCGACCTGGCGAGCCCCTCGACGATTTCCCTGGGGGGCGCCGGGAGCGGCCGCACCCACACCTTCCACTGCCCGGGCGCGGGGCCGATCCGGACGATGCCCGGCCCGGGCACCGGCGCAGCGGGGGCCGGGGTGACGCTCTCGGCCGGCTGGCGGGGGACCTCCGGTGCCTCGGGGGTGGGGGCAGCCTCGGGCGGCTTGGCCTCCTCCGGGGTGGGGGCCGGCTTCTGCTCGACCGGCGGGGTGATCCCCGCCGCCCTCCCCTTGGTCGCCGCGCCCTCCCCCCCCGACTCCTGGAACCGCATCTCGACCGCCTGGATTCCTTCGGCGCCCGGCGGCACCAGCATCACGACGGACGGCGGCAGCCGTGAAGGCGGCAGCCACGGCGTCACCCGGACGATGAAAAACAGGGAGTGGACCGCCACGCTGATCGCGATGGCCCACGCCGACCACCGGCGCCGCGGGGGGAGGAAGAGACTACGAGACGGCGGCAACGCCAGCTCCCCGGACGGCCTCGAGCGCCCGCCCGATCCGTCCCACCGCATCGGTGAGCCGTTGCGCGCTCACCGTGAGCGCGATCCGGAAATACCCCTCGCCCGCCGGGCCGAAGGCGCTGCCCGGGAGCGTCACCACGCCGGACTCCTCCAGCACCCGCCGGGCGAACGGCGCCGACGCCACCCCGGCGGGCAGCGGCACCCAGAGGTACATCGCCGCCTTGGGCGTCGCCACCTCGAAGCCTGCCGCGCGGAGCGCCGCGACCCCGGCGTCCCGCCGCTCGGCGAGGATCCGCCGGATCGGCGCCACCAGCGACTCGGCGTTCTCCAGCGCCACCGCGCCGGCCTTCTGCACCGCGAGGAACGGCCCCGTGTCGGTGTACGACTTGACCCGGGTAAGCGCGCCGATCAGATCGGAGCGCCCCGCCGCCCATCCCAGCCGCCAGCCGGTCATCGAAAAACTCTTGGACAGCGAGAAGAACTCGACCGCGACCTCGCGCGCGCCCGGTATCTCGAAGATGCTCGGCGCCACGTAACCGTCGTAGGTGAGGTCGCAGTAGGCGTTGTCGTAGGCCAGCAGGATGTCGTACCGGCGGCAGACCGCCACCAGCCGCTCCAGGTACTCGTGCGGCGCCACCGCCGCGGTCGGGTTGTTGGGATAGTTGACGTAGACCAGCCGGGTCCGCTTGAGCACGGCTTCGGGGACCCGCTCCAGCTCCAGCAGGAACCCCTCTTCCGCGCGGAGCGGATAGACCTGGGATTCGGCGCCGGAAAGGATCGCCCCGCCGATGTAGGCCTGGTAGCCGGGCTCGGGGAAGATGACCACGTCACCCGGATTCACCACCGCGTACGGCAGGTGCGCCAGTCCTTCCTTGGACCCGATCAGCGGGAGGATCTCGGCGAAGGGGTCGAAGTGCTGGCCGAACCGGCGTTCCATATACCGGCTACACGCCTCCCGGAAGGCCGGCAGGCCCTGCTGAAAGCCGTACTTGCTGAGCGCGGAGTGGGCCAGGGCCTCCCGCAGCGCCTCCACCACCAGAGCCGGCGGGGGCGTGTCGTTATCGCCGGCGCCCAGGTCAATCACGTCCATCCCGGCGGCGGTCAATCGCCGCTTGATGGTCGGGATCTCGGCCAGCGGGTATCCCGGAAGCGCGTCGAGGCGCGCACTGGTTCGAATCGTCATCGGCCGCACCCCGTCACAGGGTTGCTGAGGATGCCCACACCGGGGATCTCCACCTCCACGACGTCCCCGGCGGCGAGCGGGCCCACGCCCGCCGGGGTACCGGTGGCCACCAGGTCCCCGGGCTCCAAGGTCATCACGCCGCTGATGTAGGACAGCACCGTCGGGATCGGAAAGACCATCTCCGACGACCGCCCGCGCTGCCGCTCCTGCCCGTTGACCCGCCCGATCACCTCGAGCTTCCGCCACTCGAGCCCCTCGACGACCCGCGGCCCCACCGGGCAGAACGTGTCGAATCCCTTGGCCCGGGTCCACTGGCCGTCGGAGCGCTGGAGATCGCGGGCCGTCACATCGTTGAGGCACACGAAGCCCCCGATACCCTGCTCCGCCTCCGCGGCGGTCGCGTGGCGGAGCCGCCGGCCGATCACCACCCCGATCTCCGCCTCGTATTCCACCTGCACCGAGGCCCGCGGCAGCACGATCGCCTCGCCGGGACCAATCATCGCGCTGGGCGCCTTGAGGAAGAGGAGCGGCGCCTTGGGCACCTCGTTCCCCATCTCCTTCGCGTGGTCCACGTAGTTCCGCCCCACGCAGACGATCTTGGAGGGTTTCTGGATCAACTCTCCGCCTCTCCGTCCTTCCGTCTTTCCGTCTTTCCGTCCTTCCGTCTTTCCGTCTTTCCGTCTTCAGACGTTTGCCCCTATCCCATGCCTCGCAAAGAAGTCCTCGCACTTGGTCCGCACCTCCGCCCAGGAGCCGACCACCCGCGCCGCCCGGGGCAGCCCGGCGAGCAGCAGCGGTCCGTACCGCTTGGAGAGCACCCGCCGGTCGAGCAGGATCACCACCCCGGCGTCGGTCCGGGTGCGGATCAGCCGCCCGAATCCCTGCTTGAGCTTGAGCGCGGCGTTGGGCAGGAGGTATCCCATGAAGCCGTTTTCCCCCTGTTCCTCCAGACGCTCCAGCCGGGCCGCCGTCAGGGGCTCCGAGGGCACCTTGAAAGGTAGCTTGCAGAGCAGGAGCACGCGGAGCGCGCGGCCCGGCACGTCCACCCCTTCCCAGAACGAGTCGGTGCCGAGCAGGATGGCGTTGCCGGCCTCGCGGAAGCGGCGCAGCAGCAGGTCCCGGCTCCCCTCGCCCTGCACCAGCAGCGGCCAGCGCCGGGGGAGCGCCGCCCGGAGCTCCGCGGCGGCGCGCCGGAGCGCGGCGTGGCTGGTGAACAGGGCGAACATCCCGCCGTCCGAGGCCCAGGCCAGCTCGGTGATCGCGCGGACCACGCAGGCGTCGTGGGCGGCTTCGTCCTCGCGCGGGTCGGGCAGGTCGTTCGGCACGCCGAAGAGGCACTGGGCCGGATAGTCGAAGGGCGAGGGCAGGATCTCGCGCACGGTCACCGGGTTAGGCTCCCGGCTCAGCCCCACCCGCGATTCCAGGAAATCGAACTCGCCGCCCGCGGCGAGGGTGGCGCTGGTCAAGGCCACCGTGGTCACCCGGTCGAACAGCAGCTCCCGGAGCATCGGTGCCAGGTCGAGCGGCACCGCCGCCAGCGCCACATGCGCGCCCTTCTGGCCGGCGCGCTCGACCCAGCGCACCGTGGGCGGCCCGCCCTTGGCGGGCCGGAGCGCCTTGTTGAGCCCGTCGCTCGCCGCCTCGAGCCGGCGCACCGCGCCGCGGAGCTCGCCCAGGAGCTGGCCGCCCCGCTCGGTGAGGGTGCCCTGGCTCATCCGGTCGGCGATGGTCTCGACGTCGTCCCGCATCCGCCGGAACGCCGCCAGCGCGCCGTCCAGCTCGGCGCCGAGGCTCTCGGCCCAGAGCGGCGCCCGGGCGAAGTCGTCGTCCAGCCGGCGGGGCGAGCCCTCCGCCTCCAGGAAGCCGTGGAGCCTCTGGAACAGGGCGTCGGTGAAGCGGCGCGCGTCCCCGAGTGCCGGGACCAGCCGCTGGGAGAGCAGGTCGAGGCTCGCCGCGCTCAGCAGGTCGCGCTGGCTCATCAGCTCGCGCGCCAGCGTGGGAAGCAAACCTTTCCCGGCTCTCTCGAAACGGCCGAGCAGCCGGCGGACCCCGCGGCTGGTCACCTGGGCGCCCAGGTGGCCGGCCGCGACGTCCTCGAGGTGGTGCGCCTCATCGAGGATCAGCCGCTTGTAGGGCGGCAGCACTGCCGCCTCGTCCCAGTTTTCCTGCGCCTGGCGCACCGCGAGATCGGCCGCGAGCAGGTGGTGATTCACCACCACGACGTCGGCCTGGGCCGCGGCCCGCCGGGCCTTGAAGAGGAAGCAGCGCTCGAAGTGGGGGCAGCGGAGCCGGGTGCACAGGTCGGGCTCGGCGGCCACCTCGTCCCACACCTCCGGGCTCGGCGCCACCGGGAGATCGCCGAGGGTGCCGTCCGCCGTCCGGCTGGCCCATTCGGTGAGACCCAGCAGCTCGCCCAGCTTGTCGGGCTCGAGGAGGGAGTGCTGGCCGGCGGTGGCGCCGTTGAGCCGAGCGAGACAGAGGTAGTTCCGCCACCCCTTGAGCAGCGCGAAGCTCGGCACGTGGCCGGCGTCGGCGAGGGCGTCGCGGAGGAGCGGCAGGTCCTTCCCGACCAGCTGCTCCTGGAGGTTGATCGTGTTGGTGGAGACGACGGTGCGCTCGCCGTTCGCTTTGGCCCAGGCCAGCGCGGGCACCAGGTAGGCGAACGACTTCCCGATCCCGGTGCCGGCCTCGAGCAGCACGACCCCGCCGTCGTTGTAGGCGTCGGCGACGTAGGCCGCCATGTCTCTCTGGCCCTGCCGGTCCTCGAAGCCCCCCATCCGGCGCGCGACCGGCCCGCCCTGGCCGAGGGTCTCCAGCACCGCGAAGGGGTCGAGCCGGGTCACGCTCTTCCGGCGGGGGACTTCGACCACGACGTAGAGCGCCGAGGCGTCGTTGTTCACGATGCCGAAGCCGATGCCGGCGTCGTGCAGCCGGGCCGCGATCGAGAGATCGGCGGGCGAGGGCTCCAGCCAGCCGCTGGGATGATTGTGGAGGACGATCTCGCCCCGGTCTGCGATGCCCGGGAGGGCGAGCACTTCCTCCACGGTGCCGCGGGCGACCGGGCGGGCCTGGGTGATGACCCCGGCCTCGTCCACGGTGCCGACGAAGCAGACCTCGCGGCCCCCAGCGGCCGCGATCTCGCGGGCGAGGAGGGTGGTGACTTTGGGGGAGAGGCGGGAGGAGGGGGAGGTCATGGAAGCTGAATATTAGCTCGGCCGGGGGGCCGTTGAACCGGGGGCGACTGGGCGTTCGGAGTTCGGTGGACCAACCCGGCTTGACTGACTGGCTCAGGGCAGCACGATTTACGTTGCGGGGCGGGTCGTGGTTCCGGATTCTGGGGCGCGAGGCTGGGGTCGGCCGCGGGTCCAGTACTCGTTAGCCGGGGTCAGCGCGCTCTCACTTTGGAGGACGTGTGATCGATCGAGCCGGACGCTC
>DASYRI010000174.1:0-5590 GCA_036004545.1 Gemmatimonadales bacterium
GCGTTGGCTCGCGCTCGCCCTCGGGACGCTGATGGCGGCGTCAACCGTCGGAGCCCAGGCCCCGGGCGCCGGCGACTGGCCGGCCTACGGCCGCGACCGGGGTGGGGAGCGCTTTTCGCCACTCACGGGGATCAATCGCGGCAACGTCAGCGGCCTCGCGCTGGCGTGGGAGTTCAGTACCGGTGAGGCCGGGCTCGAAGCCGGCAACTCGATCTCGTTCGAGGCGACCCCGCTGGTGCTTCTGGGGGTGATGTACCTGAGCACGCCGCTCGGGAAGGTCATCGCGCTCGAGGCGGAGACGGGGCGGAAGCTCTGGCTGACGGACCTCGGCGTGGACCGGACGCGGAGCTTCGGGGATTTCACCACCCGCGGAGTTTCCCTCTGGTCCGATCCCCGGGCGAAGGCGAGGAGCGTCTGCGCGCGGCGGATCATCGCCGTGACGATCGACGCCCGGCTGTTCGCCCTCGACGCCGCGACCGGCCGCCGCTGCGCCGGCTTCGGCGAGCAGGGGAGCGTGGATCTCCGGCGTGGGCTCCGCAACCCGCCCTACGAGACCGAGGAGTACGAGGTCACCTCCCCGCCCGCGGTCGTGAACGGGGTGGTGATCGTGGGCTCGGGTGTGGCGGACAACAACCGCGCCGACGCGGCCAGCGGCGAGGTGCGCGGCTACGACGCCCGGACCGGCGCGCTCCGCTGGACCTGGGACCCGATCCCGCAGGACTCGGCCGACGCGGCCTGGCCCACCTGGATCGGGCCGCGGGCCCACCGCACCGGAGCCGCGAACGTCTGGTCGGTGATCGCGGCCGACACCGCCCGGGGCCTCGTCTTCCTTCCCACCTCCAGCGCGAGCCCCGATTACTTCGGCGGGGAGCGCCTGGGCGAGAATCGCTACGCCAATTCGATCGTGGCGCTCCGGGCCGCGACCGGAAAGCCGGTCTGGCACTTCCAGACAGTGCACCACGACCTCTGGGACTACGACAACGCGTCGCCGCCGGCGCTCACCACCGTGGTGCGGAACGGCCGAAGAGTGCCGGTGGTGATCCAGACCACCAAGACCGGCATGATGTACGTGCTCGACCGCGAGACCGGCGTGCCGGTCTTTCCGGCCGAGGAGCGCCCGGTGCCGAAGAGCGAGGTGCCCGGGGAGGAGGCCTGGCCCACCCAGCCGTTCACCGCGGGCATCCCGCCCTTGAGCCCGCATCGCTGGAGCGCGGACAGCGCCTGGGGCCCGACGCCGGCGGACCAAGTGGCGTGCCGCGAAAAAATGGGAACGCTCCGCAACGAAGGGATCTTCACGCCGCCGAGCCTGGAGGGGACGCTGGTGGTGCCGTCGAACATCGGCGGGGCGCACTGGGGCGGCGTCGCGGTGGATCCGGTCCGGCAGCTCGTGGTCGTCCCGGTGAATCGGATCGCCGCGGCGGTCCAGCTCATCCCCCGGGAAGAATTCGTGCGGCGCCGGAACCAGCCCGGCTACCGGCTCCAGGGCTCCCAGTACACCGATATGCGGGGGACGCCGTACGTGATGCGACGCGAGCTGCTGTTCGGGCCCTCCGGCGCGCCGTGCACCCCGCCGCCGTTCGGCACGCTCGTCGCCATTGATCTCGCCAGCGGGGCCCGGAAGTGGGAGGTACCGCTCGGCACCATCGCGCCGGACGCACCGGCGGCCGCGGCGGCATGGGGGAGCCCGAACCTGGGCGGGCCGATCGTCACCGCGGGCGGGCTGGTGTTCATCGCCGCGACGCTGGACCGGCGGATTCGTGCCTACGACATCGAGACGGGGAAGGAGCTCTGGAGCGCGCCGCTTCCCGCCGGCGGCAAGGCGACCCCGATGACTTTCCTGGGCAAGAGCGGGAAGCAGTACCTGGTGATCGCGGCGGGCGGCGACGGGGGGCGGTTCGGGAAATCGGATCGGGTGATCGCGTTTGCGTTAGGGAACTAGGGGGCTAGGGAGCTAGGGAGCTACGGGGCTCCGGACTGCACCTCCCCAGCTCCCCAGCTCCCCAGCCCCCTAGCCCCTAGCGATTCAGCCACCAATTCACCTTCACCAGGAACACGTTGTCGGCCTTCGCGTGGAAGAGCGCGTCCAGGTCGCGCGAGAAGGCGAGGTCACCCACGTAGTTGGCGGCGTCGCTGCTGCTCCGGGTCCAGACGAAGAACAGCGTCGAGCCCGGGCGGTACTCCCAGCGTACCACGGCGTTGCCGCGCAGGCTCCGGACCGTGAAGTCCGGGTTCTCGAACGAGAACGCCGCCGCCGGCCCGGCGCCGTCGGGATCAATCGTGTAGTCGGTGATGGTGCCGTTGGCGTTCCGGGTGGTCGCGACCGTGCCCAGGTCCTCCCCGTAGACCAGCTTCCGGAGCACCCGCGGGGCGGCGAATTCCTTGAACCGGGTGTAATGCACCGAGGAGATGAACGGCTGGGCGTAGAGCTCGAAGGTGAGCGTCGGGGTGAAGGTGACGTTAACCCGGGTGTCGAAGTTCAGCGACTTCTGCCTGAGGTCGGAGAACACATATCGGGTCCCGTAGAACGCCGTGGCCGTGGGATCCGCCACCGACTGGACGTACTGCGCGGCGGCCTCGTTGTAGTTGTACGCCGGCGAGAAGGAGAGCGACACGTTCGACGCCGGCTTGAAGCTGACTTCGGTTCCAAGCCCCGCGCCGTTCCGCCCCTCGTCGGTCCGCGAGTAGCTGGGGGAGAGCTCCAGCGTCACCCGCTTCCGGCTGTCGGTCTGGACGTCCAGCTCGTAGAACATGGTGCCGGGCCGCTTGACCACGGGCCCGCCCCGGGTGAGCCGGTCGTCGAACACATCCGGCCGGCGGATCAGGAACGTGTTCACCCACCAGTAGTTCCGGAGCTGGCCCCCGGCGTACAGATGCATCTGCCGGTCGGTCAGGTCGCCGTCGAAGTTGAGCTGCTGCTGTGCGCCGCCAATGACGGTCAGGCTCCGGTACCATGCGGTCGGCTTGGTCCAGGAGCGGAGCGCGTTGGCGTTCATCCAGGCGTAGTCCGACCGGGTATTGAACCCGAGGTCATTGGCCTCGAAACCCGGGCTCCGGATGTTCGTGGCGGTCTCGAACAGCCAGTTGCCCGCGTCCTTGGCGAGCCGGGCGTAGCCGCCGAAGCCGCGCAGCGCGGTGGCGGACGGATCAAACCGGT
Organism: Gemmatimonadales bacterium; assembly: GCA_036004545.1. Lineage (GTDB taxonomy): Bacteria > Gemmatimonadota > Gemmatimonadetes > Gemmatimonadales > GWC2-71-9 > JABFSM01. Next base: position 3,155 of record DASYRI010000174.1, read on the forward strand.
CGGAGAAGAGACGGTTGGAGCCGTGCTGCCGGTCGGGCCGCTGAAAATAGCGGGCGCTGGAGTTCTGGAGCCGGAGGATCGCCGGCGCGCTGCCCTCCACGTTGGAGAAGGCGAAGTTCCCGGCGAAGCTGTAAGTGCGATTCTTCCACCGGGCGTTCCAGTCGAAGCCCAGCGCCTCGGCGTGGCCCGGGAGCTTCGCGGTGAGCAGCGAGTCGTTCAGGTGGCGATACACCGAAGTGGCCATCGTCCCGACCACCAGGTTGCCCCGGTTGAAGTCCTTCTTGAGCCGGCCCACGAAGTAATTCGAGTACGGCTCCACCAGCTGCGAGACGGGGCTCCCGCCCACCATCACCGGTGCGCGCTCCCGGTCGGTGACCGCATCGAGCAGGCCGATGGTCCAGCCCTGGCGAGTGCGGCCGGTGGCCTTGGCCGCGCCCAGGATGGTCGTGGCGTCGGGCACGTCGGAGTAGGTCGTGCCGGTCGGCAGGCTCCCCTGCGGCACCCGGCCGATCCGCCGGGTGTAGAAGAGGGAGAGCGACGACACGTTGCTGCAGAAGAAGCAGCTGAAGCCGCCGAAGCCGAAGGTGCCGCCCCCCTCGATGAAGAAGGGGCGCTTTTCCGGGAAGAACGTCTCGAATGCGGTGAGGTTCACCACCGCCGGGTCCACCTCGACCTGTCCGAAATCCGGGTTGAAAGTGGCGTCGAGGGTGAGGTTGGAAGTCAGCAGGTATTTGAGGTCGCCCCCGGCGCGGACGTCGGTCGCGTGCTGCCGGTAGAACGGATCGAGCGGATCGCCCGGCTGGAGCCGGAGCGCGCGGCCCACTACGTAGGGCAGGAGCTCGAGCCGGCGGGAGGAGCGGCCGGCCCGGAGGCCTTCGATGTGCCCGAAGCGCGAGGGGCCCCCGGTCTCGGTCTTACCCCAGAACGACCACATGGAGGTCTCGTTGAGCCGGCTCTCCTGGCGCCAGACCTGCATGCCCCAGGTCTGCACCGAGTCGCGCGCGAAGCGAAGCTGGGAGAAGGGAATCCGGAACTCCGCCGTCCAGCCCAGCGAGTCGATGGCGGTGCTCACCTCCCAGACCGGGTCCCACGACGAGTCGGTGAATTCGCTGGCCTGACCCGCGTCCTGCTTCACCCCGGACGGGTTGACCGCGAAAATCGTCCGGCCGAGGTGATTGTGATAGGTGTCGAAGACGAACTGGATGTAGTCGGAGGAGCTGTACGAACCGTCCCGCCGGACCAGCCGGGTGCGCACCCCGGCGGCGCCCAGCGAATCGAACATGCGGGCGCCGAGGTAGAGCGCCTGGTCGTCGTAGAGGATCCTGATCTCGGTGCGCTGCGAGGCCGGCTCGCCCTCACGCGGGTCGGTCTGCCGGAAATCGGTCGCGGGCTCGACGGTGGCCCAGATCGGCTCGTCGAGCCGGCCGTCGAGGGTGATCGGGGCGGCCCGGGGCGCCGCGTGGACCGTAGGCGAGGGGAGGGCATGGGCGGCGGCGGTGTGGGGTGCCGGTCCCGGCGGGAGCGGCGCCGGCCCGCGCGACTGGGCCGCGAGCGGCCCCGCCAGGGCGAGGGCCGCCACGACAAGCGGAGCTGGGCGACAGGGCCGCATCGAACACCTCGCGCGCGAGTTTACCGATTGAGGAGCGTACGGGAATTCGATGCCGGAAGTGTCCGAACCGTTGCCTGGGCGGCCGGGCGGCGCGGCGCGAAGCCGAGCGCGCTGGAGTGCAATCCGCCCTCACTACAGATTACCTTGCAATGCTCCCGGGAAGCCTGGGCCCTGCCGTTTCTCTCCGGTCGGCGGTTCCCGTAAACCGTTACACCATCAATCGTTCACCGCCGTCATGAGCATCATCGCAAGCGACATCCGCCGCGGCATGGCCATCATGTTCAATGGCGAGCCCTGCCGCGTGCTCGAGTTCCACCACCACACCCCCGGCAACCTGCGGGCGATGGTGCAGGCCAAGCTGCGCCGGCTCAAGACCGGCACCCAGCTCGAGCACCGTTTCCGATCCACCGACACCGTGGACGTGGCCGACCTGGTGACCCACGGGCTCGACTTCATGTACAGGGCGGGGTCCACCTACCATTTCATGAACGCCGAGAACTACGACCAGCTCGAGATAGACGAGGAGACGCTGGGAGATGCGGCGAAGTGGATGACCGAGGGGATGCGCATCATCGCGGAGTTCTACGACGGCCGCGCGATCGGCATTCAGCTGCCCACCACGCTCACCTTCGAGGTGGTGGACACCGCGCCGATCATGAGGACCGCCACCAAGACCTCGAGCACCAAGCCGGCGAAGCTCAGCAACGGCGTCATCGTCAACGTGCCCGAATTCGTGCAGACCGGTGAGCGCATCCGGGTCAATCCGGAGACCGGGGAGTACATGGACAGGGTTAAGTAAGCAGTGGGCAGTGGGCAGTGGGCAGTGA
>DASYRI010000175.1:0-25185 GCA_036004545.1 Gemmatimonadales bacterium
GTACGAGTTCCTGGATCGCTTCATCTCGCTGGCGCTGCCCCGCACTCGTGACTTCCGCGGCCTGCCCAGCAAGAGCTTCGACGGCTCGGGCAACTACACGTTCGGGATCAAGGAGCAGCTCATCTTCCCCGAGATCGACTACGACAAGGTCGAGAAGATCCACGGGATGGACATTACGATCGTGACCACCACGGGCCGGGACGACCTCGCGATGGCGTTGCTCAGAGAGTTTGGCTGGCCGTTCCGGGGCGAGACGCCCCCACAGCGGGGCGAGACGCCCACGGAGAAGGTGGCGTAACCTATGGCCAAGACGTGCTGGATCGAGCGCGCCAAGCGCACTCCGAAATTCTCGACTCGGCGGGTCCGCCGCTGCCAGCGCTGCGGCCGGGTCCGCGCCGTGCTGCGCAAGTTCGGACTCTGCCGGATCTGTTTCCGCGAGCTCGCGCTGAAGGGCCATATTCCCGGCGTGCGCAAGGCCAGCTGGTGAGAGGGACGACCGCATGAGCATGACTGACCCGGTGGCCGATATGCTGACCCGCATCCGCAACGCCTGCACGGCGGGGCACCGGCGGGTCGACATCCCCCGCTCCAAGCTCAAGGCCGAGCTGGCGCGGATCCTGACGGAGAATCACTTCGTCGCCGACTTCAAGGTCCTGGAGGACGGCGGGCGCGGCATCCTGCGCCTGTACCTCAAGTACCACGACGAGCGGCCGGTGATCCGTGAGCTGCGCCGGGTGTCGAGCCCCGGGCTGCGCCGCTACGTGAAGTCGCGGGAGATTCCGAGGGTCCGCAACGGCCTCGGCATGGCCATCGTCTCGACCCCCAAGGGCCTCATGTCCGACCGGGACGCCCGCGCGGCGAACCTGGGCGGCGAGCTCCTCGCCGTGGTCTGGTAGGAGGCCGCATGTCGCGCATCGGAAAGAAGCCGATTCCCCTGCCCGCCGGCGTCACGGCCGAGGTCCTGGGCCAGCTGATCCGGGTCAAGGGGCCCAAGGGCGAGCTGGCCCGGACGATCCACCGGGAGATGGGGCTCAAGCTGGAGGACGGCACCATCGTGGTGAGCCGGCCCAGCGACGAGACCCGCCACAAGGCGCTCCACGGCCTCACCCGGACCCTGGTCGCCAACATGGTCGAGGGCGTCGCGAAGGGGTACCAGAAGGTGCTGGAGATCCAGGGCGTGGGGTACAAGGCCGAGCCCACCAAGGCCGGGCTCAACGTGGTGGTGGGCTACTCCCACCCGGTGGCCTTCCCGGCGCCCGCAGGGATCACGTTCAAGGTGGAGAACAACACCGTGGTGCGGGTGAGCGGCGCCGACAAGGAGCTGGTCGGCCAGGTGGCCGCGGAGCTCCGCCAGATCCGGCCCCCCGAGCCGTACAAGGGCAAGGGGATCCGCTACCAGGGCGAGCGGGTCCGCCGCAAGGCCGGCAAGACAGGAGCGAAGTAACATGCGCGCGATTCATCTGCCCAAGACCCGCGAGGAGCGGCGCTACCGCCGGCATCTCCGGGTCCGCAAGAAGGTGACGGGCACGCCCGAGCGGCCGCGGCTGGTGATCTTCCGCTCGATCAAGCACATCTACGCCCAGCTGGTGGACGACGACCGCGGCGCCACGCTCCTGGGCGTGAGCGACGGGAGCGAGGGGCTGGCGCTCGACGGGCAGGGCAAGGTCGCGAAGGCCAAGGCGACTGGAAAGCTCCTCGCCGACCGGGCCCGGGCCGCGGGCATTGCGAAGGTCGTCTTCGACCGGGCCGGCTACCGGTATCACGGACGCGTGAAAGCCGTCGCCGATGGCGCGCGCGAAGGCGGATTGGAGTTCTAAATGGCTGAGCCAGAGACGCAGGCAGGCGACCCGGCCGCGCCGGAAGGCGCCGTCGAGACCCCCGCCGCGCCGGAGCGCCCCGCGGGGGCGACCGGCACCCAGGAACCGCAACCCCGCCGGGGCCGCGGCGGTCGGGGGGGAGGCCGAGGGGGGGGCGGCGAGCGCGGGGGCGGTGATCGCGGTCGCGGCGGCGGGGACCGCGGCCGCCGGGATCGGCGGGACGAGGCCCAGAGCGAGTTCGTGGAGAAGGTGGTGGACATCAACCGGGTGGCGAAGGTCGTCAAGGGCGGCCGCCGCTTCTCGTTCAACGCGCTGGTCGCCGTTGGCGACGGCAAGGGCCGGGTCGGGCTGGCGACCGGGAAGGCGAACGAGGTCTCCGAGGCGGTCCGCAAGGCGGTCGAGGCGGCCAAGCGGAGCATGGTCGAGGTACCCCGCACCGGGGCGACGATCCCCCACGAGATCATCGGGCGGCACGGCGCCGGGGCGGTGCTGCTCAAGCCCGCGGCCACCGGGACCGGCGTCATCGCCGGGGGCCCGGTGCGGGCGGTGCTCGAATGCGCCGGGATCACCGACATCCTCACCAAGAGCCTGGGGTCCAATAACCCGCACAACATGGTGCGGGCCACGATGAACGGGCTCACCTCGCTGGTGTCCGTACGGCAGGTGGCGCGGGAGCGGGGGATCGAGGTGGACCAGATCCCCTACCGCGCCCGGCAGGAGGGGTGAGCGATGGGCCGCAATCCCGTGGTGGGCCGCCAGGGCCCCGGCATGCACGCGGCGGTCATCCCCCCCGAATCGAAGGCCAGGCGGATCCGGGTCAAGCAGATCCGCTCGGGCATCGGCCACGCCGACACCATGCGGCGCACCCTCCGGGCCCTCGGGCTCCGCCATCACCAGATGACGGTGGAGCTGCCCAACAACGCCTCGATCCGGGGGATGCTGGTGAAGGTGCGGCACCTGGTGGAGGTGGAGGGGGTCTGAGGGAGCTAGGGGGCTGGGGAGCTAGGGAGCTAGGGAGCTAGGGAGCTAGGGAGCTAGGGAGCTAGGGAGCTAGGGAGCTAGGGAGCTGGGGAGCTAGGGAGCTAGGGAACCAAGGGGGCTGGGAAACCAGATGACTGAGAAGATCACGCTGTCCTCGCTGAAGCCCGCCGCGGGCTCCCACCGGGGCCGCAAGCGGCTCGGCCGGGGCACGGGCTCCGGCCTGGGCAAGACCTCGGGGAAGGGCAACAAGGGGCACAAGGCGCGCACCGGGGGCGGGACCAATCCGGGCTTCGAGGGCGGCCAGATGCCGATGTACCGGCGGCTGCCGAAGCGCGGGTTCACCAATCCGTTCAAGGTCGAGGCCCAGACCGTGAACCTGCGCCAGCTGAAGAAGCTCGGCGTCACCGAGCTCACCCCCGAGACGCTGCACGCCGGCGGGCTGGTGAGCCGGCTGCGCCGACCGATCAAGCTGCTGGCCACCGGCGACGCCGACCGCGCCTACACCGTCCGGGGCGTCGCCGTCTCGGCGCCGGCGCGGGCCAAGATCGAGGCGGCGGGCGGAAAAGTGGAGGGGTAAGTGACCGCGCCCAAGATCCCCGCGCTCGCGATGGACGAGGAGCTCAAGCGGAAGCTCCTCTTCACCCTGCTCGCGGTGCTCATTTACCGGATCGGCGCCCACATCACCGCGCCGGGGGTCAACGTTGCGGCGCTGGTCGCCTTCATCAACAACTCGGGGGCGTCGGGCTTCTTCAACCTGTACGACACCCTGGGCGGCGGGCTCTTCCGGGCGACGATCTTCGCGCTCGGGATCATGCCTTACATCTCGGCCTCGATCATCTTTCAGCTGGCCGGCGGCATCGTGCCGTCGGTGAGCAAGATGCAGAAGGAGGAAGAGGGGCGGAAGACACTGACCCAGTGGACCCGCTACATGACCATCTTCATCGCCTTCTCCCAGGCCTACACCTTCACCCTCTTCACCGAGGGGATCCCGGGGGCGATCGCCAACCCGGGGTTCGCCTCCCGGCTCACGATGGTGTTCACGCTCACCGCGGGCGCGGTGTTCGTGATGTGGCTGGGCGAGCAGATCACCGAGCGGGGCATCGGGAACGGGATGAGCCTCCTCATCGCGGTCTCGATCATCGAGCGGCTCTGGCCGGCCTCGATCCAGCTGGTCCAGTCGGTCCGGAACAACGTCGTCTCGGTGGGGGGCGCCGTGGTGCTGGTCCTGATGGCGGTCGGGGCGATCGCCGCGGTGGTGGGGATGACCATCGCGTCGCGGCGGATTCCCATCCAGATCCCCCGAAAGGTCATGGGCCGGGGCCGGATCCGCGAGGGGCAGAAGACCTTCATCCCGATCCGTCTCATCACCGCGGGCGTCATGCCGATCGTGTTCGCCCAGACCATCATCATCGTGCCGGGCACCATCGCGAACTTCACCAAGAACGCGGTCCTCACCGACCTCGCGAGCTTCTTCACCCCGGGCCAGCTCCCCTACGACATCGCGTTCGGGGTGATGGTGCTTCTGTTCAGCTACTTCTACACCTCCATCATCTTCAACTCGGTGGACCTGTCGGAGAACCTGAAGAAGCAGGGCGGGTTCATTCCGGGGGTGAAGCCGGGCGCCGCCACCGCCGACTACATTGACCAGGTGCTCGGCCGGGTGACGCTGCCGGGCGCGCTCTTCCTCGCCGCCATCGCGATCCTCCCGATCGTCATCGCCCAGAAGATCGGGGTGCAGTCGGTGTTCGGCGGGACCTCGGTGCTGATCGTGGTGGGCGTCATGCTGGACACCATCGCGCAGGTGGAGCAACACCGGACGCTTCGCAAATACGACAGCTTCATGAAGACCGGCCGGGTCAAGTTCCGGGGGCGGCAGCAACGGTTCATGTAAGACAGGAGGTAGCGAGGAGGAGATAGCGAGAAGGGAAAGTCGGTTCCCTCCTCGCTTCTCGCTGCTCGCTACCTCCTGCGCAAGGAATCAAGGAGTTCATGGATATACTCCTGCTCGGCCCCCCCGGCGCCGGCAAGGGCACCCAGGGTGAAATCCTGGCCAGGCGCCTGGGCGTCCCGCGCTTCGCCACCGGCGACCTGCTGCGCGACGCGGTCGCCCGGGGCACGCCGCTGGGCCGCACGGCGAAGCAGGTGATGGAGAATGGCGGCCTGGTGAGCGACGACCTGATCCTGGGTGTGGTGCGCGAGGAGCTGGGCAAGCCGGCGGCAGCCCGGGGCGTGGTCTTCGACGGCGTGGTGCGCACCATCCCGCAGGCGGAAGGCGTCGGCGCGCTCCAGGCCGAGCTCGGGCGGAAGATGGACAGGGTGCTGCTCTTCGACGTGACCGACGAGGAGATCCTGGCCCGGCTGGCGAAGCGGCGCGGGGTCGAGGGGCGCGCCGACGACGATCCCGCCGCGGTGGAGCGCCGGCTCAAGGCGTATCGTGAGCAGACCGCCCCGGTGCTCGCCTGGTATGCGCGGCGGGGGGGCGTGGTCAGGATTCCGGCGGTGGGCGAGGTGGAGGAGATCGCGGAGCGGGTCAAGGCGGCGGTCGGGCGATAGGGAGAGGCGAGCCCGGGATGATCACCCTCAAGTCGGCCAAGGAAATCGAGATCATGGCGCGGGCGGGCCGCATCGTGGCGGCCACGCTCGACCTGGTGCGCCGCACCGTGCGCCCCGGACTCTCGACCGCCGAGCTCGACGACGCGGCGGAACGGTTCATCCGGAGCCATGCCGGCGCCGTGCCCTCTTTCAAGGGGCTGTACGGCTTTCCGCGATCGCTCTGCGTCTCGATCAACGACGAGATCGTGCACGGCATCCCGTCCCGCCAGCGGGTGCTCCGCGAGGGGAACATCGTCAGCGTGGACGTGGGGGTGTGCGTCGAGGGCTTCCACGCCGACGCGGCGACCACCGTCGCGGTGGGCGAGATCGCGCCCGCCACCCAGCGGCTGCTCGACGTGACCCAGGAGGCGCTTGCCGCGGGGATCGCCCAGGCGACGGTGGGGAACCACGTCGGCGACATCGGCCACGCGGTGCAGACGGTGGCGGAGGCGGCGGGATTCGGGGTGGTGCGGGAGCTGGTGGGGCACGGCGTGGGCCAGCGGATGCACGAGGACCCCCAGGTGCCCAACCACGGCCAGCCGCGCCGCGGGCCGAGGCTCCAGGCGGGGATGACGCTCGCCATCGAGCCGATGATCACCGCCGGCGATTACACGACGCGGCTCCTCGACGACAAGTGGACCGTGGTGACGGCGGACGGCTCGATGGCGGCGCACTTCGAGCACACGGTGGCGGTCACCCGGGAGGGGCCGCGCATCCTCACCAGGGCGGCCTGAGCGGCGCAACAGCGCCGGGCGGGGGAACCGCCCCGTCGGGCTCCGGATCTGCAAAGGAGAGCCAAGCCGATGCCGGGGACGATTGCGGGCGGGTCGGCCGACAGGCGAGTCAACCGGCGACGGCGCGCCGGACCTACGCTGGCCCTGCTCTACGCCCTGGGTGCCGGCGCACCCGGCCTCGGCGCACAGCCCTCGCCCTTCCTTCCCCTCGACGATCCCCGACTGCCGCTGCTCGAGCACCTCTTCCTCCGCGGCGACCTCCGGGACCCTTCACCAATGGTGCGCCCGGTCCGAACCGGCGACCTGCTCGCGGCGCTCTCCGAATCCCGGCCCGGGTGGTCGGCCTCCTCGACCAAGCTGGTGGAGCAGCTGCGCGGCGGGCTCGCCCAGCCGGAGCCCGAAGCCTGGTGGCGTGTGACCCCGCGGATCGGGTTCGACGCCACCACCCACGGCAGCCGGGACCCGCTGCATCCGGAGGGCAAAGGCGGAGGGTACCCGTATGCCGACGCGCGCCTCGAGGCCCGGTTTGGTCCGGCGCTGCTGGTGGCTCGGCCGGCCTACGAGCCGCGGATTCGGGATGACCCGGCGTATCTCGTCAAGAAGACCGGCTTTCCGGTGCGGCCCCGGTGGCGCTTCGTCGAGGCGTATGGATCGGTGCAGACCCGCTGGCTTCAGGTCCACTACGGACAAGAGGCCCGGAATTGGGGCCCGCCCGGACTCCCCGGGCTGGGCCTGAGCGACTGGTCCTATCCCAGGACCGAGCTCCTGGTCGTGGTCGGCAACGAGCAACTCAGGGGTACCGCTTTCAGCACCCAACTGGTGGACGACTCGACGGCCGCGGGAGAACCGATCCATCGCTACTGGGTGGGGCACCGGTTGGACATCGGACTCACCCGCACCTTCCAGGCGGGCTTGTGGGAGACCGCGATCGTCGCCGGCCGCTCCCGCGAGCTGGAGCCGGGCTACCGGAACCCCCTCCTGCTCCTGGTGTTTCCGCAGTACTTCGGACGCCGCGACCAGCAGAACGTCCTGATCGGCGCCGATCTGAGCTGGCGGCCCACGCCCCGCCTCCTGCTGGAAGGGCAGCTGGCCCTGGATGACTGGACCACCCATCCCGATATCGTCGTCTTCCCGAACCGGTGGGGCGTCACGCTGGGCGCCGGCGGCGCGGTTGGGGGGCGCGGCACCTGGCGGCTGCGCTATTCCACTGCGACGGTCACCGTCTACCGCACCTTCGAGCCGACCCAGAACTTCACCGATCAGGGGGTCGGCCTGGCGCGGGGGTGGCCCGACAACGAGCTGGTGTCCCTCGAGAGCGGCTGGCTACTCCATCCACGCTGGCTCCTCACCCCAGAGGTGGCCTATCAGCGCCAGGGCGCCGCGCGCCTGACCGATCCGTACCCCTCGGAGGCCGAAGCGGCACTGCTCCCGACCCGGCTGAGCGGGGTGGTCGAGAAGACTCTGCGATTCGGCCTTGGACTGGCCGGGCACGCCGGAGGGCTCTCCGTGGTGGGGGACGCCGGTGTGCAACACTCCCGGAACGACGGACAAGTCGCGGGCCGCTCCGCGACGCGCGTCGTCGCCCGCCTCTCCGTGCGAATCGGCGCGACCGTCTGGGACCGATTGGACCGATCTTTCCGGCCCTGACGGAGCCTCGTTACCACTTTTTAACACGCCGCACTCAACACCTCTTAACACCTCGCCCCATTGTAACGTCGGAGTCACGGCCTGCAATAGAATCTCCAAGCGGCCATAGTGTCACTGCTTATCCGGCGCTTGTTCGGTTTCTGAGAGCCAACGCATAATTTGTGATTACGCAACGACTTGCGCGCCACTTCCTGCACGCACGGCCAGATAGCGCAGTCTAGGTCCGGGAGTTGCTTGGGACGTAACCCAATCTCCCCCTGCGGGCCGAGCTTCTCGACCGCCTGGATGCTGTTCGTTGGGCGTACACGGGAATCGGGCTGCCGCTTTCGTCGCGATCAGCTGTTATCCGCACCGCCATCGAACGACACATCGAGTATCTGCCGGGGTTGAACGCCGAGCGCCGCGGCGTTCAATAAATCGATAGGCTGACAGGGGTTTCTCCTCGGAGGGCTGGGATGATTCCGCGAGTGGGTACGGGAAGCGCTACGGGCACGCCGGCGCAGAGCTCCGGGGAGTAACTCCATGCCTCACACTGCTGCCCTTCGGGCGCTGGGAAAGAATGTCGAGCGGGGATTCCACTTGTATCGGGCCGGCGGCTCCAACGAGCGCCGGCATCTTCACCGGTTGCTGCTGCGGGTTCTCGCCCTGCTCGCCACGGACGTCGCCGTTGTCGGCCTTCTCACGCTGGTAGCCCCCTGGGCCCTTCCGCCGGTCGGCCCACTCGATGTGGTCGCTTCGGACCCGTCGCACCAATTCTCCCGGGTGAGCCTGGCGGTCGCGGCGGCGGTGGTGCTGGGTCTCACGATGGCGGGCGCCTATCGTACCGGCGACGGGTGGCGCTCGCCGGGCCGGATCTTCGCGGGGGCGACGGGGGGGACGGCCATCTCGTGCTGGAACGCGCTCTGGACGCTGGGCCTGCTCCGGGTGCTTCCCTCGTTCGCGGCGATGCTGGCCGGGGTCGGGGCGGTCCTGATCCTCGCGCGGCTGCTGGTGGACGGGGTCGTCCGCTGGTGGAAGGGCGGCGGCCACTGGGAGACGGCGCGCACCCTCTTTATCGGTGAGGCCGCCGCCTGCCGTCAGGCCATGAGCCGCCGTGCGTTCTCCCACCTCGGCCCGGAATACAATCTCGGGCTGGTGGAGATCGGGCCGGAGCCGGCGCTCGACGCGCGGGGCCACCTCGCGAACCTGGCGGAGGTGCTGCACGAGTCCGGCGCCGAGGCCATCGTCCTCTGCGGGCGGCTGGAATCGGCGTTGTTCCACGCCGTGGTGGAGACCGCCCACGCGGCGGGGTGCCAGGTCTTCGAGACCCAGCACCGGCGTTCGGTGCGCTCCCCCAGAACCGTCTGGCGCAATGGGGAGCCGCTGATCGAGCTGGTCCGTCCCGAGCTCAAGGCCGGCCACCTCCTCCTGAAAAAAATCGTGGACCTCGTGGGTGCGACGGTCGCCCTGGTGCTCTGCGCCCCGGTCATGGCCATCGTGTGGGCCGTCATCCGGCTCGATTCACGAGGCCCCGGGATTTTCGTGCAACCCCGGGTCGGCCGAAACGGCCGGGTGTTCGGCTGCTTCAAGTTCCGGACGATGTACGCCGACGCGGAACAGCGGCTCGCCGGCGACCCCGTGTTGCGTGCCGAGTACCTCCGCAACAATTACAAGCTCCCGCCCGAGCGCGACCCGCGCGTCACCCGGGTGGGTCGCGCGGTGCGCCGGTGGAGCCTCGACGAGCTCCCCCAGCTGGTGAACGTGCTCCGGGGCGAGATGTCCCTGGTCGGCCCGCGGCCGCTGGTCCTCGAGGAGCTGGGTGAGTACGGGAGCCGGGCGCCGACCCTGCTTTCGCTCCATCCCGGGATGACCGGAGCGTGGGCGATCGCGGGCCGCAGCGAGCTGGGCTATCCCGAGCGGTGCTCCTTCGAGCTGGGCTACGTAGGCAACTGGAGCTTCGGGGCGGACATGGCGATTCTGGCGCGGACGGTTCCCGTCGTCCTCCTGTCGCGCGGTGCGCACTGAGCGGCGCCCTCAGTGACAGGACGCCGTTCCTGAGTCGCTGAACGTTCCGCCGGCCGCCGGCACGAAATCCCAATGGTAGCTGTCCTGGTACAGGGAGAGCTTCAGGACTCCATACGTGTGATTGTCTCTCACCTCGCTGTTCGGGGCGATTGACAAGAGTGGCTGCAGAGGTCCCCCGCCGGTCCCAACCACGAACTCACGAATGCCGCGCGCCGGATCGGGCTGCCCAGCCGGAGACTGTGGGGCGAAGCGCTCGTAGATATGATCGTGTCCCGAAAGCACGACGTCGGCTCCGGCGCCGTACAGCGTTTCCCATGCGGTGCGCATGGCGGGGATGGCATAGGCACCCGAGCTGAACAGCGAGTAATGCCAGTAGGCGAGCGTGCACCTCGTCCGGTGAGCCGCGAGATCGTCCGCCAACCATGCGATCTGGGCCGAACCAGGACCGATGGGGGCAACCGAGTTGACGGCGATGATGTGCCAGGAGCCGAGGTCGAAACTGTAGTACCCGGTGGCGGGATCGCCCGCCGCGGCTCCGAAGTACTCGAAGTACGCGGAGGCACCAGGTATGTGGTAGTCATGGTTCCCGGGTGTGGGACGAGTTCGGGACTTGTGGCGACCCCAGGTCGGGTCATAGCAGCCGGCGTAATTCGCGGCAGAGCCATCGGGGTAGGCATTGTCGCCCGCCGTGAAGACGATCCCCGGGATGGAATCAAGGATCGCGGCGGTAGCCTCGTCGCGGGGCCAGGCGCAATCGGCGATATCCCCGGCGCCCACCAATGTCCAGGGGGCGACGATCACCGGTACGCCCACTTCGACGACGTCGCTCTCCGCGAAGATCGAAGCACTCCCTATCCCGCGCCCGGTGATGACACCAGCGCCGTCAACCGTCGCGATGGTCGGGTCGGAGCTGCGCCAGGCAATGGCGGGGTTCAGCCGGACGATCCCTGTCGGTCCCACGGCGACCGCGGTCAGGCGAACGGTATCGTCCAGGATCACTTTGGGGCGCTGCGGCTGCAATTGCAGGAAAGCCACTTCAACGGCGGCGAGCGCCTCCGCCCCCGCGGCCGAAACGTGAATGGCGGCTACGCCTGGGTGGACCCCTCGCACCGTGCCGCCGGGCGTTACCGTGGCGACCGCGGTGTCGGAACTCCACCAACTCATCGGCAACGCCCGGGATCGGCCTGGAGCGTTCCTCACGGCCGCGGTGAGAAGCTTGGTTTCCCCAACGAGGAGTACCGTCTCGCTCGGGCTCACCAGAATCTGCAATTCGGGGTTGGGAGACTCGGGTGACAAGCAAGCCGAGAGGGCGGCCAGGACTACGGCGAGGCAACGTCCGGTCGCACGCGGCACGACGCCTCCTTCGGAACAGGATGCTTCCGCCCGGCGATGACCGGTTGCTGCCGGAAACCGCAACCGGCGCGCCAGCTACCGAACCCTTCCCAGGGTCGGTAAACTTACGGGAGCTAAACGTGTCGTGCAATTCTCATACCCCTGGGCTGAGCAGGTGGCGCGCGAGGCCTTCCCCGGGGATCGTCCTGGACGCGGGTACTTCGGAGACCGGGACGGAGCGGCGAGCCTTCAAGCGCAGGGGCCGGCGAAAAGCATCGAGCAACCAGGAGGTGTGAAGGCGTGGTGTCCAGCGCGACGGTCGTTGTCCTTTCCGCAGGTACCTCCCCGTTCCTCCACCGGGTCTTACGCGCAGCTCTGGCCAACCGCCCGGGGCCTGCTGCGGTCCGGCTGATATGGTCTGGTCACGATCCGATTCCGTCGGACCTGCCGCCGGGTGTGGAGACCGTCACGGTCGAGCCATCCGCATTCGATCATGGTGCCACGAGACAGTTCGCCCTGGAGCAGTGCGTCACCGAGCTGCTGGTGTTCCTCTCCGACGACGCTGAACCGATCGGTGACGCCTGGTTAAGTCGCTTGACTGCTCCGTTCTCGGACGCCGCGGTGGCGGCCGCCTACGGCCGCCAGGTCCCCCGGCCGGAGACCGGCATCGCCGAGCGGGTGTTTCGCACCAGCCGATACCCGGCGAGATCCCGGCTCATCACGTCGGAGGCCGTCGGCCGGGAAGGCGAGAGCGCCCTGCCGATCTCGAACGCGAACAGCGCCTACCGGGTCGGGGCCCTCCGATCCCTGGGAGGTTTTCCCCGGCCGTGTTCGTATGGTGAGGACCTGGCTGTCGCGATGGCCGCGCTCCGAGAAGCGTGGCGGATACACTACGTTGCCGACGCTGAAGTGTGGCACTCGCACCACCTGACCGTCGCCGGACTCTTTCGCCGGGCCCGGAGCGCCGGCTCGCTCGCCCGGGAGGCCAGGGAAGGCGGGATCCGGACCGGGCTCCGCCGCTCCGCCTCGGGAGGGCGTCAGCTGGTTCGGAACATGATACGAGCAGGATGGAGAGATTACCGACTCCGGGGCGTCATCGCGGCCGCGTGGGTGTCCGCCGTCCGCGCTCTGGGATACCTGTCCGGGAGAATGGGGTGGCGGTCGAACCCCTCGCCGCGCTAGATGAGTCACGAGCCGGGGATAGGGTCGGTCTCAGCATGGGGCGTGGGCGCGTGACACCGGGTATCACGGACCATGCCGGTCAGGAGCTTCACCTCGATCGTCCGGGCCTCTGGGTACTGCCCGGACGCGCTGCGTTCGGCTACTCCGATGGTCGAATCTCCGAGAGATACCTCGAGGCCGTCCTGTCGCGTGCCACGGACTTGAGCTCCGACTCCTACGAGCTCGAGCAATGGATCAAGGATTGGCCCTCGGAATACCACTTGAGCAGGCAGCGCGCTCAGCTGCTGCGCGACTTTGTCTTCAAGCGGGAGAGCAGAGTATTGGAGGTGGGATGCGGTTGCGGCGCCATCACGCGATTCCTGGGCGAGACCTTTCACGAGGTCGTGGCGGTGGAGGGGAGTCTGGCACGAGCCAGGCTGGCGCGCCTGCGTACCAGGGGGCAGGACAACGTCGTGGTCGTGTGCAGCCCGTTCCAGGAAGTCGCCTTCGCCACCCCCTTCGACGTCGTCTTCTGCGTCGGGGTCCTCGAATACGCGAGTCAGTTCGTGAACGCGGCGGATCCGTACGATGCCACTCTGGAGTATTTCAGCAGCGTGCTGAGCCCGGACGGCATGCTGGTCCTGGCGATCGAGAATCAATTCGGCGCGAAGTACTGGGCCTCGAGCCGCGAAGACCATACCGGGGTCATGTTCGACGGCCTCGAAGGCTATCCGCGCCTGCGACAGGGAGGGAGGACGTTCGGATATCACGAGCTGCAGCAGCGCGTCGAAAGGCATTTTCCGCACGTCCGGTTCTATTTCCCATTCCCGGACTACAAGATGCCTTCCTGTATTCTCTCGGAAGAGTTTCTGCGACGAGTGAACGCGGGGGAGCTCGCAGGCAGGTTTCGCTCGCGCGATTACACCGGGAGCCGGCATCGCCTCTTCGACGAGCGGCACCTGCTTCTCGAGCTCGACCGGAACGACATGCTGGCTTTCTTCGCGAACGCGTTCCTGATCGTGGCGGCAAAGAGTCCGCACGCCGCGACTGGGCTGCGATCCCTGGGGGTGCTCTACAGCCGGAAGCGGGTCCCCTCCCTCGCCACCATTACCCGATTCCTGGAGGACGGAGACGGCCAGGTGCGGGTGGCCAAGACCGTGGCCAGCGGCCAGGAAGCAGTCGAGGCGGGCCCGCTGCGACTGCGTCCGAACGCGACGCGGTGGATTCGCGGCCCTTCGCTGCAAACCCAGGTTGTCGGCAGATCGAAGGAGCGGGGCGTCTCTCTCGACGCTCTGCTCGCGCCTTGCCGAGCCTGGCTGGAGGCCCTGCGGGCGCGTGCCCACCCGGAGGACGGACGGCTCCTGGTCGACGGTGCGCTGCTCGATTGCAACTGGTCCAACAGTTACATCGTCAATGGGCAGTGCGTGTTCGTCGACCAGGAGTGGGAATGGCGGGAGCAGCTCGGCCTGTCCGTGCTCCTCATCAGGAATGCCTACCACTTGATCGAAGAGCTGGATGACCTGAGCGACGTCGTGCCGCCCTTGCGGGGGATCGCCCGGAGACCGATCATCACCCGCATCGCCCGGGCGCTCGGCGTCAGGATCACGACCCGGGATTTTGCGGAGTTCGCCCGGCTGGAAGCGCGGATCCTGCAGGTGGTGTTCGGCCAGGGATACCGGAAGGCCTGGTTGTTGACCTGGCTCAGCCTGGAGTGCCACTGGCTGCGGGTCTGGCTCCGGTACGGGAAGCGGGCGATCGCTGTTGCGCGACGCGTGTCGGATCGGATCGGCAATCGGCTCTCCGCATGATCAAGAGCACCGTCTTCATGACGATGTCCACGGTGGCGCGACTGCTGACCGGCGTCATCCTCTTCATCTGGATGGCCCGGGCGTGGGGGGCGGGAACGTTCGGGCTGTTCATCTATCCTTACACGGTGGCCTCGCTGGCCGTCATCCTGGTCGACTACGGGTTCAGTCTTCAGCTGGTCCGCGACATCGGCAAAGCACCCGGCAAGGTGCAGACGTTCGTCCACGAAAAGCTGGGAGCCAAGCTGCTCCTGACCCTGCTGTTGGTCGGCGCCGCCCTGGTCTTCGCTCCGGGATTGGCCGGAGGTGGGGACGGCCTGGCGCTCGTCTGGCTCCTGCTCCTTGCCGCCATTCTGAATTCGTTCGGCCTGTTCCTGAATCTGCCGTTTCGGGGGCTGGGGCGGTTTCACGAGGAGACGAGGGTCGTGCTCCTGTCCAACGTCCTGCACTTCCTGGTGGTGGCGCTCATCGTGGGAGCCGGGGGGGGGCCGGTGGCTGCGGCGCTCGGCTTCGTCGGGTCCCGCGCGGTCTATCTCGCTCTGTCCCTTGCCGCGTACCAGCGGCTCGTCGGTGCCGTGGACTGGCGAAGCCTCGATTTCCGGGGAACTCCTCAGGCGCTGACCATCGGACTGCCCTTCGGCGTGTTTGTCGCTCTCGGGACGATCTACTTCCAGATCGACACCCTCATCCTCCAGCGCTTCCTGGGCGCCCAGGCGGTCGGCCTGTATCAGGCCGGGGTGCGGATCCTCATGGCTGCGCTGGTGCTCCCTGACGTGCTGTCAAGCGTGTACTTGCCCGCCATCGCAGGCAGCAGCGCCGACCCGGCCGCGAGCCTTCGCCTTGGCGCCAGGTTGACCCGCCAGCTGCTCATGTCGGGGGTGCTCGGGCTGGCGGGGCTGACTATTCTGGGAGGCTGGCTGACGCGGCTCCTGTATGGATCGGGCTATCAAGCCGTCTCCGGCCTGCTGCCATTGTTCGGGGTCGTACTCTTTCTACGATACCTCGCCTCATCGTACGGCCTCCTCCTCACGGTGGGAGACCGGCAGCTGGTTCGAACCCTGGTCGTGGGATCCACCTGCGCAGTCAGCGTGGCGCTCAATCTCCTCCTGATCCCGCGGGCCGGCCTCCGCGGCGCCGTCACCGCCTCGATCCTGACCCATGGGTTTCTGGTGCTGACGTATCTCGGCTTCGTCGCGCACGCCTATCGCACGAGCTTCCTTGACTGGAGGTCGCTGGTGCTGGTCGCGATTGCCGGCCTGGTCGTGATGGTTGGGGATGACATCCGTCCGGCGAGCGCCATGGCGGCCGCCATCGCGCTCGGCACCATCGGCGTCGGCCTCAAGTGGAGTGAGGTCAAGGGCCTGGTGCAGGGGCTGACACCGAGGCGCCCGGCCGTCGCGGGGCCCGATCGCTAGGATGCCCGGCGAGCCGAGGGGGCCGCGAGGGAGCCCCCTGTTGTTTCTCTCCGCCCATCTGCCGAGCTCACAGGCCAGGGAGGCCGGGCACCGCATTGCCTACGAGCACCTCCGCGCGCTGGCCGGAGCGCATTCGGTCACGCTCGTCGCCTTGGCCAACAAGAGAGAACGGGCCAGCGTCGACGGCTCCCTCTATCAGCTGTGTGATGCGGTTCACCTGATACCGGTGAACCAGGCCACGCGTCTCGCAGGCCTCTTGAGGCGACCCGATCTCCCGTTGTACGTCGCCGGGAAGTACCGGGGTTCCGTCGCGCGCCTGGTGTCAGAGGCATGTCGAGCTCACCCCGGGCTGCTGGTCTGGGTGGAATACACGCAGATGGCGCAGTACTTCGGCGCGCTCTCCGGCAACGCGGTCGCGGTGGTGATGTGCCAGGACATTCTGGGTCAGTTGTTCTCCCGGTGGGCGGCCGCCGCCAAGGGGCTGGCTCGACTCGTCCTCAGGTGGGAGTGGAGCCGCCTCCGCTCCTGGGAAGCCGAGGTGCTGAGGTCGGCTCACCAGGTGGTGGTGCTTTCGCACAAGGACCTCGCGCTGGTGCGGGAATTCGGGGTCGAGCATGTCGTGGTGGGATATCCTGCGCCAACCCAGCTCCCGCCGCCGGGTCGCCCGAGAGAGCCGGACCCTCGGCCGACGATCATCTTCTTCGGCGCGATGAACCGGAGAGAAAACATCGATGCGGTGGACTGGTTCCTGACGGCCATCTTCCCCCTCGTAAGGTCGGAAGTGTCCGATGCGCGCGTGGTCGTCGCGGGGGCGAGTCCCTCGGACACGCGCAGGAAGGCATGGGGACAATCCGAGGGAGTGGTCGTCACCGGTCTGGTCTCGAACCCGTCCGTCGTGCTGGCCGAAGCGTGGGTGGCCGTCGCTCCGATGCGCCTGGGAGCGGGCCTCAAGTTGAAAGTCCTCGAGTATCTCGCGCATGGGCTGCCGGTGGTCGCCACCCAGATCGGTGCGGAAGGCATTCCGGCGGATGGGGCGTCCGGTCTGGTCGTCGCCGATGGGCCGAATGAACTCGCCGAGGCGTGCATCTCGCTTCTTTCGGACCGGGGCCGGCGCGAGGCGGCCGCCGCGGCGGCGCGAAACTGGTATTTGAACGAATACCAGCCGCGCGAGCTGACGTCCGATCGCATGAGCGGGATTCTCGACGCGGCCAGGATCCGCGCCGGGAGCGGCGGCCCGCGGGCCGCGGGCGGACGGCAGGGCGGGGCGGGGAGGGCCGTCGCCGATGACCGAGGCGGACCGTGACGGACACCATCCTCCTGGTCCTGATCGTCGCGGGTACGCTCGCCGGCGGCGCCTGGATCAGCGTCCGCACGCGCCACTTGAGCCATCCGGTGGCGCTGATCGCAGCCAGCTTCTTCCTGCCGCTTGGCGCTGCGCTGTTGCGCCGATCCGACCTGCAGGCGCCGCGCTGGAGCTATGAGACCTACGTGCTGGTGGCGGAATCCTACCTGCTGTGGCTGGTGTTTCCGTCCCTCGCGCTCGCCCTGTGGGGCGCGCCGGACCGCTTCCGGTTTGGCAGGGAGTCCCTGCGCTCCAGCTTCGGGACGCCGGTCTTTCTCTGGTACGCACGCCTCCTGGCGATGGCGACCATCGCGGCAACTCTGGTTCAGAACTACCTGGTGAGCGGCTTGCCGATTCTCCTGGCGGACCCGGAGCTCGCGTACCAGTTCCACACCACCACGGTGCCCGGACTCCAGATTCTGCCGCGCGCCGGCTTCGCGGCCTGCGCGTTGCTGCATTTCGCGTTCTACCTGCGGCGACGGCCGCTCGACCTGGTCCTTCTGGCTCTGGTGTTCCTGAGCCCGCTCACCAAGCTCGCACGCATCGACCTGATGCTCTCTGCGGTGACGCTGCTCCTGATGAACGTGCACTTCCCGGTCGTGCGGCCGGGGCGCCGGACCGCAGTCGCCGCCGTCCTCCTCGCGGCCGCGTTCGTCTACGGCATGATCGAACTCGGCAACCAGCGAATCAACCGGTTCGGGAAGTATACGGTCTCGTACGCGGACGCCATCGGTTTCCGGGGCTACCGGGGTCCCGGCGAGACCATTGCCGTGGCGTACGGCTACTTCGCCCTCAGTTTTGAAAACCTCGACAGGTTCGTGAAGGCGACCGGGGGGTACCGGACCGGCGGATACGTTTCGTTCAACCCCCTGTTCAATACCTTCTTCTTCGTGAATCGTCTCACCGGTGGCAAGTATCCCGGCCCGGAGAGCATTGTGGAGCGCAGAAACCCTGTCGGGCCGATGGCGACGGTGGAGACCTCCCTGGCCAACTTCTATCTGGATTTCGGGGCCGGCCTGGCCTGGGTGCCGATGCTGGCCTACATGGGCGCGTGGATCTGGCTTTACCTCCGGAGGCGCCGTTCGGTGGCCTCCGCCACGGCCTACTGCCTCTATTCGGCGGCGATGATGTTGTCGGCGTTCCAGGGAGTGGTGACCGCGCCCTTCATCTATCAGGGCATGGCGCTCGGGCTGCTGCCATTGGTCCTGCAGAATCGACTCCCCTTGCGACTGCCCGGCGGGCGGCCCGCCGTGAGCGCCCAGGGCGAGACGGGGTTCCGCGCCGGCGCTGAACCCGGTTGACGGGAGGACTATTCGCGGCGCGCTCCACCCTTGAGGCCAACGAGCGAGCGCATCTCCCCGGCCGCTTCCCGGTAGGCCTGTTGGAAGGCCCGGTACTGCTCGTCGCTCATCTGCGCCGCAACGGCTCTGGATTGCGACAAGTAGACCAGCGCGAACGCGAGGAGTCCTCCGCTGATGCCGGCCACCAGGACGTTCAGCAGGTATTTCGGCGAGCTCCGCTTGTCGGGTGGGGTGGCCTTATCGATGATCGTGAGGACGGGCAGGTCGCGGACTTCGGCGATCCGTGCCTCCTCATACTCCCGCTGGAGCGTCAGCACGACGTCCTGGCGGAGCTGCACCTTGCGCTGGAGACGATCGGCTTCGAACACCAGCAGCGGGGAGTCGGTGTACCGTCTGTTGGCCTGAAGGAACTCGAGCTGTCGTTGCTCCGCGGCATCCAGCTCCTGCTGGGCCTGTGCCAGTCGCTGTTCGGCGAACCGGCGCTCTGCCCGGGAGTGGAGCTGCAGGCGTTCCAGCGAGAATACGTTCAGGAGCTCCACCATGCGATTGGCGACCCCTGCGGCCAGGTCGGCCGACCGTAACTCCACTTCCAGCGAAACGATCCCGGTCGTCTTGTCCACACTGGCGATGACCTTCTTCTCGAACTGACGGATGCCTTCGTTGAGCTTCTCCGATTCGGTGTCGCCGGAGACGTCGAGCGCGCTCAGGAGCGTGCGCTTGCCGGGGGCGCCGGCGGCCTGCGGGTCGGTGAATTCCGAGAGGAGTGTGCTCCGCAGCAGCTCGCGACTGGTCAGCACTTTCGCGAAGAATTCCGGCGTATCCGCGCCCGCCCCCGGCATCGCCGCGCCGAACTGACTGGCCAGGCCTACGAGCCCGGCGAGGTTCCCGGGAAGTGAGGTCGAAGAGCTTGCCTCAGGCGTAAAGGTCGTTGCCGCCGTGTAATTCGAAGGCACCAGGATCGAAAGGCCCAGACCGAGTACCCCGGCGGCGAGCGGCAGCCCCACGAGCAGTTTCCAGCGCCGGACAAACGGTGTCAAAGCGGTCAAAAAGAGGGGATCGTCGCGGTTTGGCTCGGGAGGTCCCATCAGATCCTTCAGGTGAGTAGTGGCGTATTCCGTTTCATCCGGTCCTCACCGCGTTACCACATAGACGATCGCCACCATGCTCGCCAGGACCTGCGCCACCGCCCCGAACAACACGGCCACGTCGGTCCTGGTCGCGCTCGGGTCCCGGGCAGGTACCAGGACTTCGGAACCCGGCCCCGGCGAAGGATCGCTTCGAAAGAACAGCAGCGTCTTGTGGCGGGTGCGCACCTCACCGTTCGCCTGTCGCACGCTCACCTGCCCCTTCTCCGCCAGCCGGTTGAACCCGCCGGCCGCCGAGAGGTAGTAGTTGAGGTCCGCGCCGCGGCGGTACAGCACGCTCCCCGGTGAGTTCACCGCCCCCCCCACCCGGACGCTCGGCTGATACTCCGGAACGTGCACGTCGTCCCCGGGCTGGAGGATCACGTTGTCGCGCGACGCGGTGTCGCGCAGCGCCAGCGGCAGGTTGATGTTGATCCGCCCGGCGTTGTCCTGCGTTCGCACGAACCGGATTCCCTCCGGGTACGCCCGCGGGGTCAGGCCGCCGGCCCGCTGGATCAGCAGGGACAACCGGTCGTCCTTCGCCCGCAAGGCATAGGTGCCGGGATACATGACCTCGCCGGAGATCTCCACGGTGCGCTGGAGCTCGAAATCGGGCTGCCTCAGGATCAGCACGTTGTCGAACGGCTCGAGCGGCACCTCGGCGGCGGTCCCCGGGCCCGGGAAGGGGACCCCCGGCGGTCCCACGTACCGGCCAGCCGAGTCGCGAGCGAACAGATAGGTCGAGTCGAGCGACACGCGCACCGTCGAAGCGAGCTGGCCCCCGGAGCGGTCGGGAGGCAGCCGGGCGATCTCCGCCTCGCGCAGGTCGGCCCCGACACGTGGTCCGCGCGCCAGGACCATCAGTTCGCGCAGCGTCATCCCCGGCCGCCAGGGATAGCGGCCCGTCTGCTGCACCATCCCCGCTATGGTGACGAAGTACTGCTCCGTCGCATCCGCGAGCGAATCCACATGCACGACATCGCCGTCTTCGAGCGCGAACGGCGGCGGCGCCCCGCCCACCAGGGGCACGTCGATCATCACATTCGCCGTCGGCTGGGTCTTCCGCTGCACCGCGGGGAGCACCCGCTCCACCTTGAGCCGCTCGCGCGCCGCCTCGGGACGGAACCCTCCGGCGGCCCGGATCAGATCGGCCAGCGAGTCGCCCTCCTTCAATTCGTAAATCGCCGGGCGCACCACGGCCCCGGCAACCCGCGCTCGGCGGCCGTGCACCGGCACGAACACGACGTCCCCGGTCTCGAGCCGGATGTCGTTCCTGGTGTCGCCGGCGAGGAGATAGTCGTACAGGTCCAGCGTCGCCGCTGTCTTGCCGAGGCGCTGCACCTCGATGTGCCGCAGATTGGCCCGCTCGGTCACGCCGCCGCCGGCGTACAGCGCGGTGAGCACGGTGCCGAGCGAGCTGATCTGGTAGGCTCCCGGCTGCTCCACCTCGCCCACCGCGTACACCTGATTGGCCCGGACGCTCGCGACCGTGATGTCGAACTGGGTCGTCGGGTTGACCCGCCGCACTCCCGAATACACCCGGCCCAGCCGGGAGTACAGGAGGTCGCGCAGCTGATCGAGCGACAGGTTCGCCGTGTGCACCTGGCCGACCTGGGGGATGAGCATGAACCCCTCGCGCGTCACCTGGAGCGGGTAGGCCAGCTCCACGTCGCCGGTCAGGATGAGGACGAGATTGTCGCCGGGGCCGAGCTTGTAGTCGGGGGGCACCGGCCCCGCGAGCAAGGGGAGGAACTGCGTCGTGCTGCGCCGGAACACGTCCACCCCGAAGACCTCGCTGGACGGCCGGCTGACCGTCCGCACCAGGCCGGTGTCGAGGGTGAGGACCTGGCCGGTGGCCGGTGGCAGGCCGAGCGCCTGGATCGCCGCCAGCTCCTGGGCCCCCGGCACGGGCGCCGCTCCGGGAGTCGCTTCTCCCAGATAGGGATCGAGCAGTGTGGTGGGATAGCCGCTCGCCCGCAGCCGGGCCCGAATCTGCTCGGCGTTGAGGCCGGACTCGCGGATGCGCGAGCGCAGCGCCTCGCCGAGGCCGGGTTGCTGCTGGAGGGCTTGCTGGAGCGCCGCCTGTGCCTGGGAGGGCGGTGGCACCTGGGCGAATGCGTCAAGCGCGGTCGCGCCACTGAGCAAGACGGCGACCAGCAGCGCGGTGAGGACGGACTTCACGTCCGACAGGCCGTCCGGGGGCTCGAAGGCAACACGGCGGGAATAATGACGGTTAACTAGAGGCTGGTCAAGCTCTTGAATGCTCAGCGCGGGGACCAAACCCCGGAGCCGGCGGGGCCGCGGTACCGGGGTCCGGGCCGGCGCGCCGCGGTCGAGCGATGGGAAGAATCAACCCGCATGCCCGAGCTCCGCGAGCCCCCGGAAAATGGATTCGGCGAACGCTTGTGGTGTTCGGCCCGCGAGGAACGCCTGGACCGCGGTCTCGTTCTGCAGGCGTCGCTGGGGATCCCTCGCGGCCTTCGCCATGGCTTCGGCGATCGCTTCCGGGTTCCGCGTGTCAACGACATACCCGAGACCGTATTGGCGAGTGAGCGCCCCAACCAGCCCGTAGTCCTGGGTGATTGTCGGGCGACGTGCGGTTGCCGCCCATACCAGGACACCGCTTGAACCGACGAAACGCTGATACGGCGCCAGGACCACGTCCGAGCGCGCCACCAGCGCCGCCAGCTCGTCCTCTTCTATGAACCGATCTCGTACATCGATCCACGCCTCCGGGCGGGTGGCTCGAACCCACCGGAGCCGGTCGCAAAACGCCGCGCGGATGCCCCGATCAACCTGGCCGGCGAACACCAGCGCGATTCGCTCCAGGACAGCCGGCTCGAGTCGCGTCATCGCTTCCAGCGTCTGGAGCACTCCCTTGCGCTCCGACAAGGCCCCGAACAGGAGAAAACAGACGCGCCCCTCCGGGATACTCCCGACCTGGTCCCGTCCTCTGGCGGCCCCCGCGCTCACATCGTCCACTGGAGCTGGATCGGGAACCGCCCGGACCTTCCACCCCGCCCGGAAGTGCGCCGCGGCGAAGCCCGGGAAGAGCGGGTCGAGGGTGAACACGGCAGCCATCGCCCGATGCCGCAACATGCGATCGTAGGCCCACCGCTTGCGGACGTCGCGGACCCGTTCCCGGATCCCGGAGCGCGGTCCACCGAGCGCGCCGTAATGCCCCGATGGACGGAACAGGAGGCCCGATACCGTCACCCCCGGCACGACCTTGAACCCCAGTGCGAGCGGCAGCTGCATGTGATCGAGGGAGAGGTAGTGCCAGTGACACACCGCCAATTTCCGGAGGTAGCGGTTCATGACCTCCCAGCGCCGGACGGCACGAAGCCACAACGGGCCGCGCGCCATCGAACTGAGTTCGTGAGGTCGGACGGCGACGACGTCGATGTCCCGGGCATCGCATCCGCTGGTTCGGGTGAATTCCAGAGCCTTCGCGGCCAGCTCCGGGTGCAACACAAAGGTTGCGACCACGCCGTAGCGGGCGCGGGCGAGTGAGGAGACGAGATGACGGACGTATTCCCAGCGATGCCCACCGGCGTCGGGTTCGAAGAACGCGACTCGAAGAGGATCGCACGAGCGAGGTTTCGGCATGGCCTTACTGCAAACCCGCGGAGCCGGACGCTGCGACGCCGGGCGTCTCGATCGGATCGGCGCCCCCAGCTCCCGCGCTGAGTGCCGGGGCCGGGCGCAGCCACACCAGGCACCAGAACCCGAGCGCGAGGGTGACGATCGCGCCGGCCAGCATGGCAGCGTTGTACAGGAGGACGACATCCCGCACGCTCTGGAATGCCGGCAGGAAGCCCAGCGCAAGGATGAGAAGCGAGAGCAGGCCGGCCACGATATTGACCACCCGGCCCGCCGACATCGCCGCCAGGACGTAATACAACCCGATGTGGGGACAGGTGAAGGTAACCCCCACGAGGAGGGGTCCCGCGACCTCCTCCAGCCGAGCGCCCGTTTCCGTCCCGACCCACGCGGCGAGGAGCGGCGTCAGGGTGATCGCAAGAACCCCATAGAGCACCAGGGCACCGGTTGCCGAAGCCGCGGTCACCCTGGCCGCGAGGCGCCGGAGCCCGCCCCGGTCCGCGGCCTCGACGAGGCGGGTCGTGTGCGCGAACACCGGGACGAACACGGCCTCCAAAACCCCTCGAGCCGCAAAGAGAACCCGGCGACTGGCGTCGACAATTCCGTTTGCCTGCGAACCGAATCGTGCCCCGACCACCGTCTGGAGCAGGGGCATGGTGAGGGAGGACACGAGCGTCTGGGCCGAAAAGCCGAAACTGTCCTTCAGGAAGGCGGCCAGCGGCGCGGCCCGACTCGCCAGAGCGGGACGGACCAGGCTGCGCTCTTCACGCGCGAGGAGCAGCGCCTGGAGGCCGACGACGCCGCATTGGGCCATTGCGCCGACGGCGAGCGCCGGCCCGAGACCCCGGAGCTTCGTGTAGGCGGCGACGCAGGCGAGCTGCGGAACCAGGTTGCGCAGCAGGTTGTAGGCGTTGAGATGGCCGAACCTCAACGTGGCGACGAAGGCGCTGCTGAGGCAGCTGCTGGCGAGCGTCAGAACGGTGATCACCCCGGCGCTCGCGACACCAAGCCAGAGCTGGTCCACGTGGTCGAGGTGGACTGCCGGACCCCATCGGGCGCTCGTCAGGGCGGCGATGGCGGTCACGGCGCCGCCGCCACCCAGGAGCAAGCCGATGGCGATGCGCTTCAGGCGAAAGTACCGCTGATCGCCGACCGTCCGAACCCGCACGGACTCGCGGACCAGGGCGGCGCTGAATCCGAGGTCCAGGAAGCTCATATACTGCGAAAGCGACAGCAGGAGGCTCAAGGCCCCGTAGACCCGGAGCCCATAGACCCCGATGTAGAGGGGGACGAGCAGGAAATTCAGCCCGGCGCCGAGGACCTTGAACCCGGCGTTGATCACGCCCGCGCTACGGACATTCACGGCCGGGTCACTGTCTCCGACGCGGGCCCCGGTGCCGGAGTCGTTGAAACTCCCGGTACTCTTCCGGCTTCTCGACCCGTTCACGGGTGAGATGCTCTTCCACAAAGACCCACGTGCCCGCCAGCAGAAGACCGATGACCAGGCCAAGCGCGCCCGCCGGCACGACGCCTCCGGACCGTCGTACGGACACTTCCGGACGGTCGATAATCGTGATGACCGGCGTATTCCGTACTTCCTGAATCCGCGCCTGCTCGTAGGACTGCGCGAGAGACACGTACAGCTGTTGGCGGAGATCGACACGCCGTTGCAGACGAGCCGCCTCGAACACGAGCTGCGGCGAGTCCTGATATCTGCGGTTACGCCGCAGAAAAGTCTCCAGCTCGCCCTCCGCCGCCTCGAGGTCACTTTGCGCCTGCTGCATCCTTCGTTCGACGAACGCGCGCTCCTGTCCCGCCTGGGTCTGCTGGGTTCGAAGGTTGAAGTCGTTCACCAGTTCCAGCAGTCGCCGGTTGAGGTGCACCGCGAGGCCGGCCCACCGGGTCGTCGTGCTCACTTTGACCAATCCCGCCTTAATGTCGGTCTTCACCGATATCTGATCCGCCAGGACATCGGTGGCTCTGGCGACCCGCTCTTCGACTGTACCTCCCTTCACCCGGTACACGTCAACCAGCGATCCTTCCACGGTATCGGCGGATCTCCTTTGCGGCACGACCCGGTATCGGGTAAGCACGGCTGCCCGCAGTACCTCCTGTGATTTCAGGAGCTCGGCGTAGAAATCGACGGACTGGGTCGGGGTTCCCCTGCCGAGGTTGAGTCCGAACTGCGCGGCCAGACCCAGGAACCTCGATTCTCTGTCATCCGACGCCTGGGGGGCGAACGACGAGCGCGACGTATAGTGAGGCCCGCGTATCAGCCCCCCGATCGCCGATGCCAACGCCACGAGGAATGGAACGCCGAGGAGAAC
>DASYRI010000176.1:0-4253 GCA_036004545.1 Gemmatimonadales bacterium
AGGATTCCTCGCGGCTCTCGACGTCGCGCTGCTCCCGTATCCCGCGTTGGCCGGTTTCTCGTTCTCCCCCCTCAAGCTGTACGAGTACCTGGCGGCCGGCGTCCCGATCGTGGCCAGCGACCTTGGCCAGATCCGGACAGCGCTGGAGGGCGGGCGGTGGGGGGCGTTGGTCCGGCCGGGCGACCCGTCTGCGCTGGCCCAAGGAATTCGCGGCGTGCTCGCGGATCGCATCCGTGCCGAGGAGATAGCCGCGGCCGGACGGAGAGTGGCGCTGCAGGAGCACACCTGGGATCAGCGGGCCCGCGCGCTGACCGGGTTGCTGGAAGGACGTCGCGTTCGTGCGCTGGCCGGATGATCATCCCGCGGTCACCGATCCAGCCCTGGCGCCGTGGGCCGGGGAAGGGGATCGGTTGTGCCCGAAGGCTGAGGTGATCCGAGTCCTTCGTCACCTTCCCGGCCGGCGGGTCACCACGCTGGTCGGTACAGGCGCCGGAGAGCTCGCGGTATTGAAGCTGTTCGCCACGTCGCGGGCCCGAGGCGGGCATCGTCGGCTCATCGTGTTCGCGGAAAGTCGGGCCGGTTTCCTCGTCCCCCGCCCACTCGGGCACCGCAAGGGCCACCTTGCCCTGGTGGAGTTCATCGCGGGCACGCCGCTGGACCAGCTCAGCGATGAGGAGTTGGTAGGTGCGGCCGCGCTTGCCGGCCGAGCACTCCGGCACTTACACGACAGCGGGGCGGAACTGGGTCGAACGTGGGGAGTGGCCGACGAGATCGCCCAGCTTCGCCGCACGGCCGGACCGGCCACGCGTGCGGCCGTGGACCTCGCCATCGCACAGTGGACCCCACCCGCCCAGGGGCGGAACGTGCCCTCCCACCGGGATTGTCACCCCGCTCAGGTGGTGTGGACCGGGGGTGGGGTGAGGTTCATCGACCTCGACGACTCGGCGATGGCTCCTCCAGGGCTCGACGTGGGGAACTTCCTGGCCCACCTCCAGATGAAAGCGCTGTTGGAACCCAGGAAGAAGGACGCCACTGCGGCGGCGATGGATTCGTTTGCGAGCGGCTACGGTTCGGCCCCTCCGGCGCTCGGACCATGGACGCGGCTCGCCCTGGCCCGATTGGCTGCCCTGGCGGAGACACGGCACAAGTCGCTGCAGCGAGCCGAAGTCCTCTGCGGTGCTCTTGAGCAGGTCGCGCCGAGCGGGGCCGAACACAGGAGTCCGGCGTGAGGACGGCCGCGGGGGGTGGTCTGAGGGGTATGGCGCCGCCGCCGGAACGCGGGCTTCCATACGCGTTCATCGTGGGATGTCCCCGGTCGGGAACGACGCTGCTGCAACGGATGCTCGACCACCATCCCTTGCTGGCGGTGGCCAACGACACCCATTTCATCCCCAGGGTCGTGGACCCGGACGGCGGTGACGTGGCCCTGTCGCCCGAGATCGTCGACCGGGTCCTCGACTACCACCGGTTCGGCCGGCTTGGACTCGACGATCCGGCCGTCCGACGGGCGGCCTCGCACACGCGAACGTACGCGGAGTTCGTCGGCGCCCTGTACGCTCAGTTCGGCGCCCGGCACGGCAAGCCGCTTGCAGGGGAGAAGACGCCCGATTATGTGCGGTATCTGCCGTTGCTCGGGCGGCTGTTCCCGTGGTCGAGGGTCGTTCACATCGTTCGGGACGGGCGGGACGTTGCGCTCTCGGCGCTCCAGTGGGCCCGGCCGGACAAGGGCCCCGGCCGATTTGCCCTTTGGCCGGAGGATCCCGTCGCCGTCTGTGCACTGTGGTGGCGGTGGCAGGTCACTTCCGGCCGGACGGGCGGCCGAGGCCTGGGATCAAGGTACCAGGAGGTTCGCTACGAGGACCTAGTGGCCCGTCCGCGTGAGACGGTCAAGAGCCTGTGCCTCTTCCTGCAGCTCCCGTTCGCGCCGGAGATGCTCGCCTACCACCTCGGCAGGCACCGGGAGCAGCCCGGCCTGTCCGCGAAGAACGCCTGGCTTCCTCCAACTCCCGGCCTGCGTGACTGGAGGAGCCAGATGTCGGAGCGGGACGCCGAGGTGTTCGAGGCTCTGGCTGGCGACCTGCTGTCGTCGTTGGGGTACGAGCGCGCCACCGGCGTCCCGACGCCGGTGGTTACTGCGCTCGCCCAACGGTACCAGAGCTGGTGGGAGGCGGAGCTGGCGCGGCGTCGGGCCAAGCGGCTGGCCAAGCGTGGAGCCGCCGCGCGGTCATGACAAGCGCGCCGACCCTCGTGGATCGGCGGGGGCTGCATTCGCCGACGCCTATCCCTGAAGACCCCGTCCTTCCCCACTTGGCGGAGGCGATCGATCCGGCAGCCATGCTGACCATGTTCCGGCGGGAGCTCACGCGGGCAGGCGGATGTGGAATCGAGGCCTGCACGGTGGACCGAATCCGCTACCGCCGAGGCGCTCGAGCTGCCGTTCAGTACACCGTGCGGCTGGTCGGTCCGTCCGGCGACGAGCGGCGCGAACAGTGGATCACCGCCCTCCTGTACCCAAGGGAGCGGCTCCGTCAGGTCTGGGGCAAGTTGCAAACGATCATTCCGGCGATCGCAGCCCCCAGCTTGGTCCTTCGGCCGGCGGCCTTCGCTTCAGACTCGAATCTGATCCTGCAGGTGTTCCCGGTCGATCGGCGGCTGCCATGGCTTCCCGCGCTGATGAACCCGGAACGGCTCGCGGCGGTGCTACCCGAGCCGCAGGGCGCCCCGACCGGGGCCTGGACGCCGGAACCTGCTCGGTACCGAGCCGGCATCGGCTGCGCCATCCGTTGGCACATTGAGGCCGACGCGAACGACAGGGACACGTGGTACGTGAAGGCGTACCGGGACGACCAGGGCGCGCGAACACACAGGTCGCTTCTGGCGTTGCGGTCGGCCGAGGGCAAGGTGGGGTTCACCGTTCCCGAGCCGGTGGCGTACCTGGGAGAATACCGCGCCCTGGTCCAGAAGGCGGTGACAGGCAGGTCCCTGGCCGAGGTCCTTCTGGCGAAGGATGACGCGGCCCCCCTGGTGAAGAGAGCAGCGGAGGCGCTGGCAACGTTCCAGCGGGGGGCGCCGGCGCCCGAGCGCCGCCGCGTCACGTCCGACGAGCTCGACGACGTTCGGCGGACGGCGGCGCTCATATCGTGGGTGCGACCCGCGCTCACCGATGCCGTGCAGAGCCTTGTTTCGGACATCGCGGATCGGCTGGACGACGTGGAACCCACCGCCACGCACGGAGATCTCAAGCCGGACCACATTGTTCTGAGCGGTGATGGCCTGGCTCTTCTGGACCTCGATTGGTTCTCGAGCAGCGACCCAGTGATGGACGCCGGGGCGATGGTGGCCAGGCTTACCGGCATGGCCCTTCGCCATCCCACCGTCGCGGGGCGGATCGAAGCGGCTGGGCGGGCCTTTGCCGACGCGTACTTCGCCCGGGTCCCCTCGACGTGGGAGCAGCGGTTCCCTCCGCATCACGCCGGCGCCCTCCTCAAGGAGGCAGCAGGATGCTTTCGGCATCAGCTCCCGACCTGGCCGGAGCTGGTGGACGTCGCCGTTCAGAGAGCCACGGACGCACTATCCAGCTGAACCGAGGCCGGCGGGGGGACCTGTCATGCTCCGGTCGCGCCATGGGCGAAGCCGCCAGTCCGGGTGGCACTTTCTGCCGGTCGGCCCTCCGACACCAGAGCAAGCAACGATCCGTTCGAACATCGAGCGCGACTCCGGCGCCTGGCTCGCCGACCAGCTCTCCCGCCTCGAGTTGCGCTACCCCGAGATCCGCGTGTCCGCCGACTCCCGACGCTTCGCAGAGGACTGGACGCACCGGTTCCTGTCTTCGGCGCTCGCCGACGCTGGAGGCGAGTCTGTACAGTGATCGGACTCTCCGACCCATCAGGCACGGCGGTGCTGCTGGTCGAAAAAACAGAACGTGGACGCAGTCATAACCGTAGCCAGCCGCGCCCGACCGCGCCAGCGCGCCGCGTGAGAAGCGCGGCTAGGCGCCTGCCGGGACGAGGATCCCTCTGCCCTGGAGCCGGCCTGCGTCGAGGTCCGCCATGGCGTCAGAGATGGCTTCGAGCGGGTACGGCCGCGTGTGCAGCCGGACCTTCTCCTGCGCCGCCAGCGTCATCAACTCTGCCAGGTCGTTGTAGGTCCCCACGAGGTTGCCCACGAAGTTGATCTCGGTGGAGATGATGTCGATGGCCGGCACGTTCACGGAGCCCCCGTAGCCGATGATGAAGTAGCTCCCCGCCCGGCGG
>DASYRI010000177.1:0-35005 GCA_036004545.1 Gemmatimonadales bacterium
GGCCGAGGGTGGGGCCCACCATCACGCCGACGCCGAAAATCGCGCTGGCCATGGCGCGCTCTTCCCGGGGAAAGACGTCGAACAGAATCGCCTGAGCCGTGGAGATGAGCGCCCCGCCTCCGACGCCCTGCACGATGCGCCAGGCGACCAGGGATTCGAGCGAATGGGAGCCGCCGCACATCACCGACGCAAAGGTGAACAACACGATGGAGCCGGTGTAGTAGTTGCGGCGGCCGAACCGGTCCGAGAACCAGCTGGTCATCGGCAGCACGATCACGTTGGCCACGATGTACCCGGTGCTGACCCAGGCAATCTCGTCCAGCGTCGCGCCGAGATTCCCCATCATGTGGGGGATCGCGACGTTCACGATGCTGGTGTCCACCAGCTCGAGCACGCTCGCCAGCACCACCGCGAAGGCGATGAGGTAGCGGTACCGGTAGACGTCCGCGCGCTCGATCTGCGGCGCCCGGAACGGCATGGCGATACTGGTCACCGGGTCAGCCCGTCGTGATGGTCACCACCGCGGACATGCCGGGGCGGAGCGGGTGGGCGGGATCCTGTCCCGGGTCCACGGCGATTCGGACCGGCACCCGCTGCACGACCTTGGTGAAGTTGCCGGTGGCATTGTCGGGCGGGAGCAGGGCGAAGCGCGCGCCGGTCGCGGGGCTCAGGCTCTCCACCGCGCCCCGGAAGGTGAGGCCGGGGTAGGCGTCCACCGTGAACTCCACGGCGCTGCCGGGCCGGACGTCTTCCACTTCGGTTTCCTTGAGGTTCGCGGTCACCCAGATCCGGCTTTCGGGGACGATGGTGAGCAGCTGCTGGCCGGGCTGCACCAGCGCGCCGGGCTCGACCGCGCGCTTGGCCGTGACGCCGCCGGTCGGCGCGGTGACCACCGCGTCGTCCAGTTGGAGCCGGGCGTCCTGCACTGCCGCCAGGGCGCTCGCCACCCCCGCGTTGGCCTGGGCGAGCTGCGCCTCGGCGGCCCCCACCTGACTCGCGGCCGCGGCGGCCTGCTTGCGCGCAAGGTCGAGCGCGGCCAGCGCGTTGTCATGAGCCCACTCCGCCTGGTCGAGCTGCTGGGCAGAGATCACCTTGTCCAGGGCGAGGGCCCGGTAGCGCGTGAGGTCGGCGGTCGCCTTGCGGAGCGTGGCTTCGGCCTGCGCCACCGCCGCGTCCGCCCCCTGGGCCCCGGAGCGGGCCGCGGCCAGCTGCGCCGCCGCCGCCCCGGCATGGCCGCCGCTCCCCGCCACCGCGACCGCGGCGCGATACTCCGCATCGGCCCGGTCGAGCCGCGCCCGGAAGGGGCGGGCGTCGAGCACGATGAGCGTATCGCCGGCGTGGACCCGCTGGTTGTCTTCCACCAGCACCCGGTCCACGAAGGCCTGGACCTTCGCCGCAATCGGCGTGATGTGCCCGTCCACCTGGGCGTTGTCGCTGCTCACGTGGCTGGCCGCGAAACGGTAGCGCTGGACGCCCCAGCCTCCCAGGCTCAGCACGCCGATCCCCAGCACGAGGAGCGGCAGCGGATTGCGGCGGCGGGCCGGGGCCATGGAGTCCTCGGCGCGCTGGGTGGTCTCACTTGGTGGAGCGGCTACGGTGGTCATCGGTGGTGCTCGCTTTCATTCTACGTTCGGCTTACGGTGTAGAACTGCGCTGTCGCTGCCTCACTGCTCTCCTCCGAGTATCCCCAGCGCCCTCAGCGCCCCCACCTTCGCCACGCCGTACGCCACCCGGGCCTGGATCGCGGCGTCGCGCGCGGCGGTGAGGTTGAGCTGGGCGCTGCTGGTCTCCAGGCTCCCGGCGACGCCGGCCGCGAACCGCTCCTCCGCCTGGGCGAGCTCCTGCCGGGCGAGTCGCTCCCGCTCCCGCGCGATGGCCACCTGCTCCTCCGCCGAGTGGAGGTCGAGCAGCGCCTGGCGGGCCTCGGCCTCGACCTGGCTCGCGAGGTCGCGCAACCGGATCTCCTCGGCGCCGATCCGCGCGGCCTGCTCCGCCGAGCGGGATTGCCGGCGCCAGCCATCGAGGATCGGGATGTTGAGCCCGAGCTGGACCAGCCAAGTGCTCTTGAGCGCCCGGGTCTCGCGGCCGCTCTCCTGCCACGACCCGCTGGCGCCGAGCGAGGGGAGGTACTCGGCGCGGATCGCCTTGCGAGTCGTGCCCAGCACTTGGAGCCGCTTCCGCTCGGCGGCGAGGTCAGGGCGGTGCGCCAGGGCGTACCGCACCGCGGAGTCCGGCTCGGCGGCGACCGCGAGCGCCACCGAGTCCGCCCCCGCCGCGATCGCCAGCGGGTCGCCCGGGGGGAGGTCCAGCGCGCGGGCCAGGTCGAGCCGGGCGCGGTCGCGCTGGTTGCGGGCGACGGCGAGCTGGGAGCGGATCGCGTTGTAGTTGACGTCACTCCGGGTGAGGTCGATCGCGGCGGTCACGCCGGCCGCGAGCAGCTGGCGCGCCTGATCGAGGAGGCTCCGCGCCGTGGCGCTGTCCGCCTCGCGGGCGCGCACCGTCTCCTCGCCCGAGAGCACCCGGAGCCAGGCCACCCCCGCGGCCGCGCCGGCGAGGGCGCCAGCGTTCCGGGTGTCGAGCCCCGCCGCGACGGCACTGTCGCGGGCGGCCCGGAGCCTTTGCCACGCGGCGGGATCCAGCAGCGACTGGCTCGCCCGGAGCTGCAGGTTGAAGAGATCGAACGGATCGGTGACCCCGCTCGCGAACGCGATCCCGAACTCGTCGAGGTTCCGGGTCTGCCGGGTGTACGACGCCGAGCCGCCGAGGGACGGCAGCAGATCGGCGCGCCGCTGGCCGACCCTCGCGTCGGCGATCCGCTCGCCCTGCCGGGCGAGCGCCGCCTGCACGCCGCGGGAGCGGCCCAGCTCGATCGCCGCCTGGAGGGTGAGCGGCCCGCCCGGGCGCGCTCCCGGGAAGGGGGCCTGGGCGCCGAGCGGGGCAGCGGCCAGCGCGGCCAGGAGGATCGCCGGGAGCATCCGCATGCGGGTTATTCCTTTCCGCCGGCGGGCGCGGCGGGACGGGCCAGCACGCCGTGCCGGACCAGGTCAATTACCCCCTCGACCAGCTGGTCGTCGGTGATGGCGTCCGGGTCGTACTGGCCGAACCCGCGCTGGGACATCGCCCCCTGGACCAGGAAAGCCGGGATCGCGCGGACGGCGAAGCCGTGCGCGGTGGGGCGGAACTCACCCTCCGCGACGCCGCGGTCGAGGATCCGGGCCACCAGTCGCCGCGAGCGGACGATCACCTCGCTGAAGTGGAACCGCGCCAGCTCGGGGAAGCGCCCCAGCTCCGCGTGGACCAGCCGCGCGATCCGGACCATCTCGGGGCGCCGCACCTCGTCCCACATGCAGCGGATGAAGAACTCGAGCGCCTCGCCGGCGGTGCCGCGGAACCCGTCGAGGCGCTCCTCGGCGAGCGCGAGCGCCGCGCCGCACTTGCTGCGGAGCATCTCGCGGAAGAGCGCGTCCTTGGAATCGAAGTAGAGATAGAGCGTGCCCTTGCAGACGCCCGCCTTCCGCGCCACGGCGTCGAGCGTGGCGTTGGCGAACCCGATCTCCCCGAACACCTCGAGCGCCGCCGAAAGAATCTCTTCCGGACGCTCCTCGGGGCGGCGCCGCCAGCGGGGGCCCTCGTCCGACTCGGCTTCGGGTTGGTGGGGGGCAGCCGTCATCAGAATCGCTCCTGTGATTGATAACTGACGGGTCAGTAAGTTAGTAGCTCATGAAATCCTGTCAATGCGGGGTTTTTCGGGCACCGAGAGGCCGGTTGAGACCTCTTGTCTCAAACCCAACCACCTCATATGTTTACCTAACCCCATCGGGAGACAACCCTGATGTCGGATGGGTTTCGGAGCTCCGACGATTTCGACGAACAGGCCCACCAGCTCTACAATCAAGGACGCTACGACGAAGCCCTCGAGACCCTGAAGGACGGGCTCGCCGTATACCCCAGCGCGGCTGAGCTCCATATCGGGATGGGGTACGCTTATCTCGCCCGGGAGGAGTTCGCCTGGTCCCGCCGGGCGTTCGAGCAGGCCCTGGCCCTCGACGTGGATCACGAGGACGCCCTGGCCGGCATGGGCGAGGCGCTGCTCGCCATGGGCGATCGTCAGTTGGCGCTCCAGACCTTCGATCGGCTTCTCGCGCTGGGATTTCAAGAGGACCACGAGCTCATGCTGCAGGCGGGCCGCGCGCTGTTCCGCAGCGGTCTCCTCGCGCCGGCCCACCGCTACTTCGACCTCGCCGAGACCGCCCAGCCCGAGTGCCCCGAGGTGGCCGCCTGTCTCGGCTACGTCTCCCACCGCCTGGGACGGGACGGCACCGCGTTCTTCTGGCTCCGCCGCACCCTGGCGGTGGATCCCAAGTACGCCGAGGCGCGGATCTACCTCGCCAACATGCTCTACGACCGGGGGGAGAGCCCCGCGGCGCTCGCCCACTTCGAAAAGACCGACCCGGAGGACCACTACGACGAGCTCGGCCTCTGGCGCACGATCGAGCTCAAGAAGACGATCTACCGTCTGCCCGACGGCGATCCTGAGCTCGGGCCGTGGCTCGCGCGGCTGGACGAGCTGGCACCGGAGCCCGATCCGATCGAGGACCTGCTCGCCGAGATCGAGGCCCAGCAGTCCGACGGCACGGTGCGCGATCCCAACCAGCTCGAGCTCTTCGGCGCGCTGGTGTCCGACGTGCCGGGCATGGTGCGCCGCCACGGCCGCCCTGAAGGGCACCAGGTGGCCACGCTCAACGGCAGCAGCTTCCGCGGCACCTGGGACGAGATCCTCCTCCAGCTCAAGGCCGCCGAGCACGGCGGAGCCCGGCTCTCCCTCGCGGAGTTCATGTCAGGCTTCGCCGCTCGCGGCCGGGAGGAGACCGGCGTGATCATCCCGCTGACCGGCGCGGAGGCGTTCATCCGCGGAAGTGCCGACGCGGGGGTGTTGCGGATCGTGCAGTGAGCTCGTGACGCTTCGCTGGACCCGGGACGTTCGGCGCGTGGTGCTGCCGAACGGCCTCACCCTCCTGGTGCAGCCCGATCCCGCCGCCCCGGCGGTGGCGGTGGTGAGCCACGTCTGTGCCGGGTTCTTCGACGAGCCCGACCGGGTGGCCGGGGTGAGCCATGTGCTCGAGCACATGCTCTTCAAGGGGACCCCGACCCGGAGCGTGGGCGCCATCGCCCGGGAGACCAAGGCGGCCGGCGGCTACCTCAACGCCTCGACCGGCTACACCCACACCACCTACTTCGCCGTCCTCCCTCCGGCGTCGCTCCGGGTGGCGCTCGACCTCCAGTCGGACGCTCTGCAACGGAGCGTGCTGGACCCCGACGAACTCCGCCGCGAGCTCCGGGTGATCATCGAGGAGGCGAAGCGGAAGCTCGACACCCCCGCCGCCGTCGCCGGCGAAACCCTCCACGCCGTCCTCTTCGACCGGCACCGGATCCGCCGCTGGCGGATCGGCACCGAAGAGCAGCTCGCGGCCCTTTCCCATGCCGACGTGGTCGCGTACTACCGTTCGCGCTACCTGCCCGCCCGGGTGGTGGTCGCGGTGGTGGGCGCCGTCGAGCCCGACCTGGCCATCCAGCTGGCTCGTGAGTTCTTCGAGGGCTGGCCCGCGGCGGAGGCCACGCTCGACCCCTCGCCCGATGAGCCGATGCGCACCGGGGTGCGGGCCCGCACCCTCCGGGGCGACGTGCGGCGGGCGGACCTCGTCGTCGGCTGGCGCGCAGTGCCGGCCCTCCACCCGGACGCGGTCCCGCTCGACCTGGCCGCCGCGGTCCTCGCCAGCGGCCGCGCGAGCTGGCTCTACCGCCGGCTCCGCGAGCCGGGGATCGTAACGGCGGTGGGTGCCTGGCATTTCTCGCCGCCCGAGGTCGGCGTCTTCTCCATCGGCGCGGATCTCGATTCCGGGCGCCTCGCGGCGGCGCTCGAGGGCGCGGCGGAGTGCACCGCCAGGCTCCGCGACCCGGGTCCCGCGCCCGAGGACATCGCCCGCGCGCAAACCCTGCTCCGGGCCCGCTGGGCGCGGCGGCTGGAAAGCACCGAGGGCCGGGCCGCAGCGCTGGCGGAAGCCGAGGCGCTGGGGGGCTTGCATCTGCTCGAGGAGGAATACGACCGGATGCTCGCCGTGGACGCCGAAGCCGTCCGCCGCGCGGCGGCGGAGTGGCTTGCTCCCGATCGGGTGGCGGGAGTCGCCTATCTGCCGGCGAGCGCGCCGGAGGAGCTGAATCCGGGGATGCTGCAGGACGCCTTTGCCCGCCCGCCGGAGCCGGCCTCCCCGCTGACCGAGCCCCGGGCGCCGGCCATTCCAGGGGCCGCTCCTGCGCGGGGTACCGTCGAGTCCGGCGTGCTCCACGTGGCGCTTCCAGCCGCGGATCTTCTGATCCAGCGGAAGAGCGGGGTGCCGCTCGTCTCGGTCGGGGTGTACCGGCGGCGGACGGTCCACGATACCCTGGCGACTTCGGGGCTCGGCGCCCTCGCGGTGCGCGCGGCGGTGCGCGGCGCGGGCGAGCTCGATGCGGGTGGCCTGGCGCTAGCGTTCGAGCGGCTGGGCGGCGCCCTCTCGCCCGTGGCCGGCGCGGACTGGTTCGGGTTCGGCACCTCGGTGCTGGCCGAGCGGGCGCCGGAGGCGGCGGCGCTGCTTGATCTGGTGCTCCATGCGCCCCGGTTCGAGGCCGACGCGGTGGCGAAGGAGCGCGCCACCCTCGCCGACGAGGCGGCCCAGGCGGCCGACGACATGTTCCGCTATCCGGTGTTGCTCGCCCTCCGCGCCGCCTTCGGCGACACCCGCTACGGGCTGCCCGGTCACGGCCTGCCGGAAACGATCCCCGGTCTCACCGAGCGGATGGTGCGCGAGTGGCACGGCGCGGAGCTGGTCTCGGGGCGGGCCACGGTGGTCCTGGTGGGCGAGCTCGAGCCGGAGCGCGCGGCCGAGATGCTCGCCGGCCTGTTCGCCGGGCGCGGTGGGTCCGCCCCAAAGTCGGGGTCGGCCGCCGTGTCCCGGAGCGAGGGTCCCGCCGCCAGCGTGGCGGAGCGGGCCAAACGCCAGACCGGCCTCGCGATGCTCTTTCCGGGGCCCTCGCGGGGGAGCCCCGAGCGGAACGCCGCCGAGGTGTGGGCCGCGATCGCGAGCGGGCTGGGCGGGCGGCTTTTCACCGCGCTCCGGGAAGAGCGCTCCCTCGCGTATACGGTGCTGGCGTCGTCGTGGCAGCGGGCGGATGCGGGCGCGCTGCTCCTCTACCTCGCCACCTCGCCCGAGCGCGAGGCCGAGGCGCGCGACGCGCTCCTGGAGGAGCTGGCCGGCTTTCGCGACCAGCCGCCCGCGCCAGATGAGCTCGCCCGAGCCGTCAACTACCTCGCGGGCCAGGCGCTGGTGCAGCGCCAAACGGCGAGCGCGGTGGCGGGCGAGATCGCGGACGCCTGGCTGGTCGGCGGCGGGCTCGCCGAGCTGGCCGATCCCGCGGCGCGCTTTCGCGCGGTCACCGCCGACCAGGTGCGCGACCTCGCGGCCCGTTGCCTCGATCCCGCCCGGCGGGTCGAGGGAATCGTTCGGGGGGTGGGGGCGGGGGCGGGGGCGGGGGAGGGGGGGACGCCGGCCCGCTGAGCCCGCTTTGAGGATCAAATCGCCGGGCTTTTATGTTTCGGGCCGGGTGCGGGCGGGACGGGCGGGGCCGTCATCCACCGGGAGTGACTGTGACGGACAGCGGGGTTGTCGAAGCCAGGGCCGGGACCGCGGGAGCCGCGCGGCGGCGGCGTTGGTGGGCGCCGGCGGACGCGTTCACCGTGGCGCGCATCCCGCTCGCGCTCGCGTTCGTCGCCGTGTCGAGCCTCGCCTGGCGCACCGCGATCCTCGGGGTGGCCGCCGCGAGCGATTTCGCCGACGGGTACGTGGCCCGGCGCTGGGGCGGCTCACGGCTCGGCGCCTTCCTCGACCCGGTGGCCGACAAGCTGTTCGCCGCCTGTGGGTTCGGCGTGGTGCTCGCCGCCCGGGCGCTCTCGCCGCTCGAGGTGGTGGGGGTGCTGGCGCGAGACTTCGCCGCCGCGTTCGCCTTCCTCGCCACCGTGATCCACCGCCGGCCCGCGGCGATCCCGGCCCGGCTCGGCGGCAAGGCGGTGACCATCGGGCAGCTGCTCACCCTGTTCGCGTTCTGCGCGGGCTCCGCGTTCCTGCGGCCCCTGGCGTGGGCGACGGCCGCGGTGGGGCTCTACGCGATCTGGGACTACCAGCGGGTGGCGCCGTCGGAAAAGCGGGGGATCGGGGAATGACCGACGATCATCTGCGCAGCGCCGTCGTTCAGTGGGAAGGAGGGCTCCGCTTCCGGGGCGGCGCGCCGGGCGGGCCGACGTCGCTCATTGACGCCGACGGTACCGAGGCGCCCGGACCGATGGTGACGCTGCTCCTCGCCTCGGCGGGGTGCAGCGGGGCTGACATCGTCGGGATCCTCGAAAAGATGCAGGTGACACTGGAGGATTTCCGCACCGAGGTGACCGGCCGGCGGGCGCCGGAGCACCCCAAGCGCTATCTCACCCTGCACTTCACCTACCGGCTCCGGGGCGAGGGGCTCAACGAGGCCAAGGCGCGGCGCGCAATTGACCTCTCCCACCAGAAGTACTGCTCGGTGCTCCACTCGCTCAACGCCGACATCGCCATCACCTACGATCTCGATCTCGGGTGAGCCCGGCCCGGACGGTCGCCGCCGGGTTTCTGGGGGCCATACTTTCTGCGACCGGTTCGCTGCTCGCGGCGCAGCGCGCGCCGGCGGTGGTGGAGTGGGGGCTGCACGGAACCTTCACCGCGGTGGACGGCGGGCCGGTGGGTCTGGTCGCCGGGCCGCGGGTGGCGCTCCGCACGGCCGGCGGCACCCGCGCCGCCCTCTCGCTCGGCGGCGGGATCCGCGGCGATCGGGTCTCGGCCCGGGGCGAGGCGGCCCTCGAGTACCTGGTCTCGCCCAGAGCGGCGGGGCGGGTCGGAGTGTACCTGGGTGGGGGACTGGCGGGGGTCCTGGGCGCTGGGGAAGGCGGCTACCTCGTGGTATACCTCGGCCTGGAGAAGAGTCCCGGGCTTCCCTCGGGCTGGGCGATCGAGGCGGGGCTCGGCAGCGGCTACCGGATCCGGGCGGCCTGGCATTGGCGGCATTTCCCGCCCGGGTGGCGGGTCCAGCAATGAAACGGCCGCCTGGTCGAGTGTCCCGGGCGGCCGCGCGTCAGCGATTCACCTCGGTCAAATCGCGGGAGAGCCTGCGATCTCGGGCTTGGCGCGGACGACCGGCTTGCAGAACCGCTCGCCCAGCACCCGCACCTGCGACAGCTCTTCGCCGCTCAGGTCGGGATAGCGCTCGGCCAGATACTGCATCGTGTCGTCCATCCATTCCTTCTGATGCTCCGGCTCGGCGCCGGTCACGCCGCAGCGGAGGATGTGACTGAACAGCTCGTCGCGGGCCTGCTCGACCGTGGTTGGTCCCGCAGCGCGATCTACCTTTTTCCGATTGGTCATGCACCGTCCTTGTGGTGGGGAGACTGGGAGGCCGGCAGCCCTTCAAGGGATCGTAACCTCTTGCTCCCTAACAATCTAATCGTTTGTACCGGGCCGGCGCAAAGGGGCTGCCGCTCTGCAGCGGCGCCGGGCGACGATTACATTTGGCGGCGCCGGTTCCGCGAGCGAGCGGACCGGGAAGGCGAGAAGGCCTGCAGATGGCGGAGCACGACGAGGTGTACGGCGAGGGCCGAATCGAGGCGCTCCGAAAGATGCTCCGAGCGCTCGCCGAACGGATCCTGCAGCTCGACCGCTCCGGGCGGCTGTTGCAGAACGTTCCGGAGCTGCTCCGGCGCATGGGTGACCTGCGCTCGGAGCTCTTTCACTATGAAGTCCGGTCCACTTATGACACGCCGGAAGCCGCGGAGCACCGCCGGCTGGTGGACGAGGCGCGCGAGGCGCCGGATTTCGTGAGCCCGGATCCCGAGGACGATGAACCATGGCAGCATCCCCGTCCGGAGTGAATCGCTTCTATCTCGGGCTCGGCGCCGCCGCGCTGGTGGGCATAGGCGCGCTGATCTACCAGGTGAAGAAGCCGAAGGCGGTGAGCATCCCGGCCGATGTCGCGGTCCTCGCGGCCGACACCGCCGGCTTCCGCGGCTACTTCCTGGGCTCCGACTCCGCCAAGGTGGAAGTTTCCGAGTACGCCGATTACCAGTGCCCGGCGTGCCAGGATTTCGAGACGGTGCAGTTCCCTTCGGTGCGCCAGCAATTGATCGAAGCGGGACTGGTGCGCTGGCGCTACCGGGATTTTCCGCTCGCGCAGCACCCGCACTCCCGGATGGCCTCGCACGCCGCGGCCTGCGGCGACGAGCAGGGGAGATTCTGGGAGATGCACATGCTGATCTACCAGCGGCAGCCGGAGTGGTCGGCAGAGCGGAACGCCGCCGGGAGTTTCCGGGAGTATGCCCGGACCGCGGGGCTCGACCCCGCGAGATACGATGACTGCATGACCAGCGCGCGGTACGCCGGCCGGATCCAGGCCAGCTCCGAGGAAGGCCGGAAGCTCGGAGTGAATTCCACGCCGACGTTCCTGATCGGCGGTCGGCTCTACGCGGGCGAGCTCTCCTCCGACAGCCTGCGCAGCCTGGTGCGGGCGCTCGCGCCCAAGCCCGCCCAGTGAACGGCGCCCGGATGGGCGTCGCGGGGCTCAGCCTCGCGGGCCTCTTCGTCTCCGTCTACCTCTACCTCTACAAGATCGGAAAGATCGGCACCCTGGCCTGCGGGGCCGGGGCCTGCGAGACGGTGCAGCTGTCGCCCCAGAGCCGGTTCCTCGGGGTCGAGGTGTCGCTGATCGGGATCGGCGGCTACGCGACCCTCCTGGTGCTGGCGCTGCTGGCGCTGCAGCCCCGGTTCGCCGGACCGGCCTGGCCCTCACGGGTGGTCGCGCTCCTCTCGGGTGCGGCGGTGCTGTTTACCGGCTACCTCACCTCCCTCGAGCTGTTCGTCATCCACGCCGTCTGCCGCTACTGCGTCGCCTCTGCGGTCATCATCACCGCCGTCTTCGTGCTGGCCCTGCGCGATGTGCGCCGCGCGCCCCCCGCCGGGGCATGACGCGCGCCGGCGGACCCGACGGCGTCGGCGAGCCCCCTCGCGGCACCGCGCTCGCGGGCCTGGCGCTCGCGGCGCTCGGCGTGGTGTACGGAGACATCGGCACCAGCCCGCTCTACGCCATCAAGGAATGCTTTCTGCCCGAGCACCACCTCCCGCCCACACCGGAGAACGTGCTCGGCATTCTTTCCCTGATCTTCTGGTCGCTGGCCTTCGTCGTCTCGTTCAAGTACATCACCGTGCTCCTCCGGGTCGACAACCGCGGCGAAGGCGGCATCCTAGCCCTGCTGGCGCTGGTCCGGCCGG
This sequence comes from Gemmatimonadales bacterium, assembly GCA_036004545.1. GTDB lineage: Bacteria > Gemmatimonadota > Gemmatimonadetes > Gemmatimonadales > GWC2-71-9 > JABFSM01. Next base: position 11,379 of record DASYRI010000177.1, read on the forward strand.
CCGGCGAACCCTCGAGGGCCCGGCGCGCCCTGGTGCTGCTCGGCCTCTTCGGCGCGGCGCTGCTCTACGGCGACGGGGTGATCACGCCGGCGGTGTCGGTGCTGGGCGCGCTCGAGGGGATGAGCGTGGCGACGCCCGCCCTCGAACGGTTCATCGTGCCGCTCGCGGTGGCGATCCTGGTCGGGCTCTTCCTCTTCCAGAAGCGGGGCACCGCGGGGGTGGGCCAGGTGTTCGGCCCGATCATGATCGTCTGGTTCACCGCCATCGCCTTCTTCGGCGTGCGGGGAATTCTCCGGGAGCCGGCGGTGATCCGCGCCATCAACCCGTGGTACGCGGTCCAGTTCTTCATCGACGACCGCCTGGCCGGGTTCCTGATCCTCGGCTCCGTGGTCCTGGTGTTCACCGGGGGCGAGGCGCTCTACGCCGACATGGGGCACTTCGGCCGGCGGCCGATCCGTCTGGCCTGGTTCGGGATGGCGCTGCCGGCGCTGCTGCTCAACTACTTCGGGCAGGGCGCGCTGCTCCTCGCCGACCCGTCGGGCGTCGACAACCCGTTCTACAAGCTGGTGCCCGCGCCGCTGCTTTACCCGATGGTGGTGGTCTCCGTCCTGGCCGCCGTGGTGGCGAGCCAGGCGCTCATCAGCGGGGCGTTCTCCCTCACCCGGCAGGCGGTGCAGCTGGGGTACTCGCCCAGGGTCACGGTGGTGCACACCTCCCACCACGAAGCGGGACAGATCTACATCCCCGAGGTCAACACCGGGTTGATGCTCGCCTGTATCGCACTGGTGCTGGGCTTCGGCAGCTCGACCAACCTGGCCGGCGCCTACGGCATCGCGGTGACCGGCACCATGGCGATCACGACGGTGCTCTTCGCGTACGTGGCGCGGATCCGGCTCGGCTGGCCCCTCGGGTTGGTGGCGCTGCTCACCGCGCTCTTTCTGGTCGTGGACCTGTCGTTCCTGGGCGCGAACCTGGTCAAGATCCCCGCCGGGGGGTGGTTTCCGCTCGCCCTCGCCGTGGCGATCTTCGCGCTGATGACCTCCTGGCGGCAGGGGCGGGTGATCCTCACTACCACGATGCGCGAGAACTCGCTCCAGCTCGACCTCTTTATCCGGGACCTCGAGCGGCGCGCGCCGGCGCGGGTGCCGGGCACCGCCGTGTTCATGACGTCCGACGCGACCGTGGCGCCGCCGGTGCTGCTGCATCACCTCAAGCACAACAAGGTGCTGCACGAGCGGGTACTGATCATGTCGGTCGTCTCCCAGGAGATCCCGACGGTGCCCGACGACGAGCGTATCGATCTCCGCCCGCACGGCATGGGCTTCTACACCCTGATCGCCTCGTATGGATTCATGGAATCGCCCAACGTGCCGGCGGTGCTCGCGGCGCTCAAGCCGCTCGGGCTCGAAGTGAAAGTGATGGAGACGACCTTCTACCTGGGCCGCGAAACGCTCATCCCGACGGCCGTGACCGGGGCCCGGCGCAAGGTGCTCGCCGGCAAGGGGCTCTGGATGTCGCTCTGGCGGAAGAAGCTCTTCGTGCTGATGACCAACAACGCCCGCTCGGCGACCGCCTTCTTCCGGCTGCCACCCAACCGGGTGGTCGAGCTGGGGGCGCAGGTGCAGATCTAGCCTTCCTCACTCTCGTACTGATCCTTCAATCTCGCCACCACGTTGGGGTCCGCCAGGGTGGTGGTGTCGCCCAGGGTGCGCCCCTCCGCGATGTCCTTGAGCAGCCGGCGCATGATCTTGCCGCTCCGGGTCTTGGGGAGGTCGGCGCTGAAGTAGATGTCGTCGGGGCGGGCGATCGCGCCGATCTTCCTGGTGACGTGCTCCTTGAGGTCGTCCTTGAGGCCGTTCGAGGGGGTGTGGCCCTCCTTGAGGGTCACGAACGCCGCCAGCGCGTGGCCCTTGATCTCGTGCGCCTTCCCCACCACCGCCGCTTCGGCCACCGACGGATGGTCCACCAGCGCGCTCTCCACCTCCATGGTCCCGATCCGGTGGCCCGCGACGTTGAGCACGTCGTCCACCCGGCCGAGGATCCACCAGTAGCCCTCCTCGTCGAGCTTGGCGCCGTCGCCGGCGAAATACTTTCCCGGGAAGCGCGACCAGTAGGTCTCCCGGTAGCGCTCGTCGTCGCCGTAGATGGTGCGGAGCATGCCGGGCCACGGCTCGGTGAGCACCAGGTAGCCGCCGCCCTGCTCGATCGGCTTGCCCGACCCATCCACCAGCTCGGCCGAGATGCCGGGAAAGGGAATGGTGGCGGAGCCCGGCTTGGTGGTGACCACGCCGGGGAGCGGGGTGATCATGATGCTCCCGGTCTCGGTCTGCCACCAGGTGTCCACGATGGGGCAGCGCGCGCGGCCGATGTGCTCGTGGTACCACATCCATGCTTCAGGGTTGATCGGCTCGCCCACCGTGCCGAGGAGCCGGAGGGTGGAGAGGTCATGGCGGCCGGGGTGATCGGTGCCCCACTTCATGAAGGCGCGGATCGCGGTCGGCGCGGTGTAGAAGACGCTCACCCCGTTGCGCTCGATCAGGCTCCAGAAACGGTCGCGCTCGGGCCAGTCCGGGGCGCCCTCGTACATGAGCACGGTGGCCCCGTTCGCGAGGGGACCGTACACCACGTACGAATGGCCAGTCACCCAGCCGATGTCGGCGGTGCACCAGAAGACGTCCTCTTCGCGGAGATCGAAGACGTACTTCGTGGTGGCGGCGGCCTGGACCAGGTACCCACCGGTGGTGTGGACGATGCCCTTGGGTTTCCCGGTGGTGCCCGAGGTGTACAGGATGAAGAGCAGGTCCTCGGCGTCCATCGCCTCGGGCTCGGCCTTGAGCGGCGCATCCTCCAGAAGGCGGTGCCACCAGTGGTCGCGGCCCTCCTTCAGCTGGGCGAAGGCCTCGTCGCCTTCGGCGCCGGGCCGCCGGCGTACCACCACGACGTGGCGGATGCTGGGCGTGTCCGCGAGGGCCTGGTCGGCGAAGCGCTTGAGCGGGAGCACCTGCCCGCGCCGGTACCCCGCGTCGGCGGTGATCAGCGCCACCGCCTTCGCGTCGTTGATCCGGTCGCGGAGCGACTCCGCCGAGAACCCGCCGAACACCACCGAGTGGACCGCGCCGATCCGCGCGCAGGCGAGCATCGCGATCGCCGCCTCCGGGATCATCGGGAGGTAGATGGCCACCCGGTCGCCCCGGGCGACGCCGAGCTTCCGGAGGGCGCCGGCCGCGCGGTTCACTTCCCGGGAAAGCTCCCAGTAAGTGAGGGTGCGCCGGTCGCCCGGCTCCCCCTCCCAGATGAGCGCCGCCTTGTTGCGCCGGGGGCCTTCCAGGTGCCGGTCCAGGCAGTTTACGGAAATGTTGAGCTTCCCGCCGACGAACCACCTGGCATGGGGCGGGGTCCATTCCAGGACCTTCTTCCACGGCGCGATCCAGTCCAGCGCGCGGGCCTCGTCTTCCCAGAACTTGAGCCGATCGGCCTTCGCCTTCTGGTAGAGCTCCGGCCCGGCCTTGGCCCGCGCGGCGAACTCCGCAGGCGGGGGGAAGCGGCGCTGCTCGCTGAGCAGGGTGGCGAGCTGGGAGGTGGTGGTCATGGTCAGGGGGCTAGGGAGCTGGGGAGCTAGGGGGCCAGGGAGCCAGGGAGCGAGCGCACCAAGTTACCAGCTTGAACCACGACTCCCTAATGAACACCCGGCCCGCCGAGTGGCAAGGGCGGTTGGTCCGGGCGCTGTCCGGCGCCCCCGGTCACAGGCAGCTGGGGGACGAGACAACCCCTGTGATGACAACGCGCAACGCAAGCCCCGCGCTCGCAGATCCCCACGACCTGTCGCGGAGTGCGTCGGCCGCCGGGCGAGTCCGCACCGGGAGAGCGAGCGGTAAGTGGTTCAGGTCGTGCGAGTTGCCGCGAATGGCATCGTCCTCGCCTTGAATCCCGCAACCGCCGCGCGGGAAAGCGCGGTTCAAGCACAAACGACTCGCCCGACAAGAGCACACCCGGAGCGATCCGGGGTCGCAGAGCCAGAGGTCTCGTGAGAGACGGCTCAGCCGCCGAAGGTGAGACGCCCCACCAGGCAGTCGGGGCGTTTCCATACTCCGGTCGGGCGCGGGAAAGGATTTCGTGGCAGCCGCGCCGTCCACCGCCCGCAGCATCACAGCTCCCCGCGAACTCGGGCTCGACACCCGGGTGGCCTTCCGGGAAGCGGCCATTCTCGTGCTCGATGGACTCCCGGACGCCGCCGCGCTGGCCGTGGACTTGAGCGGCACGGTGCGGGTGGATTCCGCGGGGCTTTCGGCGCTCATGCTGATCCAGCGCCATGCCGCCCAGCGGAGCCAGCGGGTCGTCCTCCAGAACCCGAGCGACGAGCTGCGCTTCCTCCTCGCGCTCACCCGCATGAGCGAGCTCTTCGACCTGGAGCCCCGGGGGGCGTAGGGTATATTCCGGCCCGTGCCGGGCCACCCTCCCTCATGACTTCGCCGCGGCCGGCCACGCCTGCCGCCAGGTTCCCGCTCCTCGAAGCCATCGGCCTCGAGCGCCGCTTCGGCGCCGCCCGCGTGCTCCGCGGAGTCTCCCTCGTGGTCCGCCCTGGCGAATGCCACCTGGTGGTCGGGCCCAATGGGGCCGGGAAGAGCACCCTGCTCCGCCTCCTCGCCGGCCTCGCCCGGCCGACCGCCGGCACGGTGGCGATCGAGGGCGCACCCCTGGCCGGCTCCCCCTCGCGGCGCCGCCTCATCGGCCTCCTCTCCCACCAGAGCCACCTGTACGACGACCTGAGCCCGGCGGAGAACCTCAGGTTCGCCGCCCGGCTCTACGGGCTTTCCGACCCGGGCGCCGCGGCGCGGGAGCGGCTCGCCGCGGTGGGGCTCGCCGACCGGGCCGATGATCCGGTGCGCCGGCTCTCCCGCGGGATGGTGCAGCGCGCGGCGATTGCGCGGGCGCTGCTCCACTCGCCGCGCCTCCTTCTGCTCGACGAGCCCTATACCGGGCTCGATCCGCACGGGTCCGATCAGGTGACCGGGTTACTCCGGACCGAGCTCGCCGCCGGCCGCGCGCTGGTGCTGGTGAGCCACGACGTCCAGGAATCGTGGGACCTCGCCAGCCACGCCCACGCGCTGGTGCGGGGGAGCTGGGCCTTCACCGGTCCCCGGGGTCCGAGCCTGGACGGCTTGCTCCGGAGCTACCGCGAGGTGCTGCATGGGTGAGTTCCTGCGGGCGGCGCTCGCGGTGGCCGCGAAGGACATCCGGGTGGAGCTCCGGAGCAGGACCGCGCTCATCGCGGCGGTGGCCTTCGCGGCGCTGGTGCTGGCGATCTTCAACTTCGCCCGGGAGCCGGCCAGCGTCTCCCGCGAAGCGCTGGCGCCGAGCGTCCTCTGGATCACCTTCACCTTCGCGGGGATGATCGCGCTCAACCGCTCCTTCGTGCTCGAGCGCGAGAACTCGGCGCTGGACGGGCTCCTGCTGGCGCCGGTGTCGCGGAGCGCCATCTTCCTCGGCAAGTACCTCGCCAACCTCGCCTTCGTGTTCACGGTCGAGGCGGTGGCGCTGCCCCTCTTCGTGCTTTTTTTCGGTGTTGATCTGACCGGCGCGCTCTTCGGCATCGCGCTCACCGCCGTGCTCGCCACCGCCGGCTTCGTGGCGGTGGGCACGGTCTTCGCCGCCATGACGGTGCGGACCCGCTTCGCCGAGCTCATGCTGCCGCTCCTCCTCCTGCCGTTCCTGCTGCCGCCGGTGATCGGCGCGGTGCAGGTGACGGCCCGGTTGCTCACCGGGCGGCCGGTGAGCGAGATTGCCGGCTGGCTCAGGATCCTCGGGCTCTACGACCTCGTCTTCGTGACGCTGTGTCTCCTGGTCTTTCCTCCGCTGATGGACGAATGATGGATGCTCGGGACGCCGCCCGCCGGCTGGCCAGGCGCGGGCTCCGGATCACCGGGCTCGGGCTGGTGGGCCTCGCCCTGGTGTACGTGATGGCGCTGGGCCACACCCCGGTCGAGCTCCACCAGGGGCTGCCGCAGAAGATTTTCTACCTGCACGTGCCGGCGGCGTGGTGCGCGCTGCTCGCGTTCTCGCTGGTGGGAATCGCCGGCGCGCTCTACCTCTGGCTCCGGGACCTGCGGCTCGACCGCTTCGCCGAGGCGATGGCGGAGGCTGGGCTGGTGTTCAGCTGCGTGATGCTCACCACCGGCCCGCTCTGGGGCAAGCCGGTGTGGGGCACCTGGTGGACCTGGGACGCGCGGCTCACCCTCACCCTCTTCCTCTTCTTTCTCTTCCTCGGCTACCGGGCGCTTCGCGGCGCGATCCAGGACCCGGGCGAGCGGGCGCGGTTCAGCGCGGTGGTGGGGATCCTGGGTCTGGTATTAGTGCCCTTCGTGCATCTCAGCGTGTACCTCTTCCGCACCCTCCACCCCCAGCCGATCGTGCTCAAGCCGAGCGAGCCGTCGCTGCCGTGGGTGATGCTGCGGACCCTGCTGACCTCGGTCGGGGTGTACACCGTGCTGCTGACCGGCTTCGTCATCGCGCGCTACGGATTGGGCCAGCTCGCGGATCTCCGGGGAGGCGACGATGCCCGTTGATCCGGGCGCCAACGCGGGATACCTGACGGCGGCGTACGTGGTAACTGCCGTCATTCTAGGGGGGTATGCATTATCTCTCTGGCTGAAATCGCGCAGGCGGGAGTAGCGAGGAGCGAGGAGCGAGGAGGGGGGTGGGGCGGTCCTTCTCGCTCCTCGCTACCTCCTACTCCCTGTTCCGGAATCCTACTCCCTGTTCCGGAACAGGAGCGCCGCATTGATTCCCCCGAACCCGAACGAATTGCTGAGCAGGTACTCCGGCTCCGCCGCGAGCCCCTCGCCGCGCACGTAATTCAGGTCGCAGGCGGGGTCGGGGTCCCGCAGGTTGACGCTCGGCGGCAGCCAGGCGCGCCTGCTGGCGAGCGCGCAGATGGCCGCCTCGATCGCGCCGCTCGCGCCGAGCGCGTGCCCATAGTACCCCTTGGTCCCGCTTAACGGGACTCGGTCCGCCCGGCCGTCGAAGACCTGGCGGATCGCGAGCGTTTCGGTGGGATCGTTGAGCGGGGTCGAAGAGCCATGGGCATTGACGTAGCCCACTTCGTTCGCCGGCACGCCGGCGCTCTCCAGCGCGAGGCGCATGGCGCGGGCGGCCTGCTTCCCGTCGGGGCGGGGTGCGGTCATGTGGTGGGCGTCGTTGGTGAGCCCGTAGCCGACGACCTCGGCGTACCCCGGCGCGCCCCGGGCCCGGGCCCGCTCCCGTTCCTCCAGCACCAGCACCGCGGCGCCCTCCCCCATCACGAAGCCGTCGCGGCCCCGGTCGAAGGGGCGGCTTGCGGTGGCCGGATCGTCGTTCCGGGCGGACATGGCGCGAATGATGGCGAACGCGCCGTAGGTGAGCGGCGAGAGCGGCGCCTCCGCCCCGCCGGCCAGCATCAGGTCGGCCTCGCCCCGGTGGATGGCACGGAACGCCTCGCCGACGGCGATGGCCCCCGAGGCGCAGCTCATCCCGTTGGTGATGTTGGGCCCGGTGATGCCGAGCTCGATGGCCAGGTTGCAGCTCGAGGCGCCGACGAAGACCGTGAGCGCGAGTCCGGGCTCCACGCAGCGGATCCCCCCGGCCAGATACTTCTCGTGCTCCCGCTCGGCGAACTCGACGCCGCCCAGGGCGCTCCCCATCATCGCGCCGATCCGATCGGGGTCTTCGCCGGCGAGCTCGATGCCGGCGTCGGCCAGCGCGAGCCGGGCCGCGGCGAGCGTGAACTGGGAGCAGCGGTCGAGCCGCTTGGCTCGGCGCGGGTCGAGCCACTCGGTGGGCTCGAAGCCCTCCACTTCCGCGGCGACGTGGCTCCGGAAGGGCGCCGGATCGAACCGGGTCACCGTCCGCACCACCGACCGCGCCGAGCGGAGGCCGTCCCAGAAGGCGCTCACCCCGATGCCGATCGGCGTCACGGGGCCCAGGCCGGTGATCACCACCCGCCGTTCAGTCATGCCCGGCCTCCGCCGCCCGGCCGATGCCCGCGAGCGTGCGAGTGGCGATGCCATGCACGAACACCGGGCCGATGACCCACGCCGCCGCCGGCCGCCGGATGAGCGGCCAGGCGGGGCCCGGCCACTCGTGGACGATCGTGGCGCGGCTGCCGGTCCCCTCCGGCGTGACGCTCCAGAGCACGTCCATCCCCGCGGTGATGCCGCGAACATGCCGGAAGCGCACCTCGCGGCGCTCCGGCGCGACCCACATCTCCGACATCCACCAGGCGGGCCACTTGAGCGGACCGAACGGGCGCCAGGCGGCCATCTCCACGAGGCGCCCGCCGCCGGGGCGCTGCTCGCGGAGCCGCACCCAGCGGTAGTGGGGGAGGATCTCGGGCCAGCGCTCCACCTCGCTCGCGCGGCGGAAGACCCGGTCGGGGGGCGCCGCCATCCAGAGGGTATCCACGGTGCGCATCAGGCGGCCGGCTCCCAGACCGCGACGAGCCGGGCGCCGGGCCGCCGAATCACCGGGGCGCGGATGCCCGCCTCGGCGAGCAGGGCGCCGAGCGAGGCGGTGCTGAAGCCGCGCCGGAGCGAGGTGAGGCCGTCCCTGCAGGTGTTGGGATCGAAGCCCAGCGCGAGGCTCGCCACCCGCCAGCCCAGCGCGGCGAACGGGGAGCGCCGGAGGTCGGCGACGATCACCGCGCGGCGCGCCACCCGGTCGCACTCGCGTAAGAGCCGAATGATGCCCGCCGGCGCGAAGTGGTGGGCGACCTGGCTCAGCAGCACGACGTCCACGCTCCGGTCGCGCAGCGGGAGGCAGCCCCCGTCGCCCGCCAGCAGCAGGAGCCCGTCCGCGTGGGCGAGCCGCGCGGCGGCGGTGCACCGCTCCAGGCCGATCGGGCGGAGGTCGAGGCCCCGCGCGGCGGCCCACGCGCCGGCCATCCGGGGGAGATCGCCTGACCCGGTGCCCACGTCGAGGAGCGTGAGCGGGCCGTCGCCGGGGGAGCGCCGCCCGCCTAGCGCCCGGTCGAGTCCGTAGCGCACCGCCGCGGCGCCGCCCAGCCAGCGGTTGGCCCGGGCGATGTTCCGGAGCGATTGGCCCACGTCCGCGGGCGCCGCCTCCGGGTCGTCGAGCAGCTCGATGCCGAACGCCGCCGGCTCGAGCGCGTTCACGCCGGCCCGCCGGTCATGTAGCCCCCCCGGTAATAGAGCAGCGGCCGGCCCGGCGCCACGCTCCCGCCGGTCACCCGGCCGACGAAGATGGTGTGGTCGCCGGCATCGAACCGCGCGTGGGGGACGCAGGCGAGCGTGGCCAGAGCGCCGTCCAGCAGCACGAACCCGCGGTCGTCCACCCGGTAGCCCACCCCGTCGAACCGCCCCATCTCCTTCCCCGCGAAGCGGCGGGAGAGCGCCTCCTGAGCGCTCTCCACCACGTTGAGGGCGAACTCCTGCGCGTCGAGGAGCACGCCGTGCATCTCGGCGGCGTGGTCCACGTTGATCGAGATGAGCGGCGGCGACAGCGACACCGAGGCGAAGCTGTTGGCCGTCATGCCGGCGGGCTCGCCGGGCTTCGCCATCGCGGTGATGATCACGACGCCGGTGGCGAAATGGCCGCAAAGCTGGCGGAACTGGGCCGCGTCCACGTCGCGCGCGGCGGGGGGCATCAGAAGACGACCTGGGAGAGGAAGACCGGATTGAGCACCGCGCTGGGCGGGACGAAGTCGCCGGTGACCCCGATGAGCGTGTGGGCGAGCCCCCGCCGGTCCAGCCGCTCCACGAAGCGGTCGAAGAGGGCGGGGGCCAGCATGGCGTAGCCGATCGCGCGCTCCACCGCCCACTTCCCGAAGAAGGCGCGCCGCCGCGCGGAAACATACGGACGGAGCGCGGCGTCGCTCACCGGCCGCCCTCCCGGGCGTGCCAGCGCGGCCACCGCCGCGGCCGCCGCCAGCTCGGCGCCGCGCAACGCCGCGCAGATCCCCTCGCCGGTGAATGGGTCGAAGAAATCGGCGGCGTCGCCCACCAGGAGCGCGCCCGGCGCGGTCACCCGGCGCGACCGCACGTCGAACGGACCGGTCACCATCACGGCGCGGACCAGCGCCTCGCGCCGGACCCGGCCGCGAACCGCGGGAATGCGCTCGAGCTCGGCCAGGAAGAACCGCTCGGCGGCGCCCTTCGCCGCGGCGATCCGCGCTTCCGGCACCACCACCGCGACGTTGGTCACCCCGCCGCCCAGCGGATTCAGGCCGACGTAGCCGTCCGCGGTGACGTGCATCTCCACCGTTTCCCCCAGGGCCGGGACGCCGGCCGCGTGGGCCACCAGGGCGTAGCGGCGGAGAGGACCGATCCGCCGGGGGCCGAGCCCGCGGGCCACCACCGAGCGGAGGCCGTCGGCGCCCACCGTGAGGCGGGCTTTGAGCTCGCGAAGGGCGTCGCCGCTCCGCACCACGAGGCCGGTGACCGCGTCCCCGTTCCGCAGTACGCCGACGACGGTGGTGCGCTCCAGGATCACCACCCCCGCCGCTCCCGCCGCCTCCACCAGCGCCTGGTCGAGCAGCCGCCGCGCCACCGAGAGCCCGGTGTCCCGGAACGGCGCGTGGCCCGCGCGCGCGAAGAGCCCGGTGAGCCGCGCCCCCCGAGGGGCGTGGACCGTGGTGCCGCGGACCGGGTGGCCGCCGTGCCGCTCGACCGCCTCCAGCACGCCGATCGCCGCCAGGTGGCGCACCCCCTCGGGGCTCATGTATTCCGAGCAGATCTTCTCTCGCGGAAAGGCCGCGCGGTCCACCGCCGCCACCCGGAGCCCCGCCCGCGCCAGCCGGAGGGCCGTGGCGGCGCCCGCGGGGCCGAGCCCCGCAACGACCACGTCGAACCGCGCCTCGTCGCTCATCCGATGCGCCGGTACTCGAGGCCTTCGAGCACCAGCCGATCGGGCGAAAAGCCGGCGAACGAATACGGGAGCGACTGGGTGGTGCCGGTGTCCGAGTAGGTGACGACGACGCTGCCGCCGCTCAGGACGAACCGGCAGTCGCGCTCGGTGGTCCGGGGGAAGCCTTCGAGCAAGGAGAAGCTGGTCTTGGTCAGTTGACAGCTGCCGGCGGCGTCGAACCGCCAGGTCGTGGTCCAGGTCTGAATGTCGCCGGGGACGGTGATCACCAGGACGACCTGCCAGGTACCGGTGACCGACGGGTTCCCGCCGGCGCTTCCGCCGCCGTTGCCGCCGCCGCTCATCCCCCCTGGCCCCGAGGAGGGCCCGCTCAGGCTCAGGTGATCCCGCGGCGAGCCTGCACAGCCCGCCAGGATCAGGACGCCAGCGACCAGGCCAGCGCCCCAGCGAGCCCGGCGAACAGGGTCGTGAGCGCGTTCACTCCGTCGTTGTCCAGCCATCGCCATCCTTCCACGAGGCGCGTCGGCACGCCGCAGCCGTGCCGCCGCCGCTCGCTCGCGGCGCCGCACGCCGGGCATTCGAACCGGGCCTGCACCGTGGCGCCGAGAAGCGAATCGAGAAGCATGCCGCCGGTGCCGATGAGCGTACCCCAGAGGAGCAGCCGAGTCGCCCCTCCGCCGGCCGCCCCGGCGGCGGCGACCAGCAGGGCGCCGGCAACGCCGGCGGCCGTGCCGATGGTGGAGACGCCGCCGCTGGTGCCCCGTGGCACGCGGCGCCGGCGCACCAGATCCCGCGGCTCGGTGCGGCTCAGGGCGCCGATCGAGGTGGCCCAGGTGTCGGCCGCGGCGGCGGCGAGAGCCGCGGTCACGATCCAGAGCCCCACACCCCGGCCAAGCGGCTCGGCCAGTGCGCCGGCGGCGGCGGCGGCGCCGTTGGCGAGCACCTGGATCTCATCGCGCCGCTCGCCCCGCGCGTCGCTCGCCGTCGGCCGGCGGCCCGCCAGGAGGCCGACCAGGGTGCTCGAGAGGAAGAAGATTCCGAGGACCAGGCCGCCGCTCCAGCCGGTGCGCCAGAGAATCGCCGTTCCGACCAGCGCCGCGGCCGCCCCGCCGCCCTGGGTGAGCGCGCCGCTTCGCCACGCCGCTCCGGCCACCGCGAGCGAAACCGCCACCGCGAGCGCCGGGGCCATCCGGCCAATGTCTTACCGCTGAGGGGCCGGCGCAAGCACCCATTCCCCGACCGGCGGCCGGGCGCTAGTTTCAGCGGCCGTGACCCTCGCAGAAACCGCGCATCCCTTGATTCCCTTGAGCCTGCTCGAGGCGATCAGGAACCTCGATACCCCGCTCGACGACGGGCTGAGCGAGCTCGCCGAGGAGACCCTCGCCAAGCGGCTCGGCCTGAGCGTGACCGTCGCCCAGCAGATCGAGCGCTACCGCGAGGAGGCGGGGCATAACCGGCCGGTGTCCACCGACGAGGCGATCTCGGTCTTCCGCCTGGTGGGCCGTCGTCCCGATGCCCCGCTGGTCTACTCCGACGCCGGCCGCCGTGCCGCGCGCTACGTGGCCCGGGGCCGGGGCGGGGTGCCCCGGCTGCTCCTCCAGAGGAGTCCCCGGGCGGTGCGCCGGCGGTTCGAGACCCGCGCCGCGCGGGCGGCCGCAAGGCGGCTCTTCGGTATCGAGCTGGACCTGGATCAGGGGCTGCCGGAGGTGCGCCTCGACGATTCCCTCGCCACCCGCGCGGGCTATCCCGGCGCCGGCTGCTACTTTTACAGCGCGGCGCTCGCCGAGCTGCTGCGGGTGGCGAGCGGCTTCGAGGGAGCGATGGTTCACGACCGCTGCCGGGCCCGCGGAGACGAGCTCTGCGTCTGGCGGGCGGCGGAGTCGGGAGACTACCAATGAAGGCGCCCGATCCCCACGCGCTCGCCCTGGCCCTCAAGGAATGCGGCGCGGACGGCTGGCTCCTCTTCGACTTCCAGGGACACAACCCCATCGCGAACCGGTTCCTCGCGCTGGGCGGACTCGGCTCGCGGCGCCTGTTTGTGCTTCTCGAACCACTCGCGGAGCCGGTGGCGGTGGCCCACAAGATCGAGCTGCGGCCGCTGGCGGAATTCCCCGGCCGGATCCTCCCCTACGCCCGGCGGGAGGAGCTCAGGGCGGCGCTCCAGGGAATCGTCGCGGGAAAGACTCTCGCGATGGAGATCTCGCCGCAGGACGGGGTCCCCTATCTCGACCGGGTGCCGCACGGCGTGGTGGAGCTGATCGAGTCGCTGGGTGGCAAAGTGGTCTCGAGCGCGCCGCTGGTCACCCGGTTCGCCGCGCTCTGGAGCGCCGACGAGGCGAACCAGCACGTGAAGGCGGCCGAGGTGCTCGCCGGCATCGCCCGGGAGGCGCTCGGCTTCGCGGTGAGCCGGGGCGGCAGCGGCCTCACCGAATGCGGGTTGCAGCAGCGGGTGGTGGACGCGATGCAGCAGGCGGGCATCGTGCCGGATCATCCGCCGATCGTGGGGTTCGGCCCCAACGCCGCCGACGGGCACTACGAGCCGAAACCGGGAAAGGACCTGGCGCTCGCCCGGGACCAGGTGGTGCTGGTGGACCTCTTCGGCCGCTACCCCGGCGCCATCTCCGCCGACCAGACCTGGATGGGCTACAGCGGGCGGAAGCCCCCCGAGAAGGTCCGCACGGTGTGGGAGACGGTGCGCGGTGCCCGCGACGCGGCGCTCGACCTGGTGCGGCAGGCAGGGGCGGCGGGCAGGCTGGTGCAAGGCTACCAGGTGGATCGCGCCGCGCGGGACGTGATCGAGCGGGCCGGGTTCGGCGAGTATTTCGTGCACCGCACCGGCCACTCGATCGACCAGGAGCTGCACGGCTCCGGCCCGCACATGGACGACTACGAGACCCGCGACGACCGGACCATCCTGCCGGGGTGCGGCTTCTCGGTGGAGCCGGGGATCTACCTGCCGGGGGAATTCGGGGTGCGGAGCGAAGTGAACGTCTACTGGAGTCCGGGGGGGCCGATCGTGACGCCGTCGGCGCCGCAAAGCGATCTCATTGTTCCGGGTTAGGGGTCAGGGCCGCCCCCAACCCCTCACCCCCAACCCCTACTCCATCCCGGCAATGGAATCCCCCCGCGACACCTGGGGCGAACGCCTTCCTCGCACCGTCGGGCTCTGGCCGGCGATCATGGTCCTGATCGGGATCACGATCGGGAGCGGCATCTTCCGGGTACCGGCCACGGTGGCGGGGCGGCTCGGCTCTCCAGGTCTGGTGCTGGTGGCGTGGGTGCTGGGGGGCGTCCTGGCGCTCTTCGGGGCGCTCACGCTCGCCGAGCTCGCCGCGCTGTTCCCGCGGAGCGGCGGCATCTTCGCCTATCTCGAGGAAGCCTTCGGCCCGATGCCGGCCTTTCTCTTCGGCTGGTCGCAGCTGGCGGTGATCCGCGCCTCCGCGCTCGGCGCCATCTCGACCATCTTCGCCGAATACCTCCGCCAGTTCGTCCCGCTCTCCGCTCAGCAGGTTCACTGGGTTGCGGCCGGCCTCATTGCCGGCGTCGGGATCCTCAACTACCTGGGCGTGCAGCGGGCGGCGGCGGTGACCAACGTCGCCACCGCGACCAAGTACGGCGCGCTGATTCTCCTCGTGCTGTTCGCCTTCGCGGCGCCGACCGGCTCGGTGGGCCACTTCAGTCCGCTCTGGACCGGCGGGCTCGGGCTCTCGGCCCTGGCAACGGCGATGGTCTCGGTCATGTGGGCCTACGACGGGTGGGCGGATCTCTCCTTCATGAGCGGGGAGGTGAAAGATCCCGCCCGCAACCTGCCCCGGGCCCTGATCCTCGGCACGCTGGCCATCATCCTCATCTACATGCTGGTCAACGTCGCCTACATGTACCTGGTCCCGCTTCCCGAGATGGCCCAGATCGCCAGGCCGGAATACGGGAAGAACATCGCCACGGTGGCCGCCGAGCGGATTCCGATGCTCGGGCAGGCGGGGGCGGGGCTGATCGCCGGGGTGGTGATGATTTCGACCTTCAGCAGCACCAACGCCACCATGATGAGCAGCCCGCGGATCTTCTTCGGCATGGCGGACCGGGGGCTGTTCTTCAGGGGCATCGCCCGGGTCTCGCCCCGGTTCAAGAGTCCCTCGACGGCGATCCTCCTCGCCAGCGCTCTCGGCGTCATCTACGTCCTGTTCAACGACTTCCAGCAGCTGGCGGACAAGTTCGTCCTGGGCATCTGGCCCTTCTACGTCCTCGCGGTGCTGGCGGTGTTCGTGGTGCGGCGGAGCCGGCCCGAGCTGCCGAGGGCCTACCGCGTCTTCGGCTACCCCGCGGTGCCGGTGATCTTCCTGCTGGCCTCGCTTGGCATGATCGTCAACGCGCTGGTTACCGATCCGTCGAACACCGGGGTGACCTTCGGCATCATCCTGGCGGGGATCCCGGTCTTCTACCTGGCCAGGGCGGCGGGGCAGATCCGTCCGGCAGGGTATCCTCCGACTTCTTGATTTGGTTGCGCCGCCGGGTACTTTTCAGCGATTCCGGCTCCTTCCCCACGAGGGGCCATTGTCCGTGACATCCCAGGACGTTCGGCATTCACCAGCGTCTCGCCATCCCGGCGAGCCGGTCTGACCAGAGCATCCATCACGATCCGGGAGTTCGCTCCATGCAGCCATTCGGTCGTGCACTTCGGTTCGGGGCGGCCGTCGGGGCGCTCCTGCTCGGCGGGACCCAGGTCCTCGCCGCCCAGGGCGTTACCAGCGCCGCGGTCCAGGGGAGGATCATCTCCGAGAGCCGCGGGACGGTGGAGAGCGGCATCGTTGCCCTGACCAACACCAGTACCGGCACCCGGCAGCAGACCACCACCAACTCGGCGGGCCGGTACACCTTCGAGAACGTCCCGCCCGGCGGGCCCTACACGATGGAGATCAGGGCCATCGGCTTCCAGCCGGCGACCAAGACGGGCATCGTGCTCACCCTGGGGCAGCGGTACGTGCAGGACTTCGAGCTCAAGCAGTCGGTGGTGACCCTGGAGGAGCTGACCATCATCGCCGCGACCAACCCGCTGATCAACAGCGGGCGCACCGGTCCGGCGCAGTCGGTGTCCGACACCAGCATCCAGCGGATCCCGATCCTGGGGCGGAACTTCACCTCGCTGCTCAACATGAGCCCGCAGGTGACGCCCAACAACGCCGGCGGATTCTCGATCGGCGGGCAGAATCCGCGCTTCAACACGATCATGATCGACGGCAGCGTGGACAACGACCTGTTCGGCCTCGCCGCCGGCGGCGGCGTGCCGGGCGCGCGGGTGGGCGGGAAGGCGCTCTCGCTCGAGGCGTTGAAGGAGTTCCAGATCCTGACCGCCCCGTTCGACGTCCGGCAGGGGGGCTTCTCCGGCGGGCTGGTGAACGGGATCACCAAGTCGGGCAGCAACGAGTTCCACGGCTCGATGTTCGGCTACGTGCAGCGGCCCGAGCTGGTCGGGAAGGACACCGCGCTGGCCAAGGTCACCACCTTCGACATCAAGCAGTACGGCGGCACTCTCGGCGGGCCGATCATCCGGAACAAGCTCCACTTCTTCGTGGCGGTGGACGTCCAGTCGCGGCAGTCCCCGCTGTTCAGCGCCGAGGTCACCCAGCCGACGACCGGCATCACCCGGACCACCGCCGACCGGGTGCGGCAGATCACCATCGCGAAGGCCGGCTTCGACCCGGGCGGGCCGGAGCCCCCGACCCTCGACCAGCCGGACAACAGCTACTTCGGCAAGCTCAACTGGCAGATCGGGGGCAGCACCCAGCTCGAGGTGTCCGGCAACATCGTCAACGCCTCGGCGGACAACCTCGCCCGCGGCACCCGGAACCGGGTGGACCGCGACGGGTTCCAGCTCTCCAACAGCGGCTTCAATTTCGTGGACCACACCCGGAACATCCGCTCCAAGCTGAACACCATCATCGGGAAGGCGAACCTCGAGCTCCTCTTCGGGCGCACCACCATCGCGGATAACCGGACCATCCCCAACCAGGTGCCGCTGATCCTGGTGCAGGGGGACGTGGCCAACAACTACATCGCGGCGGGGGGCGAGAAGTTCTCCCAGGCCAACACCCTCGACCAGAAGATCCACGAGGCGACGGCGAACCTGACGTTTCCGCTCGGGCGGCACGAGATCACCGTGGGCAGCCACAACGAGTTCTTCTCGTTCGTGAACGTCTTCTGGCAGGGGCGCTACGGGGTCTGGACCTTCGCCGACACCACCGCCTACAACGCGCTCACCCCCAACCGGTACGAGATTCAGCTGGCGCTCCGCCCCAACGGCCCCATCGCCGACTTCAGCGTGAAGCAGTACGGCGGCTACCTCCAGGATCGCTGGACGCTGGCGGACAACCTGACCCTGACCGGCGGCCTCCGGATCGACGTGCCGAGCAATCCCCACCCGGTGGCCAACCCGCTGAAACAGCTGGTGGATACCCTCGGGGTGCACACCGACCGGTTCCCGACCGGGAACCACCTCTGGTCGCCGCGGCTCGGCTTCAACTGGGACCCCGGCGCCAACGGGAACACGATCGTGCGCGGTGGGGTGGGCGTCTTCACCGGCCGGCCGCCCTACGTCTGGATCTCCAACGCCTTCACCAACACCGGGCTCGACCAGACCACGCTGATCTGCACCCCGGCGTCGGGCGGCGTGCCGACGTTCACCGTGGACGTCAACAACATGCCCCGGACCTGCGCCGGGGGTGCGGCGGTGGCTCCGCCGGCCGCGACGGTGAACTACTTCGACGACAACTTCAAGTGGCAGCAGGCGCTCAAGTACTCGCTCGGCGTGGATCAGAAGCTCCCCTGGGGCATGGTCGCCACCGGGGACTTCCTGGAGACCCGGGGCCGCAACACGCTGTACCAGACCGACGACAACGTGCGGCTCGGCGCGGTGAACGGCGAGGGCCGCCAGCTCTACGCCACAGCGAACCCCGCCGGCAGCGGCTCGCTCAGGCGGCTCAAGCAGACCGACTCGGTGGCCGCGGTGGTGCATCACTCCAACCGGGGCGGCGATTTCTCCCGGCAGTTCACCTTCCAGCTGGCCAAGCGCTTCAGCAACGGGGTGGAGTTCAACGCCGCCTACACCCACTCCGAGGTCATGGACCTGATGACCTTCACCTCGGACATCGCGACTTCCAACCTCCAGAACACCGCGCTGGATGGGCCCCTGGGGCAACGGAATCTGCGCACCTCGGGCCTCTCGATACCCCACAAGATCTCGGTTTCCGCCACGGGGAACCTGCCGTTCGGCCTTCAGGGCTCCCTGCTCTACACCGCCCGCGCCGGCTCGCCCTACGCCTACACCGTCAACGGCGACGCCAACGGCGACGGCATGACCGTGAACGACCTCGTGTATGTCCCCAAGGACGCGACCGACATCAGCCTCGTCACAGCGGCGGACTGGGACCGGCTCAACGCCTTCATCGTGAGCGAGCCGTGCCTCCGGGAGCAGCGCGGCCGCATCATGGAGCGGAACTCCTGCCGGAACCCGTGGACCAAGTTCCTGGACATCCGGCTCTCCAAGGTGGTGCCCACGCTGAGCGGCCAGCGTTTCGAGATCCAGGCCGACGTGTTCAATTTTCTGAACATCCTGAACCGGGAATGGGGCTGGAACCGCCAGACGAACACCTTCGAGACGCGGGCGCTGCTCAACCTCGCGAGCTACGATACCCGGGGCACCGCGAGCGAAGCCGACGACCGAGGGCGCTACACCCTCAATACGACGAACTTCTTCCTGAGACAGGCCCAGACCGGCTCGAGCCGGTGGCGGGTTCAGCTGGGGGGGAAATACACCTTCTAGTGGGCAGTGGGCAGTGGGTAGTGGGCAGTGAAACACGGACGCGGGGCCGGGAGAATTTCCGGCCCCGCGTCGCATCCGCCACTGTCCCCTGCCCACTACCCACTGCCAACTATCAGGTCCTCACCCTCGCCATCAACCACGCTCCCAACCCGAGAAACACCCCGTTCGGCAGCCACGCCGCGGCCATGGGGTCCATCACGCCCGAGGCGCCGATCGCCTGGGAGAGATTGATCATCAGCAGGTAGGCGAGCGTGGTGCCCAGGCTGATCGCGATCCCCACCGCCGCCCCGGCCCGCGGGGCCGAGACGGCGAGCGGGGCCCCGAAGAGCGCGATGATGAGACAGGCCGCGGGGAGCGCCAGCTTCACCGCCCGCTGGACCTCCAGTTTCTTGGTGTTGTTCCCTGAGCTCCTGAGCGACCCGATGTACGCCCCCAGCTCGCGGTAGGTCATCTCCTCCGGGTTCTTGGGCTCGAGGAGGAGGTCGCGCGGCGTCTGGCTGAAGCGCCGGAGCCGGAGCTCGCCGAACCCCATCGTCAGCGCCTGGCCGTCGGGCAGCATGATGTGGCTGGCCCCGTGGTGGAATCTCCAGCGCCGGGTCCCGGGGTCCCAGCGGGCGGTGTCGGCCGCGATCGCGTAGGCCGGCGCCTTGGGATCCCGGGTCGTCCACTCCAGCACCACCTGATCCATCTCGTTGTCGGCGGTGTTGAGCTGGCGGATGGTGTAAACCCAGCCGCTGGCATCCCGGTAGACGAAGTTGTAGCGGGTGGTGACGTTGCGCGCCTGTCGCTCCTTCTGCAGCTCGAGCTGCCGGGTGGTCGCCTCGGTGGACCACTCGCCGATGTAGTAGCAGAGCACTGCCGCCACCATGGAGGCGAGAAAAATCGGCCGGGCGACGCGGCGGAAGCTGATCCCGCCGGCCTTGGCCGCGGTGAGCTCGGAATGCCGCGCCAGCGGGCCCACGGTGAACACCGCCGCGAAGAGCGCCGCCGCCGGCATCATGGTGGCGATGTTCTGCGGCAGGGCGTAGAGATAGCTGAGCGCGATGGTGCCGGCGGAGAGATCGCGCCCGAGGAGCCGGCGAAGGTTGTCGGTGAGCTGGGTGAGCACCGACACGAACGGCAGGCCGATGGCGGTGAGCAGGAACACCCGGAGCCACTGCCCCAGGACGTAGCGGGAGAGGATCCGCATCAGGCGCGCGCCGCCCTGCGCCCCGCGGCCCCGGCTCCCCGCCCGGGGAGCCACCCCAGGAGGAGGTTGGAGAGGTCGCCGAGGTCGCCGCCGCGGGTCGAGCCGAACTCCCGGTTCACCCGGAGGAGACCTCCCAGGCCTGCCAGCAGCACGATCAGGTTGGGCAGCCACATCGCCAGCTCGGCCGAGATGACGCCGTCATCGGCCAGCGTCTCGCCGGCGGTGAGCGCGACATAGAAGAGGGCGAAAATCACCAGGCTCCCGCCGATTACCAGCCCGATGCCGCCCCGGGGAAAGCGGAGCGCGAGAGCCGCCCCGATGAGCACGAAGTTGAGGCAGGCCAGCGAAAGGGTGTACTTCTTGTGGATCTCGACCAGGTACTGGTGCACGTCGCGGGTGTAGAACGCCTTCTGCTCCCGGACGTCGCTGAGCTCGGCGAGGCTCGCGAGCCCGGCCGCGGCGGGACGCGCGGTCCCGACCGGTGGCGAGGCGGGGGCGAGCGAGGGGGCCACCACCGAATCGCGGACCGGCCCCTGGGCCGCCGCCTTGCGGGGCAGGAGCAGCCGGCCGGTCCAGCGCTCGACGCTGCGCCAGGCGCCGCACCGGGGGGCGGGCGGCTTTCCCTCATCGGCCGGCGCGGGGAGCACGACCAGCCCGAGCAGGGCGCGCACGTCGTTCCGGGCCAGCTCGAGCTCCCGGGCCGCGAAATGGTCCGCCCGCCGCCGCGAGGCGGTGACCCGGTCCATCATCTCGCAGGTGGTCATCTCGCGGTCGCCCTTCTCCAGGGTGCCGAAGCTCTTGCGCAGGGAATCCTCGATGTCCTGCACCCGGATCTGATTGGCGCGGAACCGGGTGATCCGAACCATGGCGGGCTCGGCCGTCTTGTACTCCCGCACCAGCCCGTCGAACAGCCGGAGCCCCAGGTTCCTGCCGCCCGCTTCGATGGCCATGTAGCCGCTATCCGCCTCGATCACCCGCCGTCCGTCGGAGGGGCTCAGGTCGAAGATCACCACTTCCCGCATCCGGCCGCTGCCCGGCTCGATCCGGCTCGCCTGCAGGAAGTACAGCGCGCCGGGGAGGTCGTTCAGCACCTGCTCCCGGAGCCGGAACGTCGGCTTCTTCTGGGCGATGTCGTTCTGCAGGTTGAGCAGGCGGAGGTTGGTGCGGGGCAGGATCTGGTCTACGAACAGGAAGTTCGCCAGCGACAGGATCGCCCCCGCCGCCACGACCGGGCGAAGCATCTGGACCACGCTCACCCCGTTGGCGCGCATCGCGGTGATCTCGCTGTCCACGCCGAGCTGGCTGAACCCGTAGAGCACCGCGACCAGGATCGCCATCGGCAGGGTCAGAGCAACTATGAAAGGGATGAAGAGCACCAGGACCTCGGTGATGACGCCCGCCGGCAGCCCCTTGCCCACCAGGTCGCCGAAGCGGCGGGAGAGCTGATTGAGCATGAGCATGCCGGTGAGCGCGGTCCAGGAGAAGACGAACGGGCCGGTGAGGGAGCGGAGGAGGTGGCGGCGGAGCAGGCGCATGGAACAAAGGTAGCAGGGGTCAGCGATCAGGGATCAGGGATCAGGGAGCTTCCGTTCGGCGGCTCGTGGCCGCTTACTTCATCCGCGTCGGGCCTCGACGCCCCTGATCCCTGGCTCCTGACCGCTGACCCCTGTCTTCATGCGAGCTGTCGTCGCTCTCCTCCCCCTGTTCGCCGGCTGCGGCGACCGGATGCCGGCCCGCGAGTTCCAGGGCCAGGCGGCGCTCCGCTACGTGGAGCGCCAGCTCGCCTTCGGGCCGCGGATTCCGGGGACGAAGGGCCACGCCGCGATGGCCGCCTGGCTGGACAGTCTGCTGCACGCCCGCGCCGACTCCGTAATCGCCCAGCGGTGGACCCACGTCACCGCCCGCGGCGACTCGCTTCCGCTGGTCAATTATGTGGCGCGCTTCAATCCCGCTGCGGCGACCCGGCTTCTCTTCCTGGCCCACTGGGACACCCGCCCCAGGGCCGATGGCCGGGCCAGCCGCGATACGACGCTGCCGGTGCCCGGCGCCAACGACGGCGCTTCCGGCGTCGCCGTCCTCCTCGCCATGGCCGACCAGCTCAAGCAGACTCGCCCGGCGATCGGCGTGGATCTGCTGTTCGTGGACGGGGAGGATTACGGCGACTTCGACCGGAACGAGGACGTGCTGCTCGGCTCCCGGTACTACGCCCTCCATCCGGTGGGGCCGGCGCCCCGCTTCGCTGTGCTGTTCGACATGGTGGGCGACAAGGAC
The DNA here is from genome assembly GCA_036004545.1 of Gemmatimonadales bacterium. Lineage (GTDB taxonomy): Bacteria > Gemmatimonadota > Gemmatimonadetes > Gemmatimonadales > GWC2-71-9 > JABFSM01. The sequence continues at coordinate 33,509 of DASYRI010000177.1, forward strand.
CTCAGGATTCCCCAGGAGGGTCGCTCCCTTACCGGCGCGCCCGACGTGGTCGAGCTGGTCTGGGCGCTGGCGGCGCGGATCGGCCATGGCGACGTCTTCGTGCCCGAGGAGGGGATCACGCTCGACGATGATCACGTGCCGCTCCAGCAGGCCGGAATCCGCGCCATCGACCTGATCGACTTCACCTTCGGCGGCCCCGACAACCAGTGGCATCACACCCCGGACGACACCCTCGACAAGGTGAGTGCGGCGAGTCTGCAGGTGGTGGGTGACGTGGCGATGGCGTTGGTTCGGACTACGAGGGAGTAGCGAGTAGGGAGTAGCGAGGAGGGCCACCCTGACCCCACCCTCGCTTCCAACCCCCAACCCCCAACCCCCAACCCCCAGCCGCGATTCCCGCGCTTTTCCGCCCAGCGCCCGCGCGAATGGGCTCCCCGCTCCCTGGCTCGGGGCCGTTACCGTGGCTCGATGAATCGCGAGCCTCGCGCGGTGCTGCTGCTCCTGGGCCTCGCCGTGATCGCCCACGCCGCCCGCCTCTGGGTGGGCCGAGCCGGGGCGCCGCCGGGCGAGCTGCTGGTGCCCGGACGGGTGGATCCGACCGGGGAACCCGACCCCGCCCGGCACCGGGAGCGCTCCGCCGCGGCCGCCCGGCCGCTCGCCGCGGGCGAGGTTGTGGACCTCAATACCGCCCCGGCCGAAGAGATTGCTCGGCTCCCCCGCATTGGCATGTCACTGGCAAAGCAGATCGTGGAGGACCGGGTGGCGGGGGGCCCATTCAGGGGGCTTGAGGATCTGGATCGGGTTTCCGGGATCGGTCCGACCCTGCTGCGCTCCCTTGCCGGCCGGGTACGATTCGGCGGGCAGGGGATGGGTGGCGCGCTCTCGGAGAGTGGTGCAAGGCTCAGCATCTCCGGGGCTTACGCGATTCCGCCACCCCGGTCATCCGGTGGACCGGTGGATCTCAACTCTGCGTCGGAAGCGGACTTGGTCGCCCTGCCCGGGATCGGGCCGGTGCGTGCCCGGGCGATTCTGGCATATCGCCGGGAGGCGGGGCCATTCGCCGCAGTGTCCGATCTTGAGCGGGTACCGGGGATCAGTCGGTCGCTGGTGACTCGACTCACGCCTTTTCTGACCGTCCGATAGGAGTGGGGTTGAGCTACGTTGCGATGGAAGGGGTTCGCCAGGCATGACTACGGCCGCGGTTACCAGCGATCGGCTGGGTGATATTCTGCTCCGGGAGGGGCTCCTCTCGCGGGAGAAGCTCGCGCAGGCGCTGGCGGAGCAGCGCTCCTCCGGCATGCCGCTGGGCTACATTCTGGCCAAGCAGGGGCTGGTGCCTGAGGTGGAGGTCACCCGGATCATCGCGCGGCAGCTCAGGGTCCCGGCGGTGGATCTCTCCCGCTTCGAGGTGGACCAGAAGATTCTGAGGCTCATCCCCGGCGACGTCGCCAAGCGCCACATGGTCCTTCCGCTCAAGCGCGAGGGGCGCACCCTCAC